>CAZAHC010000378.1:0-1596 GCA_964484595.1 uncultured Fibrobacteraceae bacterium | reverse complement strand
CGGTCCCGTTCCGCCTTTCCGGCATGACCCTGGCGATCGTTGCCACGGCGGGCCTCGTTTCCGCGTGGCTCCCGGACAGCGTGTCCTTGGTCGTGGTGGCGGGAGTTCTTCCCGAGGCCCTGGTCCGGCTGCAAAGGATTGCCCGGAGGCTTACTGTTGCCCTGCGCCGGTCCGAAAACGGCTGATTCCTGCAACCCAGGTCGCCTGGGGGGTTTCCGGTACGTGAGCAAGTTTTTTCTCTCCGGTGGGCAGCGGGCCGCTCTCCTCCCGGCAGTGGTGAGTCTGCTGCTGGCTGCCTGCCTCCCGGCGGTGGCTCGAGAAGCTGCGCCCGACTCTTCGACCCGGCCCGACTCCGTCGTTCGCGATTCCCTGCTCGAAGAGGTGAGGCGCTATTCCCGGATGATCGAGAACCTGCGGGATTCTCTGGCCGAGGCGGATCTCGATGGCCATCTCGAACCGCTTTCGGGCCGGGAAACCCTCGACCGGGCCCTCGAGGAATTCGGGGGAGTCATTTCCGGGCTCGGGCGGGAACTGGCGGACCTGGACCTGAAGATCGAAGACCAGACAATTTCCCTGCGGAAAAAGGACGGCGGCGCCATCGAGATCGACATCCCGGATGATCTCGGGGAGCAGATCAGCCGCGGCATCAGCTCGATCACTCAGGCCATCTTGAACGACCTTCCCGATACCCTGAGCTGGACCCATCCCGAGGAAGCCCTGTCCCGGGTTCTCGGCGTCGAACCAACGCCGGCCCCTCGCCGGGTGATCGGGGGCGATGCCGTCAAGCTCTGGGACAGTGTCCTGGTCGAAGAGGACGAGGAGGTGCGGGGCAACGTCATCGCAGTCTTTGGCGATGCCATGATCGAGGGCCGGGTGGATGGCGATGTCATCGTGGTGCTCGGAGATCTCGAGCTCACCGATACCGCCGAGGTGACCGGCCAGGTCGTCACCGTTCTCGGGAAGATGGACCTGGACGAGGACGCCGAGGTGGCCGGGAGCGTCGTCGTTCTCGACCCCTACCTGGGCCAGGAGCTGGGAATAATGCAGCTACCCTTCTCCGGCGGTTGGGTGGCGTTCCTGGCCAAGCAGGTGCTGTTCCTGATGCTGGCTTTCCTGGTCATCCTGCTGCTGGCGGTCTTCCCGGCTGAAAAGCTGGTCAACGTGGAGGCTGCCCTGGTGGAGAAACCGGCCACCAGTATCGGTTATGGAGTCCTGGTGGCCCTGGTGGGCCATATCGGTTTGATCCTTCTTTTTGCCGTGTTGATCCTGACCGTGATCGGCATTCCGCTGGCCCTGCTGCTCGTGCTGGTCCTCGTACTGCTGGGCCTGCTGGCGGTGGCGGCGGTCGCCCTGAATGTCGGCCGGCGGGCGGCTCGCTATCTAGGTCTCTCCTGGGAAAAGGACTGGTTGAACGCTCTGCTCGGCCTCTGCTTGCTTCACGCCTTCTCCTTCTTCGGCGCGGTGGTCGGGTTGTGGCCCGTGCTAGCTCCGCTGGCCTTCCTGCTGGGCCTGCTGGGGACCGGATTGAAGGCTGTTGCCTACTTCTATGGGATTGGCGCCCTGGTACTGAGTCGGTTCGGGAGTCGAGGTGTCCTT
>CAZAHC010000377.1:0-1619 GCA_964484595.1 uncultured Fibrobacteraceae bacterium | reverse complement strand
CTTCCACTCCGCGCCGGAAGCCACGAACTCGTGCAGGCAACCGTCAGCGTTCGTGACGGGCCATACCTCGTGTAACCGGGCCAGCAGGTAGTTGGCGTTCAGCACCGCGGACTCGGCGATCCTGGTCAGGCCGGCGGCCCCGTTGCGCAGGATGAAGGCCACCGCCCGCAAGCAGACACCCACGTTGCCCAGGTAGGAATGGATGGCGGGGCTGTCCGGTCCCGGCAGGCGTGCCAGGACGAAACGATCGCCCTGCGATTCGATTTTCGGACCGGGCAGGAAAGGCTCCAGTTCGGAGGTGACGCAGACCGGCCCCGCGCCGGGCCCCCCTCCCCCGTGCGGGGTGGAAAAGGTCTTGTGCAGGTTGAGGTGGACCACATCGAAACCCATCTCCGCTGGCCGGGCCTTGCCCAGGATCGCGTTCAGGTTGGCGCCGTCCATGTAGAGCCGTCCGCCCGCCTCGTGCACGATCCGGGCGATCTCCACGATGTGGGTCTCGAACAGGCCCAGGGTGTTGGGATTGGTGATCATGATGCCGGCAGTGCGGGGACCTGCGACCTGCCGCAGCGCCGCCACGTCCACGCGCCCGCCTGCCGCCGACGGAATGGTCACGGGTTTGAGGCCGGCCCGGACCACCGAGGCCGGATTGGTGCCGTGGGCGGAGTCGGGAATGAGGATCTCGTCGCGGTCGGTCTCCCCGCGAGCCCGCAAAAAGCTCCGGATCACGAGCATGCCGAGGAACTCGCCGTGAGCCCCGGCGGCCGGGTGCAGGCTGCAGGCGGGCAGACCGGTGATCTCGCAGAGCTGATCCTGCAGCAGCTTCAGCACCGCCAGCAAACCTTGCACGTCGTCCACGTCCTGTTCCGGGTGCAGCGCGGCGAAGCCGCTCAGGCCCGCCACCTGCTCGTTCAGGCGCGGGTTGTACTTCATGGTGCAGCTACCGAGCGGGTACATCCCCCGGTCGATATGGTGATTCAGGTTCGACAGCAGGATGAAGTGCCGCATGACCTCGGCCTCGGCGAGCGAAGGCAGGTCCGCCGGCTCTTCTCGCCGTACTGCGGCGGGCAGGTCGGTCTCCACCGGATCGCCGTCCCAGGGCGCGAAGGTGAATCCGCGCCGGCCGGGGCTGCCCTTGGTGAACAGGGATCGCTGCAGGTCGGCGCCCCAGGCGACCGGTTGCTCCCGGTCCGGCGGTGTCGTTTTCTCGTTGCTCATTCCCGCCCCTCCGGTCCGCCGGCCAGGAACTGTGCGAGCAGCTCGCCGTAGCGGCGGATGTCGGCCGCGGTCCTCTTCTCGGTCACCGCCACCAGCAGGTCCCGCTCGCCGCAGCCTGGGAATCCGTCCAGCGGGATGCCCGCCAGCAGGCCGTGGTCACGGGCGAAGCGGCAGAAAGCGGCCGCGGGCTGCGGCAACCTGATCACGAACTCGTTGAACACCGGGCCGGCAAATGGAATCTCGACCCCGCCGACCCGCGCGACCGCGGCGCGCAGGGCCTCGCAGCGGGTGCGGTTGGCGGCGCCGAGCTCGCGGAACCCCTCGGCGCCCAGCAGGGCCAAGTATACGGTCGCCCGCAGGGCCATCAGCCCCTGGTTCGTGCAGATGTTGCTGGTGGCCTTCTC
>CAZAHC010000376.1:0-1644 GCA_964484595.1 uncultured Fibrobacteraceae bacterium | reverse complement strand
TCCCCGGCCCCGAACCACAACTCTTCGCCCCCGGCATCATCTCCACCGGCTGCACCACCCGCGACGTCGCCATCACCCCCGACGGCGACGAGCTCTACTTCTGCCAGGTGATCGGCCGCTTCCGCTACACCGCCATCATGGTCAGCCGCCGGGTCGACGGCCGCTTGACCCCACCGGAGGTGGCGCCGTTCTCCCGCGACCCCCGCTGGCTCCACCTGGAGCCGGCCCTCTCCCCGGACGGGAAAAAGCTGTTCTTCCTCAGCAACCGGCCGGAGACCGGCGACGAGGCGGAGGATAACGACATCTGGGTGGTCGAACGCACCACGGAAGGCTGGGCCGAGCCGTACAACCTCGGCCCGCCGGTCAACACGGACGGCGCCGAGTTCTTCCCCTCCCTCACGACCGACGGCACCCTCTACTTCTGCCGCACCGCTCCCGACAGCCGGGCCCACTCCCTGTTCCGGTCCCGCCTGGTGGACGGCGCGTACCAGGAGCCGGAACGGCTGCCCGACCTCGTCAACGCCGCGCCGAGCCAGTTCAACGCCTTCGTGGCGCCGGACGAGAGCTACCTGATCTTCGGCGCGGTCGGCCTGCCCGACAACCGAGGCGCCGCCGACTACGTGATCTGCTTTCGCGACGAGCACGACAGCTGGACCGCGCCGGTCAACCTGGGCGATCGCATCAACCGGCCGACCGGCGCCCAGTGGTCCCCGTTGGGACTGGAGAGGATCGGTCTGCCGACACCGGCCATGCCCTTTACAGCGAAGATCCTGTGTGCCTGCCTCGGCTTGACGTACTCGTACACCGCCTGAGTGAAGTGGCCGCCGCTGTCGATACATGCGGCGACCACCTTCATTCTGCCCCCACGCTCGTACTTGTAGCTGCCGTTCATCAGGATGTCGTCAAGCTGCTGCCAGACCTCTTTTCGGCCAGGATCGCCCCACAGAACGCGGTAATCGACCGCCCAGGACTCTTCGCCCAGTCCGTACCCATAGACAGCCACTTCCAGCCGGTCGTCGTGTACGTCAACACCGGCGGTCAGGACCAACACTCCAGCAGGGACCTCCGCTGAGTACTTCTCGCGCCTGGCCAGCAGAACATGTTCGTTGACCGTCTCTCCTGTCTCTTCCCAGGTTTCACCGAGAACGGTGTTCGTCCAGGTCTTCAACGCCTCCGGTCCTGCTTTCTTGGCGGCCAACAGATCCTTCGCCGCCTGGGCCCAGCTATACCACCCAAGAGGGCTGTACAAGGCGGACAGGTGATAGCCTACGGTCGTGCCGTCCCCTGCAGCCGTCTCTATCCAGCGGCCGTTCTCCAGCAGCCAGCCTTTTCTGTGCTCGCCGATCACCGCCCCGCAATCTTCGCACTCCCGATGTTCCCCCCGGCCCGGGAATACACCAGGTGGACGGTTTCGTTCAGGTGCATCGACTGGACCTGGATACGGTCCCAGTCCTGCGCAATGGCAGGCAGGCTCGCCGTCAGGCTCAGCAGACCGGCGGCGAGGATCGACAGGAGAGCGGGCCTTTTCATGGTTTCCCCTCCTTCAGGGGTCAACTGAACCGGAACAGTACCAGCCAGGCGGAGATCGTCAGCACCGAGGCGACCGTGGTGCCGATCACGATCGCTCCGGCCAGTTCCTGGGCC
>CAZAHC010000375.1:0-1646 GCA_964484595.1 uncultured Fibrobacteraceae bacterium | reverse complement strand
CCCAGACCAGCATAGCACTTATAGCACTTTTAGCACCGGCCGGGGGCAGCAGCAGCATAGCACCGGCCGGGCCAAAAACTGCTGCTGCTGCTGCTGCTGACGCCTCAAACCTGCTTTCTCTTTCCCAGTTCCGGGAAAGGGAGGATGGTTCAAGCGAGATCAAGATCCCGGCCGAGTGGGCCGCCGCGCTGAAACGAGTAGACGCCAACCGCAAGCGGGTGAGCGTCCTGATCGACATGGCTCGCAAGTTGGGCCTGGTTGGGGCCGATCAAGCGGTGGACCGCAGGCAACTCGGCCGGCTCATCGGCCGCTCTGGCGGCGGGCGCGTCGGCGCTCGAACCCTGGCCGCCGCCATCTGGTACATGGCTATCGTCGGTCCGGAGGTTATCGCTGAACAAGCTAACCTTCTGGCTGAAAGCAACACGCCAACGGAAACCATCATCGCTGAGCAAGCTGATTCCGCTGATGTTGAGAGGACACCTGCCAAAGCCGTCGCCGGACAAGCTGGCTCGGTTGGTGTTTCTCCCCTGGTCGTCGCTGGACAAGTTGATCGGGGGGGCGTTGGAACCGTTGCCCTGAGTCCTTGGGCCTCAGGACCAAGGGCTGAACAAGCTGGTTGCGACGCCGCCGCTCTGACCATCGCCGGACAGGCCGGTCAGGGTGTTGCTGATGTGGCCATGCTGCTCGACCGATTGGGTATCGAAGAGGGCGACAACCGGGCCAGGATTGAGGCCACGACGACGTACGCCGAGGTGCTGGACTGGGTGCTCTACACCACCACCCAGCCGGGGGTGAAGAAGCCCACGGCTTATCTGGTCAGTCGCCTGGTCAAGGGGC
The DNA here is from genome assembly GCA_964484595.1 of uncultured Fibrobacteraceae bacterium. Taxonomy (GTDB): domain Bacteria; phylum Krumholzibacteriota; class Krumholzibacteriia; order LZORAL124-64-63; family LZORAL124-64-63; genus CAZAHC01. The sequence goes on along the minus strand of CAZAHC010000375.1, from coordinate 809 downwards.
ACCCCCCGCCGGAGTGTTCCGGCGAACTGGCGGAACTGCCGCCGGAGACCATTGTCCTCTTCCGGCGGGCGGTGCGCTACGGCGGGCCGTACCGTCGGACAATCCCCCGTCACCTGGAGGGTCTGTTCCGGGCCTGGGAGCGGCAGTTCCCGCTGCAGGACCCTGGGTCCTCAGGCCCCAGCCCCTGGTCCTTTGGCCCAGGGACAAAGGGGACTGAGGGCGGCGATGATGGCCTGACCGGGTTGCTGGGCTGTGTAGAGGTTGAGCCGGGAAAAGCGTGGCGGGATGCCTGCAACGCGCTGAGCGGGCAACTGCCCACCGAGGACCTGGTCGTCTTGCGGCAATGCAAGGTAAGTGGCAGCGCCGGTTGGCAGGAACAGGCCGAGATCCTGGTGTACCCGCAAGACCCGGCCGCCTATGAGGTAGTGAAGACCCACCTGACCGCCGCCCACGAGGCCCTGACTGAAGCAGGGATCTATCACAGGCTAGAGATCGTGAATCCCGAGGACACCGCGTATCTCGACGTCGTGAGGAGGTCATCGAGTGAAGATCCATCTATGGCAGATGACCGAGAAGGAGCTTCTCGCTGGCAACCTGACGTTGGCTAGATGCGGCCGCTGCGGCGGGCGGGGCGTCTACCGTCAGGCAGTGTTGGCCTACGATGGCGACGACCTGCAGGAGGTCGAGCAGAAAACCGCCTGTGGCTGCCGGGAGCGGCCGGTCGAGCTATGGCAGCGGGCCAACCTGCCCCCAGGCCGCTTCGACGGTCTGACCCTGGCCAACCTGGACTGGACGCGCCTGGAGCCGCC
>CAZAHC010000374.1:0-1723 GCA_964484595.1 uncultured Fibrobacteraceae bacterium | reverse complement strand
CTGGAGCGAGGATATTCACAGCGGTCATAACCAGATCACCTTGCAGAACAACAACCAGCCGGACGACGACGGAGTCACCCTCGCCCTCGCCCTGGATTCCTTCGACGTTCTCTACTGGGCGCCGCTGACCAAGGGTGCAGGCCAGCTGCCGGTCGTCCACTGGGGCCACCAGGTGGCCGCTCCCGGCGAGGAAGTGGACCTGCTGGTCGCCATCGACGATCCCGCCGCCGATCCCATTCACTGCTGGGACGTGACCCGGCCGGATTCGGCGCTGGGTCTCGCCGGTACCCAATCCGGCGGCCCGGAGCACTCCCTCACCCTCGGCCTGGTCCGCGACCCCACGCAAGACCGGCACCTCGTGGTCTTCAACGAGAGTGATCTGCGAGACGTCCCCGACCGCGATCTCCACCTCGTGACCTCCGTGCGCACCACCGTCCCTGCTGCTCACTACGTGGTGATCCACGATCCGCGGTTCGCGGCGGCGGGTCAGAACCTGGCCCTGCTGAGATCCACCCTGCTGCCGGGGGTCGATGCCTACACCGAGCCGGTGGCGGTCGCCGTCTCGGAGGAGGAAATCTACGACAACTTCTCCGGCGGCCAGAAGGATCCCCTGGCCCTGCGCAATTTCCTGCGCTGGCTGGCCCGGGAGAGGCCCACCGGGCCGGAAGATCCAGAGCTGCTTTTCGTCTGTTTCATCGGTGACGCGTCCCGGGACTTCCGCAACTACATGGGCAACGACCCCGGCATGCAGCTCTACGATTTCGTGCCCACCACCCTGCGCACCAGGTTCCCGCTCAACCCGCACCGGGTGGGGTACGACACCGACCCCTATTCCACCGACGACGGGCTGGTCTCCTTCGAGGCGCCCTCGCCGACATTGCCCCTGGACATCCCCGACCTGGCCACCGGGCGCCTGCCCGTTTCCAGCGGCAGCGAGGCGCTGGCGGCGGTGGAGAGGCTCACCGCTTACGCCACCGCCCCGGAATCCGGCCTGTGGCGCAACCGCCTGGTCATGGTGGCCGACGATCTGATGACTCCTTCCGGCCCCGAATCCGGCGGACACATGCGCCAGGCGGAGGCGCTTGTCGACAACTACATCCCGGTGAACCTGGACGTCGTGAAGCTATACCTCGCCGACTACGAGAGTCCCCCGGGGACGAACAACAAGCCCGGGGCGCGGCTCGAGGCCAAGCGGCTCCTAAACGAGGGCACCACGATCTTCCACTACATCGGCCACGGTTCGAACAACGTCCTGGCCGATGAACAGGTAATGCTGATCGACGACATCTACGGCCTGGGTAACGGGCAGAGGCGAGGCGTCTTTCTGGCCTTCAGCTGCGACGTTGGTATCTATGACAGCCCGTTCACCCAGAGCATGGCAGAGGTGTTCGTTTCCCAGCCCAACGGAGGCGCCATCGCCGCGATCTGCGCCTCGCAGGTGAGCTGGAGCTCCTACAACAACGCCCTCTCGGACTACTTCTACGAGAACCTCTTCCAGGGGGCAGCCACAAGCGACACCATTGCCGTTGGTGACGCCCTGCTCCTGGCCAAGGTCGACATGGGTCTCTACCACCCCTCGCTGCCCTGGCTGCAGAATAGCCAGCGCTACTGCCTGCTGGGCGACCCGGCCCTGCTGCTGCCGCATCCGGTGACGGGGCTGGTCTTCGGCGCCGGGAACCCGGACACCCTGCCGGAGCAGCAGTCAATGATCGCCCTCGGCGTC
>CAZAHC010000373.1:0-1846 GCA_964484595.1 uncultured Fibrobacteraceae bacterium | reverse complement strand
GCGGGCCATCCTCTTCAAGCCCGCCGGTGAGGACCTGGCGTCCACCTGCGAGGTGACTCCCGCCTCCTTCAACCGGACCCTCGCGGAGGGGCAGACGGCCATCGAATGGCTCCACCTCACCAACAACGGCGAGCCCGGCTCGATCCTCATGTTCTCGATCGAGCGGGTGGATCCCAACTACCCGACCCTGCGGATCGGTCGCAACATCGAGAACTCCACCATCACCGCCGATCCGACCCAGTTCCAGCCGGGTACGACCCTGGACGTCGTCTTCACCGTCACCTGCGTCAGTCCCGATGACGAGTGGATCGTCAACGTCAGCCTCGATTTCCCGACGGGCGTGGTGGTCAACTCGGGAACCACGCTGGTTGGCGGCAGCGGCGGGGACATCGCCTACAACGGCGCCACCGGGAACGGCGCCGATCCCGCCTGGGTCGGGGGCTACGGGTCCGGTTTCCTGCGCAACGGCGACCAGGCCACGGCCACCTTGAACCTGACCTTCGCCGGCGTGGGGGGAGACGTGGCGGTGCCCTGGGTGCTGGTCGGCGACGACTGGGGCAGTCCCCCGCACCAGGTCTTCGGCCAGCTCACCTTCGAGTCGATCGGTCCGGGGCTTTACCTGCTGGCTCCGAACGGGGGAGAGGCGTGGGCCATCGACGAGACCCACGAGATCGAATTCGTGGCCATCGACGGACCGGAGCTGGTCACGGTCGAGCTGCGGCGCGAGGACGGCGGCGCCTGGGAGGTTCTCGCCAGCGATGTGCCCGCCGCTGGCGGCGGCTTCCCCTGGACCGTGACCGCGCCGATAACCGCCCAGGCGCTGGTCAGGGTGACCGACCAGGGCAATCCCGCCTACACCGACACCAGCAACGGCGTCTTCACCATCTATCGTTCCCTGGACTGGGTGCAGCTCGACGCCTACCAGGGCTCGGTGAACCAGGGCCAGACCCAGGACCTGGAGGTGACCCTCGATGCGACCCTGCTGCCCCGGGACCTCTACGAGGCGGAGATCGTGATCCTGAACAGCGCCGGCGACCCGGTGGTGGTGCCGGTGACCTTGACCGTCTCGGCGGGCCCGTCCGCCGTGCCGGCCGGGCCGCCGCCGGCCCTGAACCTCGCGGCGAACTATCCCAATCCCTTCAACCCGCGCACCACCATCGCCTTTGACCTGCCCCACTCGTGCGGGGTTCGCCTGGCAGTCTTCACGCCCGAGGGGAAGCGGGTGGCGACGCTGGTGAACCGTTCCCTGCCCGCGGGGCGGCACCGCGTGTTCTGGAACGGGAGTGACGATTCAGGCCGCGCGGTTGCCTCGGGGGTCTACTTCTACCGCCTCGAGGCGGACGGCCGGACCCTGAGCGGCAAGATGGTCCTGGTGCGATAGCCCGGATTTTCCCTGAATGGCCTGCTGCGGCTGGGGAACCGGCCGGGCCGGGATCACTTGACCAGTACCAGGAGGGTGGTCGTGATCTCCGGTCCGATCTGCAAGCGCCCGAAGTAGACCCCGCTCGCGGCGCGGCGGGGCTGCCAGGTTACCTCGTGGGAGCCGGCGTCCAGCCACTCGTCGACCAGGGTCGCCTGCAGGCGCCCGGCTGCGTCGTAGATCGCTAGGCGGGCGGGCCCGCCGCGGGAGCTGGTGAAGCGCAGGGTGGTGACGGGGTTGAAAGGGTTGGGACAGGCGGTCAGGGTCAGGCCCGGCGCGGCCGGTCCCGGCGGCACCTCCGAGGTAGTGGGCAAGGGTGTCCGGAAGACCCCGGCGTCGGAGGTCACCACGTAGAAAATGCCGTCCAGGCCGGCCAAGTCCATCGGCGTGGCGGGGGCGATGTTCCCCGTCCAGTCCTGCCAGCCG
>CAZAHC010000372.1:0-1847 GCA_964484595.1 uncultured Fibrobacteraceae bacterium | reverse complement strand
GCTGACGACGGCGGTGTTCCCGCGCACGAACTCGAACTTGGGAGCATCGATCTCGAAGAGGAAGTTCCGGGTCACGGTGTCCTTGACCGCCCCGGTGGTGACGGCCCGCAGCGAGGCGTAGACGTACGGGTCGACCTCCTTTTCGCCGCCGCAACCCACGATGCCGGAGAGCGAAAAGCTCACGAGAAGACCTAGCAGGACCAGGGAAGCCCAGCGACGTGAGAACGAAACAGCGAACATGGAACAACCTCCCTTGGGGGAAACCACTCGCCTTGCCGGTGGGGCTGCAAGAGACGCTTGCCGGTATCAAAACGATTCAATGACTCGACCAGGCGGCAATCCTATCCCCCGGGCCGGGAGTAGTCAATCAATGCCTGCTGCGAGTCGAAAGGTTGCCATGAAATTGGGGCTTGCCGGGGAAAAAAGCAAATAATAACCCCGGCTTCAGGAGCCGAAACGCCTCAGTCTGGGCAAGCGCCGGACCATCTCGAGGCAGGCGGCCTGGTTCACGTCCTCCCCCTCCCAGAGGTCGTGGAAGATTCGCCAGTGCTCAGGCAGCAAGACCCCCCCGGTGGAGAAGACCCGCAGGAAGCGGCGACGCCGCTCGGCCACCGAATACCCCGGCTGCCGGGCCTGCCGCAGGCGCCCGTCGACGGTGACGGCCCAGATCTCCTGGAAGGCCTCGACCAGGTTTCCCGGCACCAGATCCGGGACAAGTCGCCGTTCGCACAGGTCGCGGGCGAAGAGAAGCTGATGGAAAAGGAAACGTTCCGCCTTGCGAGGCGACAGGTCCGCCGGCGAGGACGACTCGGCCGCGGGCGGGGGGGGCACCGACTCCCAGGCCGGAGCCCTTAACTGGAAGCCGGTAGCAGCCGGCCGATCCCTCAGCAGGTGGTCCGGGTGCAGGTAGAGGGTGAGCGTTCGCCGCGGTGACGGCCCCTCCCCCGCCAGGCGGCCGAAGGACAGCCACACCCGCGGATCGGCGTCGAGGTCATCCAGGCAGAGGCGGAGGCGGGCCAGATGCAGGGGAAGCTCGAGCCGCTCGGCCGCCCCGGCCGCCAGCTCGGCCAGCTTCTCACCGAGAGGATGGTCGGGGGGCAAGCAATCGATCTTCACCTTGGACTCCTCGCTTGCCGGTGCCGGGGCGGCACCGGGAGCCAACCGCCTACCAGCGCCGACCGCCCACGGGACGCAGGCGCGCGGTGAAGTGCCTCAGCGCCGGCGGCTCCCACTCGATCTCCAGACCGCCCAGCTCCTCGCCGCGGGCGACCACCGTCGCGCAGGCTTCGGCGACATAGTCCAGCTGGGTATGGGTATAAACCCGGCGGGGCACCGCCAGCCGCACCAGCTCCATGGCCGGGTTCACCCGAGCCCCGCTGTCCGGGTCGGTGTGCTCGAACATCAGACTGCCGATCTCCACCCCGCGCACGCCGGCTTCCAGGAAGAGAGCGGTGCAGAAGACCTGGCCCGGGAACTGGGCCTGGGGAATGTGCGGCAGAGCGGTCATGGCATCCAGGTAGACGGCGTGGCCGCCGACAGGTTGCAAATAAGGCACCCCCAGCGCGCCGAGCGCCTCGCCGAAGTGTGCCACCTGACCGATCCGGTACTCGAGATACTCGAAATCCAGCACCTCCCGTAGACCCTGGGCCACGGCGGCCAGATCGCGTCCGGCCAGGCCGCCGTAGGTCGGAAACCCCTCGCGCAGGATGAGCAGGTTGGTGGCGGCCTCGGCCCAGTCGTCCCGGTTCAGGCACAGGAAACCGCCGATGTTGGCCAGGGCGTCCTTCTTGGCGCTCATGGTGCAGCCGTCGCCCAGGGCGAACACCTCGCGGGCGATCTCCAGGATG
>CAZAHC010000371.1:0-1870 GCA_964484595.1 uncultured Fibrobacteraceae bacterium | reverse complement strand
CACCCCGCGGACGTGTACGCCATGTGGGATGCCGTGTGGCTCTATCTGGCCGCGGCCGTGGTCGACGACTCGTTTGATGCCGGTCGAGTGGGGCCCGATGACCGGAAGGGCACGGGGCCGGACGGCCGCCCCAAGGATCTCATGTTCTACTTCGATCACTTCAAGGTCTTCGTCCGGGGGCCGGGTGCGGATGTGGGGAACAACGTCTGGGTGGCGCCGCGCCAAGAAGGTGATGACGCGTACGCCTGGGGTGGACGCCAACGCAGCCCGCCGGCCGAGGGCATTCCCGCGCGGGTCAGTAGTGCGGCGCGCGGCGCGGTGTATACCTATGAGATGGCTCTCCCCTGGACGTGGCTGGAGCTCTGTCCTCAGCCGGACGACAGGCTGGACGCCAGGTTCCTGTTTGCCGATTCCGACCTGCCGGGTCTGGAGATGCGGAAGAAGATGCAGGCCGGCAACGACAAGTGGATCTGGTGGCAGGGGCATCTGGACCTGACCGGCAGACCCGAGGGTCTGAGGGCACCCCCCCCTCCCCAGGTCCGCACCAGGCGGCGCACGTCCCCGCCGGCGACCGAACCCCGGGTCGACGAGGGCGTGACGCGCACCATCGCCCGACTGAAGGCCGCGCGCGAACAGGCCGAGGCCAGTTCGGCCCTGAAGTCTGCGGAGGGTCCGCCGGGAGTGTCTGCCCCCGGTCAGCGCGACACCCCGACACCGGCGGCCCCCGACAGCGCCCCCGAGGCGCCGGCGGGAGGTCCCGACAGCACCAGGAGCATCAGCTCCGAGCGATACGCCAGGTCCATGCGTGCGGTCCTCAACCGGGACCTGCTCGTCCGGAAGCCACAGATGGAGATCCCCGCCTGGGTGCGCGAGGTGGAAGTGGATGGGTCCGTGTCCGAGGCGCAGGTCGACACGTACGTCGTCACCCTCGTCCACAGTGTGGCCCGCCTGGTGCGGGAGCGAACCAACGGCCGCACCGACCTGTTCTTCCTCGATATGGCTGCGCGTGCCGGCACACGTCGGGGAGTGGCGCGCGCCTTCCTCATGGACCTGATTGGCCGGTACCGGGCCGAGCTCGGAGTGCCGGACAGCGGCGCGCACCAACAGCTGGCCACAGCGGCGGCTGCGGCCGGGGTGTCGGCTGAGGCGGCAGTGGACCTGGTCGACGAGATATGCCGGCGGAGCCTGTCCCTGTATGAGGACGGCAAGGTCGGCATGACGCGGGGCATGGTGAAGCAGGCGGCCAAGCGGGCCCGCATGTCGGCAGCGGATGCCGAAGGGCTTCTCAGGGCGCTGTTGGTGTCTGCAGACGCCGGTTCGTGATGCGCTCTCGCCAAAGCTCCCAGGTGTCCCGAACGTGATCTGGCTCACGGCGGCGATGCTGCGTTTGCATCATTTCAGATGTACTGCATATCGTACGCGCCCGGCGAATCCACCACATGGGGCTCAGATTCCGCTGTGGAGAGCGATGAGGTCGGACCGATGGCGGGGGGCCAGGATACAGCCAGCCAGCTCGGGACCAGCCCGGCACAGGTGAGCCAGCACTTTCGGGAGCTGGAGGCCGAGATCCGGGAATCACCGAGTCTCCGCCCGATCGAGCGGATGCTCGGGTCCATTGTGTCGGCCCTCCCAGATCTGGTGTACCGCCTGGATTCCGACGGCAAAGTCGTCTTCATGAGTGAGGCGATCCGCAAGTACGGGTATGACCCCGACGAGCTGGTCGGCCAGAGCATCTTCGACTTCATCCACCCCGGTGATGTGACCAAGGCGCGACACCGGATCAACGACCGCCGCACCGGTGACCGCAGCACGCGGTCACTGGAGGTCCGGCTGCTGCGGCGAGATCGAACGGCGGTTGACTTCGAGCTCA
>CAZAHC010000370.1:0-1891 GCA_964484595.1 uncultured Fibrobacteraceae bacterium | reverse complement strand
GACGAGAATTGATAATAAGAGGCGGTCCGGGGGGAGTCAATGCGCGAGGGAGCGGGGGGCGGCGGTCACTGTTTTTCGTGGACTTGCCGGACGAGGACCGGTTATCGTTTCCTTTCTTGCCAGCTGGGTTGGACGGGGCCCGAGCCCCGAACGCCCCCGCTTGGAGTGTTCTGTCCGGCCCGTGGGGGGGAGGTCATCAGGTGGGTGAGGAAGGACAGACCGCGCCGGTCGAGCCCGGTCCCGAGCCGAAGCGGCCGCTCTGGCAGCGCCTGCTGCGTAAGAAGTTGTTCTGGACCGCGATCGTGGTCCTCCTGTTGCTCTGGCTGGGGTCCTACCAGTACGACCGGCTGATTCTCACCCCGCCGGAGGACGACTGGGAGTCGCCCGACCCGGAGCAGCTCCTGGCCGAGAAGTGGTACGAATCACGAAGCGGGCGGGAGCTTTCGGAACAGCTGGCCGCCATGACCGGCAACTCGACCCTCCGCTTCGCCACCGGGCTCTATTTCCAGCAGTACAAGCGGAAGTACTCCTCCGGGGTTCGCAATACTCAGTACGTGAAGGTAGGTCCGGATCAGTATCCCGACCTGTACGAGATGGTGGTCGATGCCTGCCACGCCCTGGGCACCATCGACGGCGAGCCGATCCCCGTGCCGCAGGTCTACCTGGGGTGGACCGGCAAGCGGGGGTTCGAGGTCACCAACTTCCACAATCCCTGCCTGGTGATCGGCAACGATTTCCTGTGGGCCTTCAAGCCGGCCGAGCTCCGCTACCTCATCGCCCGGCAGATCGGCCACGTGCAGTGCCGGCACATCTTCCTGCTCGACGTGGTCAAGGGGGTCCGGTCGCTGCTCAACTCGGCCCTGCCCGATTTCCTGGCCGAGGTCATCCTGGGCGGCCTCGGCGGCACCCTCCTGAACTGGGTGAAGGAAGCCCAGATCAGCGCCGACCGGGCGGGCCTGCTGGTGACCTGCGACGTCGATGTCGCCTGCAACGCGCTGATCAAGCTCAACATCCACGCCAGCCTCGACGACTTCTACGGACAGGCCAGCCCGGAACAGTATGCCAGCCAGCTCCAGCTGCTGGAGGAGGGAAAGGTGGCGACCGCCTCGGCGGTGCTGGCCGAGCTCAGAAACGCCAACCCCTTCCTGACCGTGCGGGTGGACAATCTCCTGAAGTTCTACGCGGCCAACCAGTCGCTCTTCTGCGACCGGCAGCGGCCCCCCGCCACCGAGCACGTTTTCGACCCGGGCGTCCTGCCCGCAGAGGAAGTGCCGACCGCTGGCGGCGACGCCGATTCCGTCGTGGCGGGCCCGCCGGCCGTCGGGCCGGTCGAGCCCGATTGAGCAGGCGGCGGCGGAGAGCCGGATCCGGTGGCCGACGCGGTCCGGAAAAACCTCGAACCGTCGACCTCGCGCCAGCGCCGGGTCGCCCGGAGGTAGGCATGAAAGCAACCGTCTTGGCCCTTTGCGGTCTCTGGCTGACCCTCGTTTGCTGCGCGCCCGGGGTCTGCCAGGATTCCACCTTCGAGGACGACGTCAGGAGGCAGCAGGAGGAATTCGACCGGCTCTTCCAGCAGCAGAACGAGGATTTCCAGGCCCTGGTCGACTCGCTGCTGGCCGAGTTCGATGCCTTCGTCCAGGCGGAGCAAGAGGCCTTCGCGGCTTTCCAGGCCGAGGTCGAGCAGAAGTGGGAAACCTTCGCCGGCCCGACCGAGAAGGACTGGGTCGAGTACTCCGACGACAAGGAGACCCGCTCGGTGGTGGACTTCGCGGAGGGTGAGGCCAGGGTCGAGGTCCTGGTCGACGCCGACGCCGCGGCCGCCGACCCCGACCTGGCGGTGCAGCGACTCGGCGAGGCGGTGGCGGAACTGGCCACCGACCCCGGCCAGACC
>CAZAHC010000369.1:0-1950 GCA_964484595.1 uncultured Fibrobacteraceae bacterium | reverse complement strand
GATGTCCTACGTGCCGCCGGACGCGTGGGCGCGGTTCCGCCGGATGAAGGGTTTCAACGTCTTCCAGCCGATCGGCTTCGACAGCTTCGGTCTGCCGGCCGAGAACTTCGCCATCAGCTGCGGGGTCCATCCCCGGGTTCACACCGAGGAGAACATCAGCTTCATTCGCGAGCAGCTCCAGTCCCTGGGCGCCATGTACGACTGGGGGGCTGAGGTCGCCACGCACCGTCCCGACTACTACCGGTGGACCCAATGGCTTTTCCTGCAGCTGTACCGGAACGACCTCGCGTACCGGGCCGAGATGCCGGTGAACTGGTGCGGTTCCTGTCAGACCGTCCTGGCCAACGAGCAGGTGCTGGACGGCATCTGTGAGCGCTGCAAGAAACCGGTCGAGCGGCAGAACCGCACCCAGTGGTGCTTCCGGATCACGGCCTACTCCGACCGGCTGCTCGACGGCCTGCGGGACATCCGGTGGCCCGAGGAGACCAAGAAGAAGCAGACCGCCTGGATCGGCCGCAGTGAAGGGGCAGAGGTTGTCTTCCGGATCCCGGCGGCGAATCTCAACGGGCCGCTCCCGTCCGGCTTTGACGTGGAGGAAGACGGCAGCGTTTGCCTGAAGGTCTTCACCACCCGCCCGGATACCCTCTTCGGGGTCACCTACATGGTGCTGGCCCCGGAGCATCCCCTGGTGCCGGTTCTGGTGACGTCGGCCAACCAGGAGCAGGTGCAGGCCTACGTCCAGCAGGCCGGCTTGCTGAGCGAGGTGGACCGGGCCAGCGGGACGCGCCGGAAGACCGGGGTGCCCACCGGCGCGAAAGCCGTCAACCCGGTCAACGGCGAGGAGGTCCCGATCTGGGTGGCCGACTACGTGCTGGCCAGCTACGGGACCGGCGCCGTGATGGCGGTTCCCGGCCACGACAGCCGTGACTTCGAGTTCGCCGGCCAGTTCGACCTGCCTGTCCGCCGGGTCATCCTGGCGCCCGGCGCCGCGGCGGACGATCCTCTGGAGGAGGCCTACGTGGAGCACGGGACGATGGTCAACTCCCGCGCCTACGACGGCCTGCCCAGTGAGGAGGGAGGGCAGTGCATCGTGGCCGACCTGGCCGAGCGCGGCCTCGGCCGGGCCACCGTCCAGTACCGCCTGCGGGACTGGCTCGTCAGCCGCCAGCGGTACTGGGGCGCGCCGATCCCGATCATCCACTGCCCGGCCTGTGGCGAACAGCCCGTGCCGGAGGCTGAACTGCCGGTCGTCTTGCCGGACGACGTCGATTTCCGGCCCCGCGGGAAGTCACCGCTGGCCAGCTCCCAAGACTTCATGGACGTGACCTGCCCCGCCTGCGGGGGACCGGCGCGCCGCGACCCCGACACCATGGACACCTTCGTCTGCAGCTCGTGGTACTACCTGCGCTATCCCAACCCGGACGCCGCCGACCGGGCTTTTCTCCCCGAGCGGATGGCAGCCTGGCTGCCGGTCGATCAGTACTTCGGCGGCGCCGACCATGCCTACGGACACCTCATCTTCTCGCGCTTCATGACCAAGGTCCTGCACGATCTGGGTTTCCTCTCCTTCGACGAGCCCTTCCTGAGCCTGGTCCACCAGGGCATGATCACCAAGGGCGGCGAGAAGATGTCCAAGTCGAAGGGGAACGTGGTCAACCCCGAGGAATACCTCCAGCGGTTCGGTTCCGATACGCTGCGCGTCTACATGATGAAGGGATTCGCCTACAGCGAGGGCGGCGACTGGAGCGACGAGGGCATCGAGGGCGTGTACCGCTTCCTGCAGCGGGTGTGGCGGCTGTTCGCGGCCGCCAGCGAGGGGCGCTCGCCGGCCGGGGATGCGCCGCCGGACGCCCCGCCGTTGACCGCGGCCGAGGCCGAAAGACGCGGCGCCGAGCTCCGCCACGTCACCCACAACAGCATCAAGGGATGTTCTCTCGACACCGAGCGGTT
>CAZAHC010000368.1:0-1975 GCA_964484595.1 uncultured Fibrobacteraceae bacterium | reverse complement strand
GAACTGGAGATTGGCGAAACCCCGGGGGGGGGCGCCGGCCAGGCGCTCGACCTCGGCCTCCTTGCAGAAGACCAGGTCGAACTTCTCGCGCTCCAGCAGAAGCAGGCGATCCTCGGTCACTCCCAGCACCGCGGCCTGGCGGTTCACCTCGGCCGTGCGCGCGTGGCAGAGCCGGTCGTTCCACCAGCTCGGCTCCGGAGCCAGGAGCCGGAAGTAGCGGGTATCCCGACAGGCCCAGCCCCTGGTGAGAAGCCGCAGAGACGAGGCCAGCTTCCAGACACCAGCCACCTTTTCCGCCCGGTAGGAACACCCACCAGGGCCGGCAGGCCCCGTCAGCTCCAGGGTGATCTCCGCCTGGTTTTCCTCTTGCTCCACCCGGGCCACCGACACCCGGACCTCCCGGCGCTGGATCGCGGCCAGGTTGGGGAAGATGATCGAGGCGCTGTCATGCTTGGGGGGACCGGCTGGGTATCTGATTCCGAGCCGGTTGGCGTGTCGCAGGTCGTCTGCCACCCAGAGGGAATCGGCCCCTCCAGGATCTCCCCCCTGCAGACGGGCGAGGTAATCCTCGACGAGCCCCCGTGGATCAGAAGCAACCGTCGGCCCGCCGTGCGCGACGGAAGCCGGCAGGGAAACAGCCAGCAGCAGAAGGCCGGCAAGCCGGCCGACCGACCGGAGAAAACGACGTTGCCAGGACAAGTCCAGCCCTCCGGGTTAAAGGCGGGGAGTATATCACGAAACCTCCGGCAACCTCCATCCACCGTCGGGAACCTCGCAGACCAATCCGGCCTCACCCGAAACCGGAAGAGGTCTCTGGGGAAGTAAAAGTAAGATCAAGGAAACGTGAGAACGGACGGGCAACCACTGGAAGTGTAAAAAATTGAAGGAATTACGAGATTTTTGTAGGCCTTGAAATGGCAGATGTGATAAAATTATATCTCGATTTGAGTCGATTCATCCTTTTTACTCTCTCTGCGTTTTGCTTCTTCCGTGATGGAGGTCCCGGCAGCCAACCGAGCAAGTGATCGTAAGCCTGTCGTCAACCACCCAGCTCGCGCTGATTGGAGAAGTCACGCCCCGCCAGCGACTCGTTTCTTCTCTCGCCCTGCTCGTGTTCACTCTTTCCCTGACTTCCTTCTCGCTCGCCGACAGTACTACCCCCCGACCGTTCGCCCCGGCCCAGGCCGGCTTCACCGGCCAGGGTGAGGACGTGCTGCCCTATGCACCGGATCGTCTGCTGGTGCAGTTCACCACCGACGGCATGGCCCGGTCGAACCTCGGCCTGTCCGCCCAGAAGGGCGCCATGGCGCCCGGCGCCGAGACCGGCCTCGCCTCGGTGGACGCCCTGGCCCTGGCGGCCGGCGTCCGGTCGATCGAGCGCCCTTACCACGCTCCACGCGACGCCGGCCTGGCGGCCGAACTCGGTGTCGACCGCTGGTTCCTGTTCCAGTTCGACGCCGCCCAGAACGTGGCCGACCTGGCCGAATCCTTCCGGGCCGACCCCAACGTCGCGGCCGTCTCCCTGGACTGGAGGGCCTTCCCCGCGACCTCGCCCGGCGACCCCCTCTACCCCGATCACTGGGGTCACAACAACACCGCCCAGCTGCCCGAGTACGACTGGGGCGGCACCTGGGATCACACCGGCCCGCCGGTCGGCACCGTCGGCTTCGATGCCAACGCCGAGCAGGCCTGGGACGAGCCCCAGGGTTACGGCCACAGCGGCGTGGTGATCGCCATCCTGGACAGCGGCGTTGACATCGATCATCCCGACCTGCGCCTGGTGAGCGGCTACGACTTCGGCAGCGGCGACAGCAATCCCGACGACAACAGCAACAACGCCGGCCACGGCACAGCCTGCGCCGGCGTGGCTGCCTCGGTTCGCAACAGCCTCGGGTCGGCCGGCATCGCGGCCGACTGCAGCATAAAGCCCAGCAAGGTGGCCATCAACAACGGCACCATGTACTTCAGCTACATC
>CAZAHC010000367.1:0-2045 GCA_964484595.1 uncultured Fibrobacteraceae bacterium | reverse complement strand
GCCTTCAGACTCTGACCACGTCCAGAGGACGTGGGTTTCTACGATGCACTAAAAACCTTAACACACGGACCGGGCCGCGATTTTTGCGCCGCAAACCGATCTGTCAAGCCGGGTTTACCCCAAACCGCCAAAAGCCCACCCCCCGTTTACGAAACCTGATAAAAGACCTCCGGCCGCAGCTCGGCGAACCGTCCCGCACCGACCAGGAACCGCCGCACGTCGAAGCAGAGATCGCAGCCGCTCGCGTAGCCGTCGGCCCGCGGGGTGAAGCCGTGCCGGCGGGCGGCCATCTCCATCAGGCCGAAAGGCCCCTCGGCGCACAGGGTGCAGAAGATCGGGTGGGTCTCGGGGGTGATCCGGGGGTGCAGGTCGTCGATATCAGCCGGGACGATGCCGGCGCACAGCCCGGTGAACAGGTTCCCGTGCTGGTCGATGTGGAAGTGAGTGGTGCTCAGGAGATCAGCGACGCAGGAGCCGCCCGCGAAGGCCTCGGCGGGCCGCAAGGTGTAACATTCCCGCAGCGCCTCGGTGGCCCGGCCGGCCGGGATCACCTGATAGAGGCGGGGGATCACCTCCGGCCGGTCCTCGAGCCCCGCCCAGCGGCGGAATTCGGCCAGGGTGTGGGTGCCGTCGTCCGGCAGGCCGTCGAGCAGCTCGTACATCTGCGGCAGGTACAGGATCACGTTGCCGGGGCCGAACACGTCGCGCGCGATCTCCACGCAGTTGCGCGTGCTGGAGAACGGCACGAACTCGTTGTGGAACATCGAGACGCTGACCAGGATCGCCGGCAGGCCGGCCTCGCGCAGGTGCTCCATCTCCCGGCGGGTTCGCCCGCGGTCGGCACACCAGGAGGCGTTGGTCTCCAGGTAGGCGACCGGCAGGTCCATCTCCACGGCCAGCCGCATGATCTCGACCAGCAGGTCCATCTTCAGGGTTGGCTCGCCGCCGGCCAGGTGCAGCGACTGCAGCGAGGGCTCCCGCTGCAGCGCCGTGAACAGGCGCCGGGCCGTCTCGAGGGAAAGCCACTCGTCGGGCTGGCGGGGCGAGCAGCGGTACAGGCAGTGGCGGCAGGCGTTCGTGCAGCGGTAGCTGAGCATGATGCCGCCGGAGATAAGGGGCGGGATCGTCAGTTCGACGGGGTTTTTCATGGCTGGTTCGGGACCGGCTGGATCATCCGGCCAGGGTGAAACGGGCCTGGATCGAGCCTCCCAGCTCGCGCAGGTCGGTGACATCCTCCAGGATCCGGCCGATGGGATTGACGTTTGAAATGGCCCGCGGCTCGTCGGCCACGCTGGCCGGCGTCGGGCCGAAGAAGATGCACAAGGCACCGCCGGCCGGCCAGATCGCCAGCTCCCCGACCTCCATCTCGGTGCGGGCGGTGGGCTCTTCCGGGACCTGCAGGTCGCCGCCGTAGTACTCCTCGCCCCAGCGGGACATCGTGACCTCCAGGGGAAGGGCCGCCAGCAGGGCCGCGGCCGAGGGCGAGTCGTTCAGCTCCGCGGTGAACGAGAGTTGCTCCACCTCGATCTTGATCCGGCTCGACATATCTTCCCTCCTCAGGAACTGTTCCCCAGGTCCGGCAGCTGGGCGGCGGCCCGGCTCAGGGCGGCGGCGAACGCCTCGCCGTCGTTGCGTTCGACGGCGCCGGAGATCTCCTCCAGGGCCGCGGTCAGGGCGGCGTACACCTCGCCCCGGAAGGGGTTCAGCCGCTGGATGGCGTAGTAGAGCGCGTGGTTGTCCGCCGCCAGGACCGATCGGGCGGTGGCCACCTGGCGGTCGAAGGAGACCGAGGCCACGCTGGCCAGCTCCGCCGGGTCGAGGCCCGAGCGGGTCAGCGCGTCCGCGAACAGCATCCCCGTCAGGTGGGACAGTCCCAGCAGCCATCCCATCAGGCGGTCGTGATGGGCGAACATGACGCTGACCAGGTTCAGATAGGGATGGGCCAGCAGCTCGGTGATTTTCTGGCGCTCGGCCGCCTCGTCCTCCAGGACGGCGTGGGCGATGGTCAGCGGCCAGGGGACGCGGGAAGAACGGCGGTGGTGGAT
>CAZAHC010000366.1:0-2082 GCA_964484595.1 uncultured Fibrobacteraceae bacterium | reverse complement strand
GACCGGCCACAGGGACCCTGGCTGCTCACCGGTCGCTTGCGGGGAGGGACGTTCGGACCGCCGCGGCCTGTCCCGCTTGCCCACGGCTGCTCCTTTGCCGGATCGGTCTGCCGGAACGCGGCGGACCTACAGTTACGGCTGCGGGGGGGAAGGATGAAGGAAGGGCTCGCCGGCCTCGTACTGGGTGAGCCGGGTCCGGATCGCCTCGGCCATCTCCAGGAAACCTCCCCCCTGCGCCTCGATCAGGTCGAGGGCCTTCCTCGCAGCGGCGGCGGCCTCGTCGAACCTGCCGTTCGCCGCCAGGACGGCTGCCTTCACGTCCAGGAACTGAAAGGCGCTGGCCTGCTCTTCTTCCAGACCGGCCAGCAGGTCCAGGGCCCGGGTCGGATTCCGCAGGCCCTCATCGGGACAGGTGGCGAGCAACCAGGCGAGCCCGAGCAACGGGCCCTGGTTGCCCGGAGCCAGCGCCACCGAACGTTCGTACCTCTCCAGAGCGTCGGCCCAGCGCCCCGTCGCGCTCATCCCCTGGGCGATCACGGCCAGGCCGACGGCAACCGGGTCGGCGCCCTCGGTCGGTGTGCTCTGGGAATTCTGGGAGATGAAGCCGGCCAGCGTGGCCGCCAGCACCATGTGCCCGAACTCAGTGGGATGGACACCGTCCCGGTGCAGCAAAAGCTGGGGATCGTTCAGCCGGTCGAAAACCTCGGCGGCGTCGAACACCCGCAAACCGGACGTGCCGGCCAGCTGCCGGACCGCCCGCTGGTACTCCAGGTGGAGTCCCTCCGGGTTGTCGCCCGGCAGGATGTAGCCGCTCTGCACATGGTGGGCGGTGGCCTCAGGGGTGAAGAAGGCCGGGGCGGTGAGCAGGACGGTCTGTCCCTGGTGCCGGGCCACCAGCTCGGCGATCGCCCGCAGGTTGTGCTGGAAGTCAGTGACCGAGACCCGCACCGGTGGCGGCTCGTGCAGACCCTGGAAGAGGCCAACCAGGCGAGGCCGGAAGAGATTGAGCCGCGCGGCCAGTTCCCGATCCGCGAGCCCGGTGGACCGCCAGTGGTCGTTCCAGCCGAAGTAGACAATGACCAGATCCGGCCGGTAATCCAGCAGCTGGCTCTCCAGCCAGGCCAGCCCCTGATAGGAGGTGTACCCGGGCAGGCTGGCGTTGAAGACCTCGACGAAACCGCGGCCTAGTCTATCCTCGAGCCGGGCCGAGTAGGGCCAGCCCTGCAGGGACAGGCGAGTGCAGGAGTCACCGAGGCAGAGGATGCGGAATTTGCGGGTCTTGGGCGGTGGGTCGTCCCCGGGACGGATCAGCCGCAACCGGCGATGCAGCTCGGGGTCCGGGACCTCTCCCTCGCGCCAGAACAGCTTCCGGTCCGGCACGAACTGACCCATCTCCAGGGCGGTGCGGGTGTTGAGATCGAAGGATAGCTCGGGACGCCGCAGGCCGACCCCGGTCAGCCGCAGGAAAACCTCGACCAGCAGCAGGGCCAGCAAGACCCCCGCCGGTATCAGCCAGCTCTTCTTGACCACCGGTTTGCCGCCTTTCCAGCCGCGGGACCAGCGCCGGGCGGTCCCGGACCGAAACCACGGCCGGCGGCGGACCCACCGGCCGTGGCAGTCGTGACCTGACTCGTTCTCCCTGGTCACCGGGACCATCCTGCCGGGGGCGCAGGAAGGGTCCGGGACCGAGGGGGAATTCAATGTAGCACCTGTCCCGAAGAGGTGTCAACCAGGCCCGGCGGGAACCGGTCGGAGCCCGTGAGCTGGTCAACGACCAACCTCTTTCCCGGCATCCGGAACCGGGATCTCCTCGGCCAGGAAATCCCCGAACAGCATCGCCTTGGTGTTCAGGATCTCGGCGTACCGGCGGCTGCGAGCCAGACCTTGCAGCAGAGGTTTGAGATCGGTGATGTCGGCCAGCTCTCGCAACCGGAGCACCGCCAGCTTCCTGGCCCGGGAACAAACCGGCTCCGCCCTGCGCACCGACGCCATCACCGTGTCGAATAGCTGCACCACCTCCGCGGCCAGGCTGTCGCCCCGGTCGGGCTGGAGCTCGTGACCCGCCAGCCCCTCCAGGTGGGT
>CAZAHC010000365.1:0-2113 GCA_964484595.1 uncultured Fibrobacteraceae bacterium | reverse complement strand
TATCAAACGGCCGGCGGTTCCTCTGCCAGCGCCTCGCAGGCGCGAATTACCCGGCCCAGTTGCTTCCTGGTCTCGGTATCGCCGGGATCCTCGTTCAGCTGCGCCTCGGCGGTCTCGCGGGCCCGGGCCAGCCGTGTCAGGCCGTCGTCGACCATCAGCTGCACCATCTTCCGGCGAATCTCGCGCTCCGGAAATCGTTCCAAGTGCTGCCGGCACAGCTCGATGGCCGCCCCGGCCTTGCCGTCGGCGACCTCGGTGTCGCACATGTTCAGCACGGCGTTGGGGAAATCCGGGCAGATCTGCAAGGCTTGCTGGAAGTGGCCGCGGGCGGTGGCGTAGTCCCCCTTGAGGAAGGTCGCCACGCCCAGGTTGTTCCAACAGTCGGCGTCCTCGGGAGTGGTGGCCAGCACGACGTTGAAGTCGGCGATGGCCTCGTCGAACTTCTGCAGGCGGATACGCACGATGCCGCGGTTGTAGTGCACGTTGCAGTTCCCCGGCAGAAGCTCCAGCACCTTGCCGAAGCAGTCCTCGGCCTTGTCGAAGCAGGACAACGAGGTGTAGAGGGCGCCCAGGTTGTTGTAACCCTCCGGACGCTCGGGGAAGTTGGCGACCACGGCCTCGAAACGCTCCAGTGCCTGTTCGAGGGCGCCTGCTTCGAGCGCCTGCTTGCCCTGCTGAACCATTTCTAGGATCTGCTCGGGCACCTGGGAGGTGGTATTCTCCGCTGCGGGGGCAGTTTGGCTGGACATCTCCACTCCTTTGGCCAGATGGCGGAAAGCCCGCCGGCGGCGAAATCCGCGTGCTCGGGGCTGGTTTTGCGGAATTACCAGGCAACCTGCGTGCCCGCCGGGCCGGATCCGGAACCGACGCTTTCCTGCGGACAAAGATACCGTAACAGATTGCAACCACACAGGTTGTCAGGATTACCCCGCTGTCAAGTACCTGGCCGGCCCGGGTCGCGGCGGTTTTCGTTGCCCAATATCCGCCCTCCTGCTGAACGGCTTTTGGCCACAACATCGGCCTGATTCCAAGTCACCGATTGGCCCGCTCGACGGCGTGGGCCCGTGCTATCGCCGGCCCTTTCCGGAACTGAGGCAGAAATGAGGCTTGGCTTGCCGGAGGTGATTGGTTATTTTCCCGCCAGCCACCCAACCCGGAATTCCCATTTTGTCGCCGGGCCGGTGCCGCAGCGAGCCCACGTGAGCTGGAAGGGGCGCGATGGAACGGTTTCTTCCCGTACTGCTGGTCCTGGCGATCGCGCTGGTTTTCGGCGCCGTTTTCCTTGGCCTCAGCTTCTGGCTGGGCCCGCGGCGTCCGACCGCCCTGAAGGAATCGACCTACGAGTGCGGCATCCAGCCGCGCAGCTCCATCCAGATCCGCTTCTTCGTCCGCTTCTTCCTGGTGGCGCTGTTTTTCCTGCTTTTCGATCTCGAAGCGGTTTTCCTGTACCCGTGGGTGATCCTCTACCGCGATTTCCTGGCCGAGGGCCGGGCCCTGTTCGCCCTTGGCGAGATGGGGGTCTTCGTGGCCGTGCTGCTGGTCGGCTTCGTCTACGTGTGGAAGAAAGGCGGCCTTGAATGGCAGTAGACCTCGAACGGCCGGGCAACTTCCTGACGACCAAGCTGCGCCAGGCGGTCAACTGGGGGCGGCAGTACTCGCTCTGGCCCCTGCCCTTCGGCACCGCCTGCTGCGCCATCGAGTTCATGAGCACCGTCTCGTCCTACGCCGATCTGAGCCGGTTCGGTGCCGAGCTGGTTCGCTTCTCGCCGCGCCAGTCCGACCTGCTGATCGTGGCGGGGACAATCAGTTACAAGCAGGCCCCGATCCTCAAGACGATCTATAGCCAGATGGCCGAGCCGAAGTGGGTCATCTCCATGGGGGCCTGCGCCTGCAGCGGTGGTTTCTACAACAACTATTCCACGGTCCAGGGCATCGACCAGGTGATCCCGGTCGACCTCTATGTGGCCGGCTGTCCGCCGACCCCGGAAAATCTCCTCAGCGCCCTGGTCAAGCTCCAGCAGAAGGTGGTCCGGGAAGGATTGACCCCGGCCGCCGAGAGGCACGGCGCCTGAACCCCGGTCGCGGCAGCGCGGGCTGCCCTGAGCCTCAGCAG
>CAZAHC010000364.1:0-2307 GCA_964484595.1 uncultured Fibrobacteraceae bacterium | reverse complement strand
GGCCGGGCAGTGGGTGGAGATCCGGGTGGCGGACGACGGTTGCGGTATCGCGGACGAGATCAGGGAAAAGGTAATGGAACCGTTCTTCACCACCAAGGGAGTGGGCCTGGGGACCGGCCAGGGGTTGGCCATCACCTGGTCCATCGTGGTGGAAAGGCATCGCGGGGAGCTGACCTTCGTGTCGAAGGTGGGACAGGGAACCGAGTTCCTGGTCCGGCTGTCCGTCGCGGACCCGGCCCCTGGAGGTGTGGCGGAATGAAGCGGAACATCCTCTTCGTCGACGATGAGCCGAGAGTGCTGAGCGGGCTGCGGCGCATGCTGTACTCGATGCGCCAGGAATGGGAGATGGCCTTTGCCGGCAGTGGACCGGAAGCTCTCAAGCTGATGGCCGCGAAACCGTTCGACGTGATCGTGTCAGATGTGCGCATGCAGTTGATGGACGGCGCCGAGCTGCTCGACGAGGTGGCGCGGCGTTACCCAGACACCGTGCGGATAGTGCTCTCGGGTCAGACGAACCGGGAATTGATCCTGCGCACGGTGGGACCGAGCCACCAGTACCTGGCGAAGCCGTGCGACCCGGAGCGGTTGAAGGAGACCGTCGCCAAGGCCTGTGGCCTGCGAGATTTCCTCACCCGCGACCGGCTGGCCTTCGTCGCGCGGATGAAGCACCTGCCGAGCAGCCCGCAGGTCTTCCGGGATATCCTGGAAGAGCTGAAGGCGCCCGAACCTTCCATGGTTAAGATCGCCGAGACCATCGAGCAGGATGTCGGGCTGGCCGCCAAGGTCCTGCAGCTGGTCAACTCCGCCTATTTCGGGCGGCCGCTGGAGATCTCCGATCCGGCCACCGCGGTTTATTACCTCGGCATGGAAACGATCCGGTCGGTGGTCCTCTTCGCCGGGATCACCACCATGGCCGAGGGCGAGGTCAACCTGCCGGGCTTTTCCATCGGGAAATTATGGGAGCACAGCATCTCGGTGGCCAGGGGGGCAAAGTCGATTCTCGAGTCCGAGCAGACGAGCGGCCAGGAGGTGAACGATGCCTTCACCGCCGGCCTATTGCACGACTGCGGCAAGCTGGCCCTGGCGGTGAACGTACCCGACCAGTACCGGGAGGTCCTGAGGCGCGCCCGGCAGGAAGAGCGGGCCCTGCACCAGGTGGAGACGGAGGTCTTCTCGGCCAGCCATGCGGAGGTTGGTGCCTACCTGCTCGGCCTGTGGGGATTGCCCGAGTCGATCGTGGGCACGGTGGCCCTGCACCATGCCGCTCGGAAGGACCTGGCGCCCGAGCCGCTGGTCCTGGCGGCGGTCCATGTCGCCAACTCCCTGCGGCCCCAGGGTGGGACGGCGGCCGGAAACGAGCTCGCCCGCCTCGACCGGGATTTCCTGAAGAGCCTGGGTGTGACCAGGCGCCTGGAGAGCTGGCTGGAGAAGGCCGGTTCCACCCGACAACCCGAGGGCGTGGGCAGTCCGGAATAAAGATTTCCGGCGTTCGTTCAGGAGGAGCCCGGGTCCAACCTGAAGGCGATCAGCCGTGAATCGTACAGGGTCGGGATGATCAGCAGACCCTGCTCCGGGATGAACTCCAGGTCCGCGCAGTAGGTCTGCGGGGCGGTGCTGTCCAGCAGCAGCGTCTTGACCCCCGCCGGCGTGACCCGGAACACGCGGCCGTTGAAGTCGGAGATGATGAAGTTTCCCCCGCCGTCGGACCGGATCCCGTCCATGACCGACCCGGGCCCCAGCTCCACCAGGTTGGAAACCTCTCGCGTGGCCAGGTCGACCTGCTTGATGGTCCCGTCCCCCGAGTTGCCGACCAGCAGCTTCTCGCCGGCGAGGCAGAGCCCGTTGGGGTCGCTGATCGTTTCCTCTTCCAGCCAGACCTCGATCTCGCCCCCGTGGCAGCGGTAGATGACGCTGCGCCGGGTGTCCGAGACGAAGACGTTGCCCCGCTCGTCGCCGCAGACGTCGTTGGGGAAGCCGGGCTGCGGGAAGGGGAAGCGGTTCTCGATCTGTCCGGTCGGGATGTCGATCTCGACCAGGCTGGCCCTCTCGACCACGAGCAGCTTGTCGCCGCGGAGACAGAGCCCGGTCGGCCGGTTCAGGCCGGCGACCCACTCGAGGTCGGCGATCTCGCCGTCCAGCTTCACCCGGGAGATGAACTCGTTGCCGCCGCGGAAGTAGTTGGAGACGTAGAGGATCTCGCGCTGCCGATCGAAAACGACCGCCTCGGGAAACTAGACCTCGCGGGCCACGGTCCACAGCTCGGTCAGGTCCGGAAGCCGGAACACCGCGTCGATGTCCTGGCCGAGG
>CAZAHC010000363.1:0-2317 GCA_964484595.1 uncultured Fibrobacteraceae bacterium | reverse complement strand
GAACCCCCATCGACTGATCCAGAGTCAGCTGTCCTGCCATTGGACGACCGGGCAATGGATGGCGAAATATAGAACAGCGATCCGGCCGGCGCAAGGGACTACCGGGCCTGGGCCGATCGCGGCGCGTCCGCCACGGGGCCGGACCGCAGGCGACGCAGCACCTCGAGCAGATGAACGTGCAGGCTCTCCGGCGAATGCAGATCCTCGGGCCTGGTGCCCCAGGCGGCCGGCGCCACCAGGAAGGGCTCGGTCTGGGCGCCTCCCAGCCCGCCGTGGCTGCTGCTCTGCTGCTCGAACACGACGACCTTGCCTTCGGGTAGCCAGGCCCCGTTGACGATCAGATCACCCGCCGAGGCGTACCCAATCAGCCTGGCCAGTTCCCGGGACCAGCGCTCGGTATCCCCGTAGGGCGCCAGCGGATCCGCTTGCCCATGGACCTGGCCGGTTGCCAGGTTGCGCAGCCCATCGCTCCCGATCACCACCGATTCGCCGCCCTCCTGCCGCGCCGCCACGAACTGGATTCCCGGGTGGCTGGCCAGGCCCTCGACCAGGCCCGGAAAGAGAGATTGGAGCTCGTGCAGGTCCACCGGCTGCTCTCGCCCCTGGCAGTAGATGTGGGCGAGGCAGCCGGACACGCAGACTTCCAGGCCCAGGTCCGCCCCGGGGGGCTTGTCAGCGGCCGGCGGGGCGGCCACACCGGCGAGGTGCTTCCCGCTGATCCTCTCGAGGGTCCGTTGCCCCCGCACCGCGGCCCGGGGAGGCCGGCCGGGGCGACTCGCTCGCAGCTCGGCCAGCAAGGCGGCCAGGTAGGTGGTGTCCAGGGTCCTGGTCTCCGGCAGCGGAGCCGTCTGGCAGGCCAGGGAGGCGACGACCGCCTCGAGCGGGCTGCCGTAGAGCCTGGCGAACGGCAGGCTCGGGGCCTGCCCGTGATCGGACAGCAGCATCACGTCGTAGGCGATCGGCGTACCCTTGCGGATCAGCCGCCGCAGGCGCCGGAGGGTGCGGTCGAAGGCGGACAGCGAGATCTGGGCCTCGTAGGCGTCCGGACCGCTGAAGTGGGCCACCTCGTCGTAACCGACGAAGTTCGAGTAGATGACCGGCACCCCCCGGATCAGGTCCTGCTTGATCCAGAAGTGAGCGGTCTCGCGCAGGAAGGCGTTGGCGACCGCCCGCTGGGCCAGGCGCAGCGGAGTGGTACGCACCCAGGGCCTTCCCCCGGCGAAACGACCCAGGTAGGCCCAGAAGACGGCCGTCAGGAAATCCCAGACCGCAGCCAGGATCGCCTTGCCGTAGGCCCAGGGGCTTAGCCAGAAGAGGTTGAAGTCCGCCAGCTCCCCCTTGCGCCGCTCGCTGGCGGGCAACCCGGTGGCGCTGAGGGTCATCAACCGCTTGGCGGCGCCGCCGGACATGAAGCTGTTGATGCACGACCCGCCAGCCAGCAGGGGGCTCGCCGCACTGGTGGCCGCTCCCTGCTCGAGAAGACGCAGGTCGGCCGGGTTGCTGGCCACTCGCCTCCGCCCGGCCTGGCGGTCGAACCAGCGGTATCCCGGCACCTCCCCCCGCGAGCCGTACATCAAGCCGGCCTGGACCGCGGGGGTGTTCGAGGGCAGACCGCAGTTCCAGCTGAACATCCGGTGAGAGCCGCGCGCCAGCAGGGACGAGACCATCGGCATGCGGCCACGGACCAGGCTCCGGCGCAGGCTCGAGTAGGACAGGCCGTCCACCTGCAGGATCAACAAGCCGTGGCTTATCTCGGCGGGGCGTTTCGGTCCGAAACGCTGGCCCAGCCGGTAGATCACCGACTGGAAGAAGGGGTAGGCCTCGTCGATCCCCAGCCAGCCGACCAGGCTGGTGGAGATGACGGTCAGCACCACCAGGCCGATCAGCGCGTCGAGGATGTTACCGATGATGAAGCTGGGCTCGATCGCCGCCGCCACCCACAGGATGATGCCGTTGAACAGGAGGGTGGGCAGGCCGAGGGTCAGGCTGTTCAGGGGGAAGGTCAGCAGCAGGAGTAACGGCCGCAGCAGGATCAGCAACAGAGCGAATTCGACGGGCAGGACCAGGGCCACCGTCCACCAGTTGGGATCGGAGGTTTCGAAGCGGAAGCCCGGCAGGAGGGAGGTCGCCAGCAGCAGGGCCAGCACGTTGATGGCCCAGACCAGCGCGTAGCGACCCAGGATGCCCAGCAGCAGCTTCACGATCCCCCTCTCCCCCCACCTCGACGGCCAGGAAGATCAGTCGCCTCCAAACGCCCGGAAAATTCATGAATGGCCTACTGCGGCTGGTCAAATGCCTGCCAGAACACGCCTTCTCG
>CAZAHC010000362.1:0-2325 GCA_964484595.1 uncultured Fibrobacteraceae bacterium | reverse complement strand
GGGTAGAGCTACCGTCGCGCCCGACCAGGACGCGATAACTGCTGATAGGCTTTCAGTCAGGATTAGGTTAACGCGAGGGTGTAAAGGCCTTGTGTTCCGGGGCCCGCATTTTTGTTAAGATTGCGTAAAGGGAATTGTCCCCGCCGGTTATTGGGGTAAACTGACGAATGGCGTGGCCGGCACCGCCCAGCCGGCCCACTGGATTCCGACTTTCAGGATGTGCGGCATGCCGGCCGACGGTGAGAACAGTGAAGTCAGGCTCCTGGTCATCGACGACGATCACAAGCTGTGCCGGCTGGTGGCAGACTACCTGCGTCCCTTCGGCTACCTTGTGGAGAGCGCCTTCTCGGGGCCGGAAGGCCTGGCCGCCGTCCGGGAAGGTGATTTCCAGGTGGTGATCCTGGATGTGATGCTGCCCGGAATGGACGGGTTCGAGGTACTGAGCCAGCTCCGGAAGGAATCGGACGTTCCGGTGCTGATGCTCACCTCGCGGGGCGATGAAACCGACCGTATCGTCGGCCTGGAGATCGGCGCGGACGACTACCTGCCCAAGACCTTCTCCTCGCGCGAGCTACTGGCCCGGCTGCGCGCCGTCACCCGCCGCTCCTTCGCGCCCGCCAGGGCGGACCGGCCGCAACCAATCGCGCCGGTGGTGAGAGGCGCCCTGCGGATTGACCCGGGCCCGCGGGTGGCCGTGCTCGACGACACGGTCCTGGACCTCACTCCCCTGGAGTTCGATCTGCTGCTCTGCCTGGCCAGCGCCGCGGGCCGGGTCCTCACCCGGAATCACCTGCTGAACGCCGTGGCGGATCGGGACCACGAGGTCTTCGACCGTTCGGTCGACGTTCATATCTCGGCGTTGCGCCGCAAGCTCGACGACGATCCCCAGACGCCCCGGTTCATCAAGACCGTCAGGGGCGTTGGTTACATGTTCCTCGATAATCCGGGCGGACGGGCATGAAGCCGCGCTTCACCCTCTTCTCGCGAATCCTGTTCTGGTTCTTCCTGAGCCTCGTCGTCCTCGGCGTGGTCCTGTTCGGTCTGTTCAACTTCCAGTTCCATCTGGGGCCCCTGTCTCCCCTGCGCGCCATCTCGGAGGACCGGCTGGCCGCCGTGGTGCGGCTGCTGTCCCACGATCTGGGCGCCTCCCCGCGGTCGGAGTGGGACTCCTTGCTCGCCCGCCGCTCCGAAGCCTACGGCGTGGACTTCCTGCTGGTGGACGGTCGCGGCCACCGAGTGGCGGGGGAAGCCATCCCCTTGCCCCTGAAGGTTCAGGAGAAAATTATCGCCCTCGACCTGGGCCCGCCCCCGCGCCCTGACGCCCCCCCCTCCCGCCCACCTGCCGGACCGGCTCCCGGCCACGTCCCTGCCGGGCCGCAGCTCGACCACCAGGATCGCCGGGCCGTCCCGGTCCGGCTGCCGCCTCCGGCCGTCCGGCCCGTTCGCCGGTTCGTCCTGCGAACCGGCGATCCGACTCGCTACTGGGGAGGAATCCCCCTTCACATCCCCGGCGACCCCGACCGCCCGCCGCTTAACCTGATGCTGCTCGCCGTCTCCGATTCCCTGAGCGGCAATGGCCTGTTCTTCGATCCTAAACCGTGGCTCATCACCGCGGCCGTGATCCTGGTGATCTCCATCCTGCTGTGGTTGCCCCTGGTCAGGAGTATCACCCGGCCAATCGGTAGGATGACCGGAGCCGCCGAGCGGATCGCCAGCGGCCGGTTCACCGTCAGGCTGGACGAGCGGCGGTCGGACGAGATCGGCCGGCTCGGCCGGGCCATCAACGAGATGGCCGGCCGCCTGGCCCGGTTCGTCAAGGGCCAGAAGAGGTTCCTGGGAGACGTGGCTCACGAGCTGGCCTCACCCATCGCGAGGATCCAGCTCGGTCTCGGGATCCTCGAGCAGCAGGTGGACCCGGGGCTGCAGGAACGGGTGAAGGATGTCCAGGACGAGGTGGGCCACATGTCCGAGCTGGTGAACGAACTGCTGTCGTTCACCCGCGCCGAGGCGAACCCGGCCCAGGTTACCCTGACGAGAGTGGCGCTCGCCCCCCTGGTCCGGCGAGCGGTCGAACGCGAGGCCCCGCCGGATGCCGACATCTCTCTCGAGATCGACGACGAACTCCAGGTCATGGCCGAACCGGAACTCCTGACCCGCGCCCTGGCCAACCTGGTCCGCAACGCGGTGAGCTACGCCGGCGACGCCGGACCGATCCTGGTCCGGGCCGATCGCGCGGGAACGGAGGTCAGCCTCGAGGTCCGCGACTCCGGACCGGGCGTCCCCGAGCCGACCCTGCCGCAGCTGTTCGAGCCCTTCTTCCGCCCG
>CAZAHC010000361.1:0-2355 GCA_964484595.1 uncultured Fibrobacteraceae bacterium | reverse complement strand
CCAGAGTCTGGAAATCCTTGTCCACCCCCGAGAAGTCGAGGATCTCGCCCCCGTGCAGGTCGCATAGGTTCTGGGGCAGGTTATTCGGCAGGAAGACCTCGGACCTGATCGAATCGCAGCTGCTCGTGGCCTGCATGCCGCTGTGGGCGCAGATGGTCCGGGTCTCGATTCCCGGCGGCTTCACGAACGGTTCGTCCCCCTTCTCGGCGCAAACCGCTCCCAAGAGACGGGCCCAGATGGGCAGGGCCATGCGGGCCCCGGTGCGGCGATCACCCATCGAAACCCGGCGGTCGAATCCCACCCAGACCCCGGCGCAGTAGCTGGGGGTGAAACCGCAGAACCAAGCGTCGGTGTTGTCGTTGGTTGTACCGGTCTTGCCGGCGCCGGTCTTGCGGAAGCCGTGCCACTTGGCCGTCTTGCCGGTCCCTTCCTCCAGGGTGGTCTGCAGCAGGTTGGTCATCAGGAAGGCGAGGGCCGGATCGAGGACCTCCCGCTGCTCGATGTGGATTTCCTCGAGGATCTCGCCCTCGGCGCTTTCGACCCGCGTGATCAGGTGCGGCTTGACCCAGACGCCGTGGTTGGCGAAGGCGGCGTAGGCGGCCACCACCTCGACCAGCTTCACCTCGCCGGCCCCGAGGAACAGAGAGGGTACCCGGGGCAGCTCGCTCGTGAAGTTAAGCCGGTCCACCGTTTCCAGCACGGGAGCCAGTCCGAAGTCGAGGAACAGCTTGGCCGTCGGCGTGTTGATCGACCGGCTCAGGGCGTAACGGACCGAGACCGGGCCCTCGAACTTGCCGCTGAAGTTCCTCGGCCGCCAGAGGCTCACCCCGGTGTCGTAGAAGAACGGGGTGTCCATCAGGATCGTCGCCGGCGTGTAGCCGTGCTGCAGGGCGGTCAGGTAAATCACCGGCTTGAAGATGGAGCCCGGCTGCCGGGGGGCCTGGCAGGCGATGTTGAACTTGTAGTCCTCGAAAGACCGGCCGCCCATCATCGCGAGGATGGCGCCGGTGCGGACGTCCATCAGGATGCCGGCGCACTGCAGGTACTCCACCTGCTCGGGTCGCGCGTCGGCCAGGACCAGGCTGTCGTACTCCGCCCTGGTCAGGGGGCAGTCCTCCAGCTGGCTCTCCTCGAGTACCAGATGGGCCTCGGCCGCTTCCTCGAGCCAGCGCTGATACCTGGCGACGAGCGTGGTCCGCACCCGCAGCCCCCGGCTGTAGATGCCCTCGACCCCGTAGCGGTCCTCGAGTTCCTGGCGGACCTCCTCGATGAAGTAGGCGGCGAAATCGGCGTCCCGGCGCGACTGACCGGGATCGAGCAGGCTGACCTCGGTCTGGCCGATCGCCTCCGCCTCGCTCCGGGCCAGGGCGCCGGTCTGGACCATCGACTCCAGGACCATGGCGCGGCGCCGGTAGGCCTGGTCGAGATGGGTGAAGGGGGAGTGGCGGCCCGGGTTCTGGATGATGCCGGCAAGCAGGGTGGCCTCGGGCTCCTGGAGGTCCCAGACATCCTTGCCGAAGTAGAGGCGGGCGGCGGCCTGCATCCCGTAAGCGTCCCGGCCCATGTAGATCTGGTTGAGGTACATGGTGAGGATCTCATCCTTGGTGTAGGTCTGCTCGATCTGCAGCGCCAGGATGAGCTCCTTCAGCTTCCGGGTGATGGTCTTCTCGAGCGTGAGGAACAGGTTGCGGGCCAGCTGCTGGGTGAGGGTGCTGGCCCCCGGCCGGCTGCTCGAGGTGAGGTTGACCCAGAGGATCTTGACGAATCGTTTCAGGTCAAAGCCGTAGTGCTGGTAGAAGCGGCGGTCCTCGATGGCGATCACCGCTTCCTGCAGGCAGCGCGGGATGCGGGACAGGGGGACGATGGTCCGGTTCTCCCGGTAGAACTCCCGCAGGGTGTCGCCCTCGGCTGTGAAGACCAGCGTCTTGCGGGAAGGCTCGATGGACTGGATGCTGGCCAGCGAGGGCAGGTCGCGGGAGAGGTACTGCAGGCCCGCCACGGAGAACCCCAGCGACAGGCAGAAGAGCCCGCCCATCACCAGCAGCATGGTCCGGACCCAGGTCCGCGGAATCGTTTTTTGCAGCCAGCGTCTCATGGCGTTCCAGAAGGTAGAACGTATCTCCCGAAAGGGCAACAGAATATGGGTGCAAGGACCGTTCCGGAGGGTCTCTGGGAGGGGCTCCGGGGAGCTCAAAAAAAGTAGCAAAATAGATTTGACAGGGGGTGAGGAATCTCTTAAATTCCGGCGCCGTTGCCCGAAGAAGGTTTTCGGGCGAAAAAGGTTGCCACCCGGGCGTTTTTGGCCCTTATTGGGGGTGGCAAAAAGGGCCCCTGCAGAGACCAGAAATTGGTTGA
>CAZAHC010000360.1:0-2381 GCA_964484595.1 uncultured Fibrobacteraceae bacterium | reverse complement strand
GATCTGCCGGGACCTCGAAGCTGACGAAGAAGCGCATGAACTCCGGGGCCGCGAACAGATTGCCGCAAGCCTTCCACGCGGTCAGGACGTACGCCCGGTCCCCGAGCAGGAGCCCCTCGATCCAGACCTCACCCGTCTCACCCGGCTCCCGGCAGTGAACCTGGACTCCCGCCAGCGATCCGCGTTGAACGGGCCGCTGGGTCACGATGTCCACCCCGAACGAGGTCATTCCCGCCTTCACCCTCTCGATCACCAGATCGGGGGTGGGAGGGCCGCCGTTCTCGTCCCGCAGCTTCAGGTAGGTCCTGACCGCACATCCCTCGTTCTCGTGGCCCTCGCGATCGCAGAAGGCGTACACCACGACCAGCTCCTCCGGGTCCTCGCTGTCGGGATCCTCCTGGGTCCGCAGATTGATCCTGGCGCAGCCGGACGGGAATACGACGCTGTACCCGCCCTCGATCGAATCGTAAGGAACCTCTCCCTCCAGGGGGCGAGCGGTATTTTCCCGGGCCTGTTCCCCCGCCGGCTCGCGCTCGTCGCCGCAACCGGCGGCGCAAATCGCCGCCACCAGGACGATCCCGAAGAAGCCTGGTCTCATGTTGTTTCCTTTCCGGTGGACGTTTCAGCCGTCGCGAGCAGCTCCTCCACCTCGTCGATCAGGGCGCCGAAGGTGGCGAAGACCTCCGTAACCGGCTCGGGGGTCGAAAGGTCGACCCCGGTCACCTGCAGGGTCTCGACGGGATACCTGCTGTCGCCGGAGCGCAGCAACCCCAGGTACCGCTGGCGCGCCTCCGCGTCTCCGGCGAGAACTCGCCGCGAAAGGACGGCCGCCGCCGCGTAGGCCGTGGCGTACTGGTAGACGTAGTAGTTGTAATAAAAGTGCGGCACCCGCGACCAGCCGATCTTGCTCCGCTCCGGATCGAACTCGACCGCGGGCCCCCAGTACTTCCGCAGGACCTCCTGGTACATGTCGCCCAGCAAATCCGCCGTGAGGGTCTCGCCCTCCTTGCCGGCCAGGTGAATCCGGTTCTCGAAGCCGGCAAACATTACCTGCCGGACCACCGTGTCGTTGATCTGGCTCAGGTAATGATCCAGCAGGAACAGCCTGCGATCCCGGTCACTGGCCCTTTCCAGCAGGTGGTGCATGAGTAACATTTCATTGCAGGTCGAGGCCACCTCGGCGGTGAAGATGGGGTAACTTCCGTAGACGTAGGGCTGGCTGGCCGAGGTCAGGTAGGAGTGAACCGAGTGTCCCATCTCGTGGGCCAGGGTGAAGGTGTCGCGCAGGCGATCGCTCCAGTTCAGCAAGATGTAGGGAGAGGTGTCGTAAACGCCGTTGGAATAGGCACCGCTGCGCTTGCCGACGTTCTCGTGGACGTCGATCCAACGGCTCCGGTACCCCTCACGCACGATATCGAGGTATTCCTCGCCCAGGGGCGCCAGCGCCTCCAGCAGCAGCTCCTGCGCCTCCTCGTACTCGAACTTGAACTGGGCGCCGGGAAAAAGGGAGACGACCAGGTCGTACTCGCGCAACGGATCGAGGCCCAGGACCCGTTTCTTGAGCTCGGTGAAACGATGCACCGTGGCCAGGTTGGCCTCGGTCGTCTCGAGCAGGGAGTGGAAGACCGCCGTCGGCACCGCGTTGCGATGCAAGGCCGCATCCAGCGGGCCGGCGTGCTTGCGCGCCCGGGCATAGAAGACGTGGTTCTTGACGTTGGCGTCCAGGTTCGCCGCCAGCGTGTTGATCACCGCGCCGTAGGTATCCTGGAAGGCCCGGAACGCCTCCCGTCGGACTGAACGGTCCGGCGACTTGAGGAAGCGGATGTAGCGCGCCTTGGTCAGCTCGACCTCCTGGCCCTGCTCGTCCTTGATGACCGGGAACTTCAGGTCCGCGTTGTTCAGGGCGCTGAACACCTGCCAGGCGCCCAGGGCCATCGTGCCCGCGGCGGCCAGCAACGCCTCCTGCTCGGGCGGCAGGGTGTGCCCGCGGGAACGCTGGAGGTCGTCGAAGAAGTGGTCGTAGAGCTTCAGGCCCGGCTCTTCCTCGGTGAACCGGGCCACCGTGGCTGGGTCCAGCGCCAGGAACTCCGGTTCGAACCAGCTGACCGCCTCGCCGAACTTCACGCCGAGACCCTGGGCCCGACCCCGGCGGCCGACGTTCTCGCCGATCCTGGTATCCTCGTCGCTCTTCATGGAGGCGTAGACCCTGACCACCTCCAGCTTGCGCTGCACGTTCAGGACGGCCTCGACTCCGGCCAGCAGCTCGCCGGGCCTGTCGCCGAGGGTGCCCTGTCTGGCGGCCAGGTCGGGAAGCGCGGCCTCGATCTCGGCGAAGGCCTGCTCCCAGGCTTCCCAGTCGGGGAAGATCCGGTCCAGGTCCC
>CAZAHC010000359.1:0-2445 GCA_964484595.1 uncultured Fibrobacteraceae bacterium | reverse complement strand
AGGCGTACCCGCAGAGGTACGTTGACCGAGCCGATCCGAGAAGGCGTGTTCTGGCGGGCATTTGACCAGCCGCAGTAGGCCATTCATGAATTATCCGGGTTAACCCTCTCTACATCTCGCTGAGACCCTTGGTGAACCTGTCGGCGTCCCAGCGGCCGGGTTTTTCCTCGGTTCCCGGCTTGGCCGCCGTCGCCTCGACCGGCGGAGCCGGCGGCGGAGAATCCTTGTCCGCGCCCTGCTCGCCGGGTGTCATCTGCTCTACCATCTCGGCCACCCGGACGGCCTCCAGCGGGCCGGCCTTCTCGTCGCCAGGGGCCGCGGCGGGGTCCTGCGCGCCGGCGGGGGCCCGGTCCGCCTCGCTCGTCGGCGGCGAGGGCTCGGATTCGCCGGCCGGGGCGGCAGGCTCCTTCCTCGGCTGAGGCGAGTAGTCGCGCCACTCGTCCCTTTCCCGGGCCGGACCGGCGGCGGACACCGGCGGAGCGGGCTCTGCATCCGCCGCCTGGGGTTTGGTGGCCCGGGTCGGGTAGGTCCCGGCGCTCTCGACCAGGGAAAGCAGGCGGCGGTCGAGTTCCTCGAAGTCGGTGTGGTGGCTCGCGACGAACCGGTCCTGGGCTTCGACCAGCCCCTTGAACCGGGAAAGATACGATTCCTTCTCCTGGTGCAACTGCACGATCTCCCGCCGGACCGCCTCGGCCTCTGTGCGCAGGCCGTCCAGGATCCGGCGCGCCTGCAGCTCGGCGTCCTTGATCAGGAGATCTGCCTCCTTGATGGCATTGTCCTTGGTCTCGGTGAGCACCCGCTCGGCCGTCATCAGGGTATCCCGCAGGGTCTTCTCCATGTTGCGGTACTCGCCGATCTTGTCCTCGAGGCCGAGGATACGTTCACGCAGCTGCTTGTTGTCCACCAGGACCGCCTCGTACTCGTCCGCCACGGTGATCAGGAAGGCCCTGACTTCGTCAGCGTCCAGGCCGCGGACGACCTTGCGGAACTCCTGCTTCCGGACATCGAGGGGGGTGATCCTCATGATTTCCTCCTCAAAAAGGCTCTCGAGGGACAATTCCACGTCCGGTCGCGGCCGGCGACCGGGCCCGGCTCCGGATCCGTTCCGGAGTCCGGGTGGCAACAATATCAAGAGCGGTGCCAGAAGCCCCCGGGAAACGCCGCGGGAACGGGGGACCGGAAGGGGCCGGGATTGGCGGAACAGGCGAGTTTCCCGCGCTCGGGGCCGGATCGTCAGCGGGGCCGGCTCCCGGTCGGGTCTCTGGCAAGCCTGGCTGGGAATTAGGCGGGGGTGCGAGGGCCGAAGATGGCGGTGCCGACCCGGACGATCGTGGCTCCCTCGAGCACCGCGGCCTCGAAGTCGCCGGACATGCCCATGCTCAGCTCCGGCAGCGGCAAGCCGGTCTCCCGCCCGGCGTCCTCCCGCAGACGCCGCAGGACGACGAAGGTGCGCCGCAGCTCCGCTTCCGAAGCGCCGTATCGGCCCATGGTCATCAGGCCCTGCAGCGCGAGGTGGGACAGCTTGCAGAGCCGGGCGGCCAGCGGCACCGTCTCGTCCGGGGTCACGCCGTGCTTCTGGGCCTCGCCGGCGACGTTCACCTCGATCAGCACCGGCTGCCGGTGACCCTCCCTGGCGGCCCGCGCCTCGATCTTCTCGGCCAGCCGCCAGGAATCGACGGCGTGCAGCAGGCAGAAGGAGCCGACCGCCTTGCCGGCCTTGTTACGCTGCAGGTGGCCGATGAAGTGCCAGCGGACGTTCCCGGGCGGCAGGCCGGCATCGGCGAGCAGGGAGGCGAGCTGCACCTGGCGGGGTAAGGCGTCCTGGATCCGGTTCTCCCCCAGGTCCCACTGGCCGGCCCGGCAGGCGGCCACGACGGCGGCCAGGTCGATGCGCTTGGTCACCGCCACCAGGCGGACCTCGGCCGCCGGCCGACCCGCCTGGGAGCAGGCCCCGGCGATACGGTCTTGCACCGAGGTCAGGGCATCGGTGATCCGGTCGAAAATCATCACGTTCTCCGGCCCCGTTTCACCGCCAGCGCAGGAGTAGCGTGGCCGTCTCGAGCTCGAGCTGGAGGTCGGCCAGATCGGTCCGGCCACGGTCCCGGAGCAGGCGAACCCGGGTCCGGCGCCCCTTCGGTTCGAGGTAGAGGATGACGTCGAGCAACTCGAGGTGGCGCGCCACGTCCACCGGAATGCCATCGGGATTGATCTCCTGACCCTCACGATGGATGTTGGACGAGGTCCAGACCTCGGCGTCCCATTCCCCGGCCAGGCGACGGACCCCCTCCATCTCCCACCGCTCGGTTTTCTCGAAGCGGGGGGTGCCATCCATGATCACCAGGTCCGGCGAGAACCCGGCGGCGTCGCACAGGAAGGCGACCGAGTTCTCGAGCTTCTCCAGGGAAAAGAACTTCCGGTTGTACACCAGAATGTGGCGGTGCCGCT
>CAZAHC010000358.1:0-2452 GCA_964484595.1 uncultured Fibrobacteraceae bacterium | reverse complement strand
AATCTACCAGGCCGGCGATTCAACAGGCAGGTCCCCTGGCCCGGCGTGCCGTCGATGGCCTGGTAGATTTCCATCAGCCGGACCGCGCCCGGTTCCTTGCGGAGAGCAATGCCGCCCTTCGGGCCGCGGATCGACCGGACGAGCCCCTCCTTTTTCAGGCGCTGGAAGACCTTGGTGAGGTGCGCCTCGGAGACTCCCAGCTCGCGCGCCACGGTTCCCGTGGGGACCGGAGACGAATCCGGACGGCTGGCCAGGTAGGTCAGGGCGTGAATGGCGAGGTTGGCAGCCTCGGAGATCTTGAACATCACGATGGATCCTCCCTGCGCGATTGTTTACCGGCCGGCCGCCCGGCCTGGGCCCTCAGATCCTGGCCACACCGAGGAAGGCGGCGTGCACCGCGCAAACCAGGGCCACGAAGCCTGCCCGCGCCGGCAGGCCGCCCAGCACGGGAATCTCGTAATCGATCTGCCTGTCCTCGCACCGGCCGACACAGTCTCCGCACAGGGAGCAGGTCAACCCGGGGCGCCGGTGTTCGATATCGTTCTTGCTCAGGGCGCCGAAACGGCAGGCGGCGCTGCACTTCAGACACCCGGTGCACTCGCTCCGGATGCGCAGGCGAAACAGCGAGAGCTTGCCCAGCAGGTTGGCCAGCAACCCGAGCGGGCAGAAAACGACGCAGTGGGTCATCACCCCGGCGCGGCGCGACCAGGAGACCATCACCGCCACGCCCACGAGACCGAAACCTGCCGCCAGCAACCCCGCCACCATCGCCGACACCCCGGCCAGGCGCAACCCCACCGCCCCGATCACCACGACCAGGAGCAAGGCCACCCGCAACCGCCCGGTCCAGGACGGCAGCCGCCGGGGGCGTTTCCGGCCAGCCGCCGCCACCTGATCCCAGGCGCCGATGTAACAAAGGTGGCTGCACCAGGCCGGGCCGACCAGCAGCACGGTGGCGCCGAACAGGATCGGCATGAACAGGCCGTCGCCCCGGAAGAGGGGACCGGCGGCGATCAGGGCGGGCACCGGCAGGTGCAGTTCCCCGGTCATCAGCAGCCGCTCCAGGCCGGCGAGCCCGAGCAGGAGCTGGCCGAAGAAGACGCTCGAGAACAGCAGCCAGGCCCGCCGCCGCCAGATCGGCTGGCGGTCCGGGTCGAGCATCTTCTCGGTGAGCCAGGCGGCGTACACGCCGAGCGCCAGGATTTCCAGCCAGCCACCCCCGGGCAGAAACCGCTCCAGGAGCAGCATCGGATTCTCGACCAGGAGCTGGACCACGGCCAGCGAACCGGTTACGACGAGAAAGGCCGCCGCGCTGGAGGAGCCGGAGGCGAGGGCACCGGAAAACCGGCGCCGGAGGGACTGCGTTCGGAACGCCAGGGCGGAGACCGCCGAGAGCAGCGCGACCGTCCCCAGGATCAGCGCCATCCTCAGCCACGGCTCCCCGAGCGCCTGCCGGGCGGCCACCAGTCCCAGGGTGGTCTCGACCCACACCAGAGCCGCCACCAGCAGCAGGATCCGGCCCACCAGCGGCACCCAGGCCCTGCGGATCAACAGCAATCCGGGGGCCGCGGCACAGGTGGCCACGAGCCCCGGGTTGTCCGCACGCAGGAAATGGGCGCCGACCAGCACCGTAGCCAGCAGGATGGGAATGTAGGGCCTGGCGCTCCCCCGCGGGCCGGCCCCGGCGGTCCCCGGTTTCCCCGGCAGACCCACTCCTCGGCGAGGATCTCACCCCGCAGGCCGACCACCATCTTCTTGACCGGAACCTTCCGACCGGCCCTCGCCGCCGCCTCGGCGGCCAGTTGCACGAGACCAATGCAGCAGGGCACCTCCATGACCAGAACGGTCAGGGTGTTGATCCGGGCCTGGTCGATCATGGCGACCAGCTTTTCCAGGTAGATCTCCTGTGCCTGATCCAGCTTGGGGCAGGCCACTGCCAATGACCGACCGGGCAGGTGCTTGGTGTGGAAATCACCCATCGCGAAGGCGGTGCAATCGGCGGCGAGCAGGATGTCGGCACCCTGGAAATACGGGGCGGTCGGGGGCACCGGGTGCAGCTGGATCGGCCATTGCCGCAGCGCCGAGGCGGGCGCGGGACCGGCGGCCGGCCCTGCTGCCGGCGCGGCCTCGGCAGCCGCGCCCTCGAACTGGAGGACCCGGGCGCCGGGGCAGCCGCAGCCGGGGCCGTCCGCTGGGGCCGGCGCCGCGGTTTCCGGGACCGGAGCCGGCGGGGTCCCGGCCTCCGGGCCACTCGTCAGGTCGGCCAGGCGCTCCTGGACCGCCTCCTCGTCGAACTGCTCGGCCTCGCGTTCCTCGATCGAGATCGCGCCCTGCGGACACTCCCCGAGGCAGGCCCCCAGTCCGTCGCACAGGTTGTCCGCCATCAACCGCGCCTTGCCGTCGATGACCTGGATTGCACCTTCGGCGCAAGAGGGGACACAATCTCCACAAC
>CAZAHC010000357.1:0-2479 GCA_964484595.1 uncultured Fibrobacteraceae bacterium | reverse complement strand
CCGCAAGGTCGCCTTCAGCGAAGGTTACGCCGGCCACGAGAAACATGACGGGGCCTACATCCTCGGCCGCCGGCTCGATTATCTCCTGCTCGGCAACGTGGACGTGACCGATCAGCCGCGCCGGAGCATCGTTCCCCCCTACAGCCGCGAGCTGGACATCTTCCAGAACCCCGCCTTCGCCAGGAACTACGAGCTGGTCTCCCTGCCCCTCGCGGGGGGCAAGTATCTCAACTGCTTCCGACGGAAAAACTAGGCTCTGTCTGAGAAACCTCGGACCGAGCCAGGTGTGTCTGGCGGGCCCGAGGTCGAGGCGCGGATTCGCAGGCGTAGCCGTACCTACGGCGAGAATCCGCAACGAAGAGATCGGGCCCGCCAGACGCGCATGGCGACGGGAGAGGTTTTTCAGACAGAGCCTAGCCCGAAAGGTCCGGGAGGATTACGACAAGGTCAGTCCACGTACCCCAGGGCGCGTAACTTGCGCACCGTCTCGGGGTCGCGCTGGCGGGGTGGCAGCGGTTCGGCCCTGGTCAGGGGAGAACCGCGGTCGCAGACCGTCCAGAGGCGCTCGAGCAGATCCGAGGTCACCTCGGGAAACCCGGCGGCCACGTCCTGCAGCTCACCGGGATCGTCCACCAGGTTGTAGAGGGTGGGATACAACCGCCCTTCGATGCAGAACAGCAGCAGCTTCCAGGGTTGCTGGACCAGGGCCTTGGAATAGAGCTGGGGGTGACTCCCCTGCTCCGCGATCTGCAGCGAGCTGCCGGCGGGTCCGGCTCCGCGGACCAGCGGCGCCAGGTCCCGCCCGTCCAGTCCCTCCGGAACGGGACGACCGAGGACCTCCAGGATCGTGGGCAGGATATCCAGGGTGGACACCGGATCATCCACCACCGACCCGGCGTGCTGCTGATGCGGCCACTTCATGATCAGCGGCACGTGGATCGCCTCTTGGTAGGGCAGGGCGTGGGTGAAGTGGAAACCGTGCTCCCGGAGGTGTTCGCCGTGATCGCTCACCACGACGATCAGGGCCTCATCATAGAGTCCCAACTCCTGCAGGCCGGCCAGGACCCGCCCGACGTGGGAATCGACGAAGCTCACTCCCGCGGCGTACTGCCGGACCGGGTACAACCAGTCGGTGACTCCCTCCAGCCACCGGTACCTTTCCGCCCGGTGCTGATAGGTGGCGGGGTTGCGCAGCACCGGATTGGCCGGTGAGAGGAGGAAGTCGGTCAACGGTTCACCGGGAGCCCGCAGGTCCCCGTCGTAGTACATCCGGTCGAACGGGGGCGGTGGCGTGTACGGGGCGTGCACGTCGAAGTAGTGCAGGAAGAGAAAGAAGGGGCGGTTGCGATTTCGCCGCATGAAGTCCAGCCCGCGGCGGGTCACCAGCGGCGCCTCCTCGCCCCGCCCGCCGTCGTCGAACTTCTCCCCCTCGGCGAAGCCCTGGGCCATACCGTGATCGTGCGTCAACCAGTTGATGGTCACGTAAGCTGCCGTGGCGTAGCCTGCCTCCTGGAACAGCTCGGCCAGGGTGTCGTACTCGTCGGCCAGGCGCCCGTACTTGCCGCCGAGGAAACCGTGACGGTAAGGCAGGAGCCCGGTGAAGATGGAGGCGAACGAGGAGCCGGTCCAGGGTGCGGTGGCGAGGCAGTCGGTGAACAGAACCCCGGCGGCGGCCAGGGCGTCCAGGTGCGGGGTCTCGATCCAGTCCAGGCCGGCGCAGTGCAGGTGATCGCCGCGTAACGTGTCCAGGCCGATCAGGATCACCGGGCGCGAGGCATCCGGAGCGGACGAGCGGTTGCCACCACCCCCGTCGCCGCAGGCGACCGGCAACAGGAGCAGGCAAAGAACGCAGGCCAGCTTTCTCTTCGGGATTCTCACGTCTATCCGAGCCTCGTCGGGGGCCAATTGTCCGTCCGGGAGGGAATTCTACACGGGGCCGCCCCGCACATCAACCACCCGCCTCAACCCCTCGCTGGCGAGCCGGTGGGTGCTATGGTATTATCCGGTCCCGATGCACCAGACAGGAGGCAGACAGTGACCAAGACCGCGGACGAGAAAACCCTTACCGAGTTCCAGGCGGCTCTGAAAAGAGGGATCCCGGACCGGATCCCGGACCCGCCCCCGGACGAACCGGGCATAAACCACGCCCCCGACCGACCGCTGAATCTTTCGCCCGCCGAGCGCGGGCTGGCCCTGCGCAACGCCCTGCGTTACTTCCCGGCCGACTGGCATGCCGACCTGGCGCCGGAGTTCGCCCGTGAACTCCGGGCCGACGGCCGGATCTACATGCGGCGCTTCCGGCCGGCCTATCCGATGCACGCCCGGCCGCTCGACCAATATCCCGCCCGCTGCCGCCAGGCCGCGGCCATCATGCTCATGATCCAGAACAACCTGGATCCGCGGGTGGCCCAGCATCCGCACGAACTGATCACCTACGGCGGCAACGGCACCGTCTTCCAGAACTGGGCCCAGTACCTGC
>CAZAHC010000356.1:0-2480 GCA_964484595.1 uncultured Fibrobacteraceae bacterium | reverse complement strand
CCGCAGAGGTACGTTGACCGAGCCGATCCGAGTCATCGCGAAGCGCTGCTTCGCGAAGCGAAGCAGAACACGTGTTCTGGCGGGCATTTGACCAGTCGCAGTAGACCATTCATGAATAACCCGGGTTAGGTGCGCCGACGACCGCCCGATGGTCGCCGCTCGCCGGAAGGTAACCGGTCGGTGGGGCGACTGCAACAGGTTGGGCGGGGGAAACCATCACGCTTACAGGACGGTATTTCACCGGGCGCCGACTTTGGGTTATCTTGGAGGCTGGTCCCGGATCGAGGAGGAAGCGGCAAATGGGACTTCTGGGTGCGCTGGTGGGGGGGAGCCTCGGCTTCATGCTGGGCGGGCCGATCGGGGCCATGATCGGCGGAGCGCTCGGCGCCCGGGTGGGCGATCCCACACCAGACCAGTTCCGCGGGAAACGACAGCAGGTGTTCGGCCGCTGCCCCAACTGCCGGAAGGCGGTCTCGTTCGGCAGCGGCCACGAGCTCGTCTGCCCCAGCTGCGGTGTGCGTCTGAGTGTCGGCCCGGGGGCCGGGTACGGCGCCGGCCAGCAGGCCGACCCCGGCACCACCCAGTCGGCATTCATGGTGGCCCTGATCAGCCTGGCCGCCAAGGTGGCCAAGGCCGACGGCAAGGTGACCGAGGACGAGGTCGCCACCTTCGACGGCTTCCTGCAGAGGGACCTGGGCATGTCGGCGAGCGACCGGCGGGTGGCCTCCCGGATCTTCAACCAGGCCCGCGATTCCCGGGTGCCCGCCTCGGAGTTCGCCCGCCAGCTCCGGTCCATCATGGCCAGCCAGCCCGACCGGCTGCGCGACCTGGTCTCCCTGCTGTTGAAGATCGCCTGGGCGGACGGACGCCTCGATCCCGCCGAGGAGTCTCTCATCCGCTCCATCGCCAGCGACCTCGGTCTCGGCGGGCGGGACTACGAGGAGGCGCGAGCGCTCTTCAGTCGCGGCAACCTGCCGGCCGCCTACGCGCTGCTGGGCGTCGAGCCGGACGCGAGCGAGCGCGAGATCAAGCGCAGCTACCGCCGCCTCGCCAGCGAGTATCATCCTGACAAGCTGGCCTCGAAGGGCCTGGCCGATGATTTCATGAAGTTCGCCAACGAGAAGCTGCAGGCCATCAACGAGGCGTACGAGCTGATCCGGAAGGAACGCGGCTTCTGATCTCTCGGCGCCCCCGGACGTGGAACATGCCCGAACTCCCGGAAGTCGAGACCATCGCCAGGGCCCTGCGCCAGAACCTGCAGGGGCGCCGACTGACCGGCCTCGAGGTCCGGTTCGCGGGGGTTCTTTCCCAGCCGCCGGCCCGCACCCGGCGGGCGCTGGTCGGCAAGCGCCTGGCCGAGGTCCACCGGCACGGCAAGTACCTGCTGCTGACCTTCGGCGGCGACGGGGGTCGGGCGGCCGGTTCCGATCCGGCCCACCTGATGATTCACCTGCGAATGACGGGCCAGTTCTTCCTGCGCGACGACTACCGGCCGGACAAGCACGTGCACCTGACCCTCGACTTCGAGGGCCAGCCGGTTTATTACCGCGACATCCGCAAGTTCGGACGCTTCACCCTGGTGGACGACGGCCACCGGCCGTCAGCCCTCTCTCACATCGGGCCGGACCTGCTGGAGGTCCGGTTCCGGGACTGGCACGAGCGGATCGCCCGGCGCCGGGCGCCGATCAAGGCCTTGCTGCTGGATCAGGGCATCGCGGCGGGCCTGGGGAACATCTACGTGGACGAGGCACTGTTCCGGACGGGCATCCACCCCCTGACTGCCCCCGCTGATCTGACCCGGGAGGACCTGAAGGGACTGCTGCGCGCCGCGAAGTCGGTCCTGCGCCTGGCCATCCGCCACGGCGGGACGACCTTCATGAACTTCGCCAACTTCCACGGCAAGCCGGGTAACTTCCGCCGGAAGCTGCGGGTGTACGGCCGGCGCGGAGGGCCGTGCGCGAACTGCGGCACCCCGATCGAGAGGATCGTGGTCGGGGGCAGGTCGAGTTTTTTCTGTTCGGTGTGTCAGGGGTAGGTTCGCTCGCCCTGCTTTTTGCCCGGGTGTTTTGCCCGGGTTGACTCCCGCCGGGAAAATCCGTAGAATCGTTATATCTCGCCCCGTATTTCAATTACGTCATTTTCCGGAGACGAACTATGGGATTCCGGTTCTTCGCGCATTGTTTCCCGTTCCTTTTCCTCCTTTCCCCGTCCGCAGTCTCATATTCCCAGGATTGTATCGATTATGAGGCCTACCCAAAGATAACCAGCATCCTCGACCTGCCAGACCAGCCGCTGGCGATTTGCGCCGGGGGCGGTATGTTCGCAGCGGCTTTCCTAGGCGGCTGCTTCCGTTTCTGGATCGTGGAAGACGGATCACATCTGGGCACCCAAACGACACTCCAATTAGGGTCCTCTTCGTATGGAATCCGTTTCATTGAGAACCGCTAATTACTTTCCGCCTATCCCTCGCACCCACCCTC
>CAZAHC010000355.1:0-2483 GCA_964484595.1 uncultured Fibrobacteraceae bacterium | reverse complement strand
CACCGAGCCGATCACCCTGCCCCCCGATCGCCCGATCGACGAGGCGCTGAAGCTGATGGCCCACTATCGCATCTCCGGGGTGCCGATCACCGAGGGCGAGAAGCTCGTCGGCATCCTCACCAACCGGGACCTGCGCTTCGTGGAAAACACCTCCCTGCCGGTCAGCGAGGTCATGACCAGCCAGAATCTGGTCACCGTCCCCGAGGGGACCACCTTGGAGGAGGCGGCCAAGATCCTGCACCGGCACCGGATCGAGAAGCTGCTCGTGGTGAACAAGGCCGGGGAGCTGCGCGGGTTGATCACCGTCAAGGACATCCAGAAGAAGATCGACTATCCGAACGCCTGCAAGGACGGAAGGGGCCGGTTGCGGGTGGCGGCGGCAGTCGGCGTGGGAGCTGAGAGCGTGCTCCGGGTGGAGTCGCTCATGGAGGCCGGAGTCGATATGCTGGTCGTGGACACCGCCCACGGTCACTCCCGGAACGTCCTCGAGGCGGTGCGCAAGATCCGCCAGAGCTACCCCGAGGCGCAGGTCCTGGCCGGCAACATCGCCACCGGTGAGGGGGCTCGCGACTTGATCGAGGCCGGCGCCGACGCCCTGAAGGTCGGCATCGGGCCGGGCTCGATCTGCACCACGCGGGTCGTCGCCGGGGTGGGCGTGCCCCAGGTCACCGCCATCCAGGAGGTCTCCGCGGTGGCGCGGCCGGCCGGCGTGCCCGTCGTCGCCGACGGGGGAATCCGCTATTCCGGGGACGTGGCCAAGGCCATCGCCGCCGGCGCCGACGTCGTGATGGCCGGCTCCCTGCTGGCCGGCACCGAGGAGTCGCCCGGCGAGAAGATCCTTTACGAGGGACGGGTCTACAAGTCGTACCGCGGCATGGGATCGCTCGGCGCCATGCAGGAAGGCAGCAAGGATCGTTACTTCCAGG
The DNA here is from genome assembly GCA_964484595.1 of uncultured Fibrobacteraceae bacterium. GTDB lineage: Bacteria > Krumholzibacteriota > Krumholzibacteriia > LZORAL124-64-63 > LZORAL124-64-63 > CAZAHC01. The sequence goes on along the minus strand of CAZAHC010000355.1, from coordinate 1,557 downwards.
CGGACGTCGCCGACCTGGAGAAGCTGGTTCCGGAGGGGATCGAGGGCCGGGTTCCGTACAAGGGCCGCGCCCAGGATGTCCTGTTCCAGCTCGTCGGCGGCCTGCGCAGCGGCATGGGTTACTGCGGTTGCTGCGACATTCCCACCTTCCAGACCGAGGCCCGGTTCATCCGGGTCACCCGCGCCGGGGTCCGGGAGGGCCATCCCCACGGCGTGCAGATCACCAAGGAAGCGCCCAACTACGGTCAGATCCTCTAGCCCGGAGTTCTGGCCGGAAGATTTATCCGGACTTTCTGGTCTCCAGACAACGCCCTTGGCCAGGCTCAGGCCAGGGGCGTTGGCCGGGAATCAAGAAGCCAGGGAGCCTATTCCGGCAAGAACCTAAGGGGGGGTGCTTCCTGGCCGAAAGAGAACAGACGGGTGTGCCGCCCGGCGACAGGAGAGTGTTTTCGGACGGAGTCTAAACGGGAGTTGCCGGATGATCGACGCGACGAGCGTGGAGGAGAGGGTCAAGGTCCTGCCGCCGCTATCCCCGGGTGCCAGCAGGCTGCTGGGGGTGATGGGCCGGCGGGATCACGATATCGCCGAGGTGGTCCAGGCCATCGAGTGTGACTCGGCCCTGACCGCCAGCGTCCTGCGCTTCATCAACTCGGCCTCCTTTGCGCTCTGCCGGGAAGTGACGACGGTAAAGGAAGCGGTGGCCTATCTGGGAGATACGAAGGTGATCAGCGTGGCGATGGCAGCCAGCGGCGGTGATCTCTTCAACGCCGAGCTGAGAGGATACCTCGGCACGCGCGGATCCCTCGGCAGGCACTGTCTCCTGACGGCCATGATCGCTCGGCAGCTGGCCCGGTTCACCCGTGGCCGGGTTGATCCCGGCATCGCTTTCACGTCGGGGCTGCTGCACGACCTGGGCAAGGCGATCATCTCCGATTACCTGCAGGGAGAGGCCGAGGAGATCCTGGCCGGCCTGAAGCAGGACGAAATCCCCGATTTCCTCGCCGGCGAGCGGGACGTCCTGGGCGTGGATCATTGCGAGGTCGGGAGCCAGATCGCCAATCACTGGAGCCTGCCGTTCTCGCTCCGGGTCGGCATGAAGTTCCACCACTACCCTGCCGAAGCGATCGGTGACGAGAAGCCGATCGCCTATGTCGTTCACCTGGCGGACATGCTGGCCATGAGGGCCGGCTGCGGCACGGGCGCCGACACCCTGCACTACGCTCTCGATCGGAGTTACCAGGAGTTCGTGAAGATCCAGCACGCTGAACTCCCGCAGATCATGTCGGACCTGGAAGTGGAGTTCCAGGCCGTCTCCGCCGCACTCTTCGGTGAGGCGGAAGAGGCCGGTTAAAGTCCGGTCACAATCCTCCCTGGTGGCCAATCCCGCGACCCGATTCACGGTCGCCCTCCCCTTGAAATTGGTTGTGCCTCCGAGAATGTGTCTGGTCCGGAACCTGCACAAATCTGGGCATGCGAACCAATGATCACCGCTGGCGTCCTCCCTTCTGCCCAAACCCAGATTGCCCCTATCACCACCGAAATAGGCAGTCCTGGCCTT
>CAZAHC010000354.1:0-2497 GCA_964484595.1 uncultured Fibrobacteraceae bacterium | reverse complement strand
CCTCCTCCGGGGGGGGGGGGGTTTTTTTTCCCAAACCCCGGGCATCGGCCATTTCATTAATAATCCGGGCTAGTCGTCGACGTTCCTGGCGAACCGGACGGGGCCGTGGTATGGTGCTGCGGCCAATGCGCTTACCAACCCAGAGGACCAGAATGCACCGAGAGGGCGGGACCGGGACCGAGCTGGACGATCTGGCCGAGGAGCCAGGACCTCCCACGGCCTTCTTTTCCTTCCAGCGGGACGCGCGCGTCTTTTCCGGCGACCGCTCGTGGGTGGATCGCTCCCGGGAGAGGCGACAGACGGTTTCCCTGGCCCCCGACGAGATCTTCCACGCTCCGGTACCGGCCGAGGTGGTGGTTCGGCTGGGGAAGCTGCGCGTCTCGGAGTTCCTGGCCGATGGACGGGAGGTCACGCAGGCGGTCCTGCAGGCGGGGGCCCTGTTCCGGACCCGACCAGCCGCTGCCGGCGAGAACGCGGAACCGGCTTCGCCCGTACCGGAGCGGGAGCTCGACCTCGCGAACGTGGTCCTGATGTCCCTCGGAGAGGCGGAACTCTGGGTATTCCCGGCCGGCACAACGAACTGGGTGAGAGATGCCTGACCAGACCAGCTCCCCGCGTCCCCGGGTCGTGCTCTGCATCCTGGACGGCTTCGGCTGGCGTACCGGGCCCGGCAGCGAGCACGGCAACGCCATCGCCATCGCCGACCCGCCGTTCTACCGCTCCTTGCTGGCGGAATACCCCCACACCTCCCTGGCCTGCTCCGGGCTCGACGTCGGCCTGCCCACTGGCCAGATGGGCAACAGCGAGGTCGGCCACCTGACCATCGGCGCCGGCCGGGTCATCAACCAGGAGCTGGTTCGCATCTCCCGGAGCTTCAACACCGGTTCTTTCGACCGTGAACCTGCCTGGACCGATTTCCTGGCCCGCGTCAACGCCGGCAGCGGCCGGCTCCACCTGCTGGGTCTGGTCTCGCCCGGGGGCGTCCACTCCCACGCCGACCACCTGTACGGGATAGTCGCCGCGGCCAAGGCAGCCGGCATCCGCGAGATCTTCGTGCACGCCTTCCTGGACGGCCGGGACACCGATCCCCATGCCGGTCTGGGGTACGTGCAGGATCTGCTGGCCCAGCTGGACCGGATCGGGGCCGGGAAGATCGCCACCCTGGCCGGGCGTTACTACGCCATGGACCGCGACCAGCGCTGGGACCGGGTCGAGAAGGCCTGGCAGGCGCTGGTCCACGGCCGCGGCGAGAAAGCAGTCGATCCGGCGCAGGCCATAAAGGTTTCCTACGACCAGGAAATTACCGACGAGTTCGTCCTCCCGACCGTGCTGACGGACGACGGCCGGCCCGTCGCCACCGTCGAGGACGGTGACGGGGTCTTCTTCTGGAACTTCCGGGCAGACCGGGCCCGCGAGCTGACCTGGGCCTTCAACCTCGCTGACTTCGACGGCTTCGACCGACCCCGGCGCCCGGACATCGCCTATCTCTGCTTGACCCCTTACGACGCCAAGCTCGACGTGCCGGTGCTGTTCCGGCCGGAAGCCCCGGTCAACACCCTGCCCGAAATGCTGGCCACCCACGGGCTGACGAACCTGCGCGCCGCCGAGACCGAGAAGTACGCCCACGTCACTTACTTCTTCAACGGGGGGCGCGAGGAGCCCTTCCCCGGCGAGGAGCGGATCCTGATCCCCTCGCCCAAGGTGGCCACCTACGACCTGCAGCCGGAGATGAGCGCCCCGGAGGTGGCCCGCACCGTCAAGGAGCAAGCCGCCAGCGGCAAGCACGACGTCATCATCGTGAACTTCGCCAACGGGGACATGGTCGGACACACCGGCGTGCTCGCCGCCGCCGTTTCCGCCGTCAAGACGGTCGACAGCCTGCTGGCCGACATCGTGCCCCCGATTCTCGCCGCGGGCGGGACCTTCCTGCTCACCGCCGATCACGGAAACTGCGAGGAGATGATAACGCCTGACGGCACCGTCCTGACCGCCCACTCGCTCAACCCGGTGCCCTTCGTGGCCATGGCCCCCGGATTCGCCGGCCGGAGCGACGTGATCGACGAAGGCCCCTTCGGGCTGGCCGACATCGCGCCGACGGTGCTGAAGCTGCTCGATCTGCCCCAGCCGCCCGAGATGAGCGGGCGTTCCATCCTTTGAGCTGTGGCCCTGAGATTGGGGTCCGGCTTTTTGGAAGCAGGACCCCAATCTCAGGGCCAAAACCTTCTTTTTTCCCAAATTTAACGCCTGGTGTGATAGCATGCGCCAAGACGGTGTGGTATACTTAGAACAGCATTCTAAGTGAAACTTGACGCAATTCACCCATGCGATTCGGTCGAGAGGGGGTGGTCCTGTCACAAGCAGGGGCTTGTGTGCAACAAATCGGATATTGCCTCATTAGTGGCATGCTTCTTTCCACTCTGGAAGTCCAATCACTTGACACGCGATGACATACGGGAAGTAGCGGCCTAAAACCCCTGCCAGTAAGGAGGCCGAAAGG
>CAZAHC010000353.1:0-2499 GCA_964484595.1 uncultured Fibrobacteraceae bacterium | reverse complement strand
CGGGGCCTGCTGGCCGCCGGCAGCTCACGCCATCCCACTCCACTTCCCGGGTCAGATCACGGTCGAGGCCTGGGAACCAGCCTCGGCCGTGGCGAGCCTGGACATCGACGGCGATGGGCAGTTCGAGGTGGTTACCGGCCGGGACGACGGGAACCTGGCCATCATCGAATCGATGGGCAACGGCCGTTTCCGGGTCACCACGGTCTTTTACCTGGGGGGCCAGACAGTCGACCTGGCGCTGTTTCCGGTCGGGGCGGGGGGAGACGAGCTGCTCGTGGCCCTGACCGCAAACCCCGACCGGGTGATCCTGCTCGACCCCCAAGAGGTGGGCCTGCCCTTCAGTGTCACCGCAAGCGTCGATCTGGATGAGGACCCCGGCGGATTGGCCTGCGGCCCGGTCGGCCCCGCCGGCGTCGTGGGTCTGGTGGTGACCCTGCCCGGCAGCGACCGCTGGCTGCACCTGGCCGAGGACGGCGGCGAGTGGGGGGTGGTCCAGGAGGTTCTTTGTGGAGACCGGCCGGTCGATATCGCAGTTCTGGAGCTGGACGGAGACCCGGCCCCTGAAATCGTCACCGCCGAAAACGGGGTTCTTTCCCGGTCCTTCACCGTCTTCGACCAGGGAGGTGACAATCTCTACTCCTTGCAGGAGCAGCTGGCGGCGCCGGGAGCCCCCGCCTACTTCTGCACCGCCGCCCCCCCGGGGGAGGTGGCGCAGGAGGTGTTCGTCACCTTCGCCGACTCGTCCTTCGTTTGCATCTTCGCCGCGGCCGGCGGCAGCTTGGTCGAAGCGGACCGGATCGCCACAGCCATCCGTTCCGATGGGGTCCTGGTGGCACCGGTCCCCGGGGCCGACGGGGCCCTATGGGCCTGGAACACCGACCACGGGCTGGTCCAGTACTTCCAGCTTCAGGCCGGCAGCTGGAATCACGTGGAGACCTACTACTGCGGCGGCCCGGCCCTGGACGTAACAACGATGGACCTGAACAACGATCTGCTGCCCGACCTGGCCATCGCCAACGGTGAGATCAGCACCGTGGCGCTTCTGTTCGGGAACGACACGCCGAGCTTCCGGGCCTACCTGGCCACCGTCCTGCCCTCGTCCCCGGTGCAGGGGGTGGTTCTGGACGAGGATTTCGACGGCCACTGCGACCTGCTTGTCGCCTGCCCCGGTCACCAGGCGGTGGAGTTCCTGCGCGGGGACGGCCATGGTCATTTCCTGGCCGAACCGGAACCGCTGATCCTGGACAACCCCACCCGTTACCTGGCCACGCTACACGCCGATGGCGATACCCTGCTGGACCTCGCCCTGGTGCAGACCACCAGCAGTCGGGTCCAGATTTTGCGGCGCCTGGCCGGGGGCGGTTACGAGGAGGCCGGCTCGGTGCCGACCGGTTTGAATCCCTTCCGGGTGCTCGTGTCCGATTTCGACGGCGATGGTTTCGCCGATGTGGTGGTGGGCAACGAGACCTCCGACGACCTTACGCTGGCGTTCGGCGCCGGCGACGGCACCTTCACCGACGTCTCGACGCTTCCCTTGACGGGCAGTCTGCGCGATCTGGCCCTGCTGGACATCAACGAAGATCAGCTCGACGACTTGGCGGTGACCAGCGGCTCGGGCGGCATCGCAACCCTGCTCAACCTGGGCGGCCGGGTCTTCGGGCAGGCCTACTTCTACGCCGTCGCTGGCCAACCCCTGGCCCTGGCCACCGCTGACATGGACGATGACAACGACCTTGACCTCGCGGTGGGCACCCAGGTCGGGGGCAGCCTCACCGTTTTCGCGAATCTGGGTACCGGTTTTCTGATTGCCGCGGTCGAGAGCTTCGACCTGGAGGGAATCCCGGGCCGCCTCGCCCTGGAGGACATCGACCTGAACGGTCTTCCGGACGTGCTCGTCACGTATCCGGATCTCGGCGAGGTCGGGGTGGTCCTGAACGCCGGTGTCTGGTTGTTCGCCCCGCCCGTGAAGTTCTTCGCCGCCGTGGAACCGTTGGGCCTGGCCGTCGGAGACTTCAACGAGGACGATTTCCCCGACATCGTGACGCTCGACCTGGCCCTCGAGCTGGTCCTGACGCTGCTCAACATCGAACCGAACCCGTTGCCGGTCACGGCGCCCGACCTGACCGTGTTTTGCCGGCCTGCGGCGGTTGAGGTCGTCTTCCGGGCTCCGGGGGATCAAGCGTGGGTGCTCGAGGGGAAAACCGCGACCGGGTGGGTGACCCTGGCCGCTGCCGGCGTGGCCCGGTACGGCTCCCTGGCCGGCGGGCCGCAGGGCTGGTCCCTCTTCCTCTCGCCCGCCGACGCGGCGGCAGGCGAGCTGACGAGTGAGCCGGACGGCCAGGTGGTCTTTCGCCTGACCCTGCCCGCTTCCGGCGTGACCGTCACGGCGGGGGGGGAGGGCGACTGCCTGTTTCCGGCCAGTCAGGACCTGTCGCCGTTCGAGTTCGCGACGCCGTTTCCCAACCCCTTCAACCCGGAGATCCGGGCCCGCTTCGTGCT
>CAZAHC010000352.1:0-2515 GCA_964484595.1 uncultured Fibrobacteraceae bacterium | reverse complement strand
CTCGGCCAGGCCGATCTCCTCCCGGAAGTCCGTCGCCAGGCGCTGGATCAAGGTGTTCATCGCTTCGGCCAGCTCGGCCCGGGCGCTCAGCTTGGCCTTGTCGACAGCCATCTGCAGATCCTTGCTCGTCTCGGTCGCGGCTCCGAACTCGAAGTTCGGGTCTTCCGGACGAACGGTGTACCAGATCGGGCAGGGCCCGGTCTGGGCGGTGACCTCCGTCCGGGCCGGGGCCGTGCTCTTGCTGCCACCGCACCCGAGCAGCGAAAGCGCAAACAGACAAATGAGGAGACTCGCGACCAACACCCTGATCTTCATCTCGCACCCCTTTTCATGGATGGCCAACGTAAAATCTTCCTTCTCTGCAATCCAACCCGGTCGGGTGGTCAAACAACAACCCGGACTAGGTCTTCCACTCCTGGTAGAACTTGACCCGCTCGAGGACCTTCCGGATGTACTGGCGGGTCTCCTCGTAGGGCAGGTTCTCGGCCAACTTCTGCAGGACCTCGGCGGAGGTCATCGTGTTCAGGCGCTCGATTAGCGGCTGGATCTTCTTGCTGCCGGTGAACGCCCGGCTCACGTTGCCAGCCCCGGTGTTGTAGGCGCAGATCGCGCAGTAGAGCTGGCTCGTTTCGTCCCGCGCCTTCTTGAACTCCCGGTTCAGCAGGAGACTCAGGTAGGCGCAACCGAGCTCGATGTTGTGCCCGGGATCGTACAGGTAGTTCGGTGACACCACCTTGTCCTCATCGTGAACGTACCGGTAGGCGTCCCGGCCCCCCGAGCTCGGCACCAGCTGCATCAGACCGTAAGCGGGGGCGGGGGATTTGGCCTTGGGGTTGAAGTAGGACTCGGTGTGCATCATGGCGAAGACGATCCGGGAGTCGAGGTCGTACTTGCGCGCGAAAAACAACACGGTCTCGAGGTACTTCTCGGCCCGGATCCGCAGGTGGTCCGGCACCAGCTCGACCAGGATCGCCACCTTGACGCGCTCGACCCCGTCCCGGGAGGCCACAAGTTCCGGCTGAACGTCGGCGGCCTGGACGACCTGCTCGGCAAAGACCCGGGCATTCTGCTGGGTGACGGGCTCACCGCTGCTGTCGCGCAGCTGGTCGGCGAGCACGGGCTGCTCCCCCAGCGGCTGGGGCTGGATTTCCTGCACGGGGTAGTCGAGGGTCTTGCCGCGGTCGGCGACCAGGCGCCTGACCGCTTCGGCCAGCCGCTGCCGGGCGAGGTCGGCATCCGCCGCCAGCGCCACCCGTTCGACGAGGACCTCGACCTTGGCCTCACCCTTCTCGAAATCGACGACGGTGCGGGTTTCCTTGTCGGCGGAGTACTCCACCCAGTCCTTCTTCGTGGGCCCGGCGAAGGTTTCCCACTTCTGCTCCACCTCGGCCTGGAAGGCCGCGAAGGCCTCGTTCTCGGCGCGGACGAAGGCGTCGTACTCGGCGGTGACCTGCTCCGTGAAGGCGGCGTACTCCTGGTTCATCCGCCGCGTGTAGTCCTCGAAGGTCTCCTGGGCGGGCGGCGGCGCGGCGAGCAGGATCACCAGCACCCCGGCCAGAACGGCAAGGCAGGCTTTCATGGTGGATTCCCCCCGTTTCCAGAATCGGGGCGAGACACGGGTCAGGGGATTCTACCGAAACCCCCACCGCGGATCAACCGTTATAAAAAAGCCCTAACCGCTTGAAACTAAACAGTTAACCAGGATCAGTGTCTTCTATTTCCACTCCTCGTAATACTGGATCCGGTCCAGGACCTTCACGATGTACTGCCGGGTTTCCTCGTACGGCAGGTCCTTCTTGAGCTTGGCGAGGACCTGCTCGGGGGTGAGGGAGTTGATGACCTTGATCGCGGGTCCGAGCTTGTTCTCGCCGGTGAAGGCGCGGCTGACGTTGCCGGCGCCGGTGTTGTAGGCGCAGATGGCGCAGTAGATCTTGCTGAGTCCGTTCTCGGTCCCCTTGAAGTAACGGTCCACCAGCAGCTTCATGTAGGCGCAGCCCAGCTCGACGTTGTTATCGGGCACGAAGAGGTAATCCGGGGATAGGGTCTCGTCCTGCCGGTAGACGAACCGGTAGGCGTCCTTGCCGCCGGAGGTGGGCACCAGCTGCATCAAGCCGTAGGCCGGCACCGGAGATCTCGCCTTCGGGTTGAAGAACGACTCGGTGTGGATGACCGCGAAGACCAGGCGGGGATCGAGGTCGTACCGGCGCGAGTACTCCTGGACCGTGTCGTGGAACTTCTCCGCCCGCACCCGCAGGTGGTGAGGAACAAGTTTGACGGTGACGGCGACCTTGACGCGCTCCACCCCGTCCCGCGAGGAAACCGGCGTCTGCTCGACCTCGGCGGTCTGGACCACTTGCTCGGCGAAGGCCTGGGCGTTCTCCGTGGTGACCGGTTCGCCGGCGCCATCGACCAGCTGGCCGCCGAGGACCGGCTCTTCGCCCAGGGGCCGGGGCGGCAGGTCCTGGACCGGGTAGTCCCGGGTCTGGCCACCGACCCCGGCCAGACCCGGGACTAC
>CAZAHC010000351.1:0-2538 GCA_964484595.1 uncultured Fibrobacteraceae bacterium | reverse complement strand
GTGGGGTTCGTCCAGGCGCTGGAAGGCGACCACCACCTGCGGGTCCGCCAGCGAGGCGGCCACCTGAGGATCCTCCTCGTAGATGCCGTTGGCGTTGGAAGTAAGGTACTCGATGGGATCCCAGGCCCCGAGGCCGCCGCCGGCGAAGCTGGCGGCCCGCCGGTACCGGATGGCCGTGTCGAGGGCATCGGTACGGTGACTGAAGTACCAGGCCACGTGAACCCAGTCGCCGTCGCCGTACGCGACGTCCGGTTTCCGGTAATCCCGGTCCCCCACCGTCAACTCGGCGATGACGTAGGGGCTCTCGAAGGAGACACCCTGGTTGATGCAGCGAGCGAACCAGATGTCGCTGCCGTCGGCCTCGTAGCCACGGGCGACCAGGTAGAGGTAGTAATAGTTGAATTCGGCGCTGTCGGAGGTCAGGTCAGGGTTCCAGAAATCGGTCCCTACCTCGCTCATGACCGTGATCTCGGTGCTGAAATCCCCCGCCGGCAGGGCCAGGTCGGAACCCGCCACCCGCAGTTCGGCGTTGGGGGGGCCGACCGAATCCCGGCTGTAGGCGAGCCAGCACTTGTCGACCACACCTTCGGCGATATGCAGGCTGGGGCTGAAGAACTGCTCGCTCGGATCGGGATCGGACAGCACGGCCCAGGAAGTCCAGGAATCCCCGCTGTCGAGCGAGCGGTAGACGCGAATCTCCCTGAGGCTGGTCGGGTCAGTGACCTGAATCGCGACGTAAAGGTCCCCGTTGGTGGCGATGTCGATGCACGGATCCCAGATATCCTCGGCGGTGTCCAGCAGGAGGTCGTCCCCGCCGATGTCGTCGTACCGGAGGGAGCCGGCCGGGATTCCATCCTCGACGAGCCGGGCGGCCAGCCGCTCCCGCTGGCGCTCGGTCAACTCGGGATCGTCGACCGGGGTGTAGGGCGGCGCCTCGTCGGCGGCTGCGCGGGCGATGCCCGGCCCGCCCCCGGGCGGGGTCGGCACGACGACCCGCTCGGCCGCCTGGCCGGCAGTCGCCGCCAGGAACAGCATCAGGGCCAGAAAGGCGAGCACCAACAGTCTCTGGGATCTGGAGAAAAACATGGCGGGACCTCCCCCGAACGAGTCGACCAGGCTGGACGCCGCCAGCCAGCGGGATTCACGTGCCGTACCGGGGAGGATGAGCCGGCAGCGCGGACACCATCCTCCGCCAGCCCCTGCACCGTACCACACATCCCTCAGCCCAACCAGTCTTCAGAACCAACCCTGCCCGCGTGTAACTTCACCTGCGCTTCCTGCGTTAATAAGAATCGGCGCGCTTGTTCCCCCGGTCGATCTGGTACCAACCGCCGGAGGTGAGTCCAATGTCTGGTCGCTTTTTCCTGGCGGCGATCTTGCCGCTGCTGCTGGCCGGGGGCGCCACGGCCCAGTCGCTGGATATTCCCACCCGCGGCACCGGCGTCAGCTTCGGCAACAGCAAGGACTTCACGGGGCTGAGGTTCAACTTCAGCGACGAGAGGGTCCGGCACATCCGCGGCCTGAACGTCACCTTCTGGGCGCCCGGCAAGAACTCGCGCGCCAGGTACGACGGCCTGAACCTGGCCCTGGTCGGCACCGGGGCGCGCCAGATCAACGGCGTCTCGGTGAGTCTGGTCGGAACGGGCGGCGACGAGCTGAACGGTGTTTTCCTGAACGGCGTGGGCCTGGGGGCCGGCGACCTCCGGGGAATCGGCATCGGCCTGGTAGGCATGGGCGTCGATGATTTCACCGGCATCGGCCTGGCCGGCCTCGGCCTCGGGGCCAACGACCTGGAGGGGGTGTTCGTCGGGGGCCTGGGTTTCGGGTGCAACGATCTTTCCGGCATCGGGGTCGGCGGGCTCGGTTTCGGCGCCGGCAACCTTTCCGGATTCGGTGCGGGCGGGCTCGGCTTCGGTTGCCACGATCTGTCCGGCATCGGGATCGGCGGGCTTGGCCTCGGCGCCAACGACATCAACGGCCTGGTGATCGGCGGCCTCGGAGTCGGCGCCGACAACCTAACCGGGCTCGCGGTGGGCGGTCTCGGGGTCGGGGGCAACAAGCTGACAGGGATGAGCGTGGGCGGCCTCGGGCTCGGCGCGGAGGAAATGACCGGGCTGCATCTGGCCGGTGGTTACCTGAGGGTCACGGACCGGTTCACCGGTCTGGGGACGGGTTACTTCACCCGGGTCAACGGCCGCCTCGATGGTCTGGCCATCGGCATCTTCAACTACGCCCGCCATCTGAACGGTGTCCAGATCGGCCTGTTGAACTACGCGGGGAACAACCCCCGCGGGTTGAAGGTCCTGCCGGGCCTGAACGCCCACTTCGACTAGCCCGGGTTACAATCCCAGCCGTTCGCCGATCGGGACCAGGGCGGCCAGAACCAGCTCGATGACCTCCTCCTGCTCCAGGCCCAGGTCGGCCGCTCCCTCGCGGATCTCCTCCCGGTTGACCTTGGCGGCGAAGTCCTTCTTCTTGAGCTTCTTCCTGACCGACTTGACCTTCACCTGCGCGATCTTCTTGTCGGGCTGGACCATG
>CAZAHC010000350.1:0-2551 GCA_964484595.1 uncultured Fibrobacteraceae bacterium | reverse complement strand
GATGGCCACCGAGTCGCAGGCCAGCAGCTTGGAGTCGAAGGCGCCGCCGCGGCAGAAGTTGCCCGTGCTTGGCCAGACCGCCTTCTGGGTCGTGGGGTCGAACTGGCCGGTCACCAGCCTGGGCACCAGGCAGCCGAAGGCCGCACCGACCTTGTGCGCGCCGGTGGGGAACAGCTTGCCGACCAGGCCAACGATCCGTACGTCCAGCCCTGTCAGGGCGGGTGGGAATTCGAGCCAGTTGCCCTCGTTGAACAGGCCGTTCCGCTGATCGTTCTTCCAGGTGATGCGGAACAGGTTCAGCGGGTCGATATCCCACAGACCGACCCCGGGCAGCTTTTGGGTGATGGCATCCGGGATCCGGGTCGGATCCTTCTGCTGGGCCAGGGTGGGAATGACGATGTTGCGCTCGTGGCAGCGGGCGGCCGCCTTGGCGACGACCTCCTCGTCGATCCGGGAAAGGTCGAAATCCATCTCCAGCTCCTCGTTACCCTCCGGCCGGAAGGGACGGCCAGGAACCGCCGGGCCGAACCGTTCCTTGCCCACCTCCGATCCGTCGCCTACCGTTGTAGGATGCGCGAAGGGCCGTCCCCGGTCAACCCCGGGGCACGGGCCGCAACCGATGCCTCAACCTCCAGGTGTGCCGCCGGAACCCCCAGGAGGGCCAGGAGATGCCGATCGAGACCACTTTGCAGATGGTGCAGGATGTCTACCAGCGGACGCGGCAGCGGCTGGAGGTCGTGCGCCAGCGGCTGGGCCGGCCGCTGAGCCTGGCGGAGAAGGTGCTGTTCGGGCACCTGGACGATCCCGGGGCACAGGAGTTCGCCCGGGGCGAGGCGACCCTCGCCCTGCGGCCCGACCGCGTGGCGATGCAGGACGCCACCGCCCAGATGGCCCTGCTGCAGTTCATGCAGGCAGGCCGGGACGAGGCCGCCGTGCCGACCACCGTCCACTGCGACCATCTGCTGCGGGCGTACGAGGGGGCCGAGAAGGACAAGGCGGCCGCCCTGGAGGTGAACCGGGAGGTCTACGATTTCCTGCGCAGCACCGCGGCTCGCTACAACCTGGGCTTCTGGAAACCCGGTTCGGGGATCATCCATCAGATCGTCCTGGAAAACTACGCCTTCCCCGGCGGCCTGATCATCGGCACCGACAGCCATACCCCCAACGGCGGTGGCCTGGGGATGATCGCCTGCGGAGTGGGCGGCGCCGACGCGGTCGACGTGATGGTCGGTCTTCCCTGGGAGGTCAAGCACCCCCAGCAGATCGGCGTGAAGCTGACCGGCGCCCCCGCCGGCTGGACCGCGCCGAAGGACGTGATCCTGAAGCTGCTCGGCTTGCTGACCACCAAGGGGGGCACCAACCATGTCGTGGAATACTTCGGGCCGGGGGCCGCGGCGCTGAGTTGCACCGGCAAGGCCACCATCACCAACATGGGGGCCGAGCTGGGGGCGACCACCAGCATCTTCCCCTTCGATGAGCGCATGGCCTCGTACCTGCGGGCGACTGGCCGGACCGATCTGGCCGACCTGGCCGCCGCTAACGCCGATCTGCTGCGGGCCGACGACGAGGTTTACGCCGCCCCGGAGGAATTCTTCGACCGGATCGTCGAGATCGACCTGGCGGCCCTCGAGCCGCACCTGGTCGGCCCCCACTCGCCGGACATCGCCCATCCCGTGAGCCGGATGGCGGCCGACTGCGCCCAGGAAGGATACCCGACGAACGTCACTGCGGCCCTGATCGGAAGCTGCACGAACAGCAGCTACGAGGACATCTGCCGGGTGACCGACGTGGCTCGACAAGCGCTCCGGAAAAATCTTATGATGAAGGCGACGCTGTGGATCTCGCCGGGGTCGGAGCTCATCTACGAGACCATCAAGCAGGACGGTCAACTGACGGTGCTCCAGGAGATCGGCGCCACCGTGCTGACCAACGCCTGCGGGCCGTGCATCGGCCAGTGGAAGCGGGTGGATATCGAACCGGAGGCGGTCAACAGCATCGTCACCTCGTTCAACCGCAACTTCAAGAAACGCGCCGACGGCAATCCCAACACCAACGCCTTCATCGGCAGCCCGGAAACCGTGATGGCCTACGGCCTGGCCGGAAGGCTCGACTTCAATCCCCTGACCGACAAGCTGAGCAACGAGAAGGGGGAGGAGGTCGCGCTCGAGGCTCCGGCCCCGGCTGACGAGCTGCCGCCCGCCGGTTTCGCGGCCGCGGGGAGTGGTTACGAGGCCCCGCCCACCGAGCGCGCCGGCCGCGAGGTCATCGTCGACCCGGGAAGCGAGCGTCTGGCCCTGCTGGAACCGTTCGACCGGTGGGACGGCGAGGACCTGCGGGACCTGCCGCTGCTCCTGAAGGTGAAAGGCAAGTGCACCACCGACCACATCTCGATGGCCGGACCGTGGCTCCGCTTCCGCGGCCACCTCGACAACATCAGCGACAACATGCTGATCGGTGGGGTGAACGCCTTCAGCGGCGAGGCCGGCAAGACCACCGATCAGGAGAGCGGCGAGGTGCTGGCCGTGCCAGAGGCGGCCCGGCGGTACAAGGC
>CAZAHC010000349.1:0-2561 GCA_964484595.1 uncultured Fibrobacteraceae bacterium | reverse complement strand
ACAAGACGATCTGTCGGCTGCTGCCGCTGGACGAGACCTCGCTGGCCCGCGCCCGGCGGGAACTGATCGCCGCCGGTCTGATCGCCTACCAGAGACCCCTGTACCAGGTGCTGGCCCTGGATGCGCCGGCCCCGGCCGGTCCCCGCCCGGCACTGGCCGAACCGATGCGTATCGGACAAGTCCTTCGAGAGATGATGGAGCGTGCCCAATGATCCACTACGAACTGTACTGCAAGATCAAGGATTGCCATGACAGAGAGGGCCTGACGGTGGCCCAGATCGCCCGCCGGCTGCACCTGGATGAACGCACGGTGGCGCGGTGGCTGGCCACCGAGACGTTCGGCCCGCGACGAATGGCCCGGCGTCCCAGCAAGCTGGATCCGTTCAAGGAGCAGATCGTCCGCTGGCTGGCGACCCATCCGTATACGGCCGCGCAGATCTTCCTGCGGCTGCGCGAGACCGGCTACCGCGGCGGGATTACCATCGTCAAGGAGTACGTTCGCCACGTTCGCCCGCCGCGCACGCCGGCCTTCCTGACGCTGGTGTTCGCCCCGGGCCAATGCGCCCAGGTGGACTGGGGCCAGTTCGGCTCGATCCAGGTGGGCAACACTCGCCGTCGGCTCAGCTTCTTCGTGATGGTGCTCTGCTACAGCCGGATGCTGTATGTCGAGTTCACCGTCTCCGAGACCATGGAGCACTTCCTGGCCTGCCAGGCCAACGCCTTGGCCTTTTTCGGCGGGGTCCCGGCCAGGGTAATGGTGGACAATCTCCGCTCGGCGGTGCTGCGGCGCGCCGTCGGCGAGACGCCGGTCCTGAACCCGCGCTACAAGGACTTCGCCGACCACTTCGGCTTCACCATCGCCCCCTGCGGCGTGCGAAAGCCACACGAAAAAGGTCGCGTCGAAAATGCCGTGGGATACGTCAAAAAGAATCTCCTGGCCGGTCTGGAACTGACCGACTTCTGCCTGGTCAACCCGGCCGCCCGCCACTGGCTGGATGCCGTAGCCAACGTGCGCGTCCACGGCAGCACCAAGCGACAGCCCCGCGAACTGTTCGAGGCCGAGAAAGCCGCTCTCAAGCCCCTGCCGTCCCAGCCGTACGATGTGGGGGTCATCCGACCGGTCCGCGCCACCCGCCGGTTCCGCATCACGGTGGACACCAACGCCTACTCGGTGCCCGCCGAGTATGCCGGGGCGGCGTTGACCCTCAAACGCTATCCGGACCATCTGTGCCTGTACCATCAGGACAAACTCATCGCCCGCCACGTCCGCTGCTACGACCGCCACCAGGACATCGAGGATCCCGATCATCCCCGGGCATTGCTTCAGCAGCGTCGCCGAGCTGCCGACCAGAAGCTGCTCCAGCGGCTGCTGGCCTTGACGCCCAAGGCCGAGCCGTTCTACCAGGGCCTGGTCGAACGGCGGCTGAACCTTCGCCACCACGTCCGCAAGATCGTGGCTCTCAGTGAGATCTACGGCCCCGAGAAGACCGCCCGGGCCCTCGTCGACGCTCTGGAGTTCCAGGCCTTCAGTTGCGAATACATCACCAACCTGCTGGAACAGCGCCAACGCCTCCTGCCCGAACCCGGCGCGTTGCATCTGACCCGACGCCAGGACCTGCTGGAGCTGGAGCTGCCCGAACCCGACCTCGGTCTCTACGATCAGGACACACCTCCGCCCACTACCCCCGGAGAACCCCATGAGCCGAAACAAGAACGCCCGGAAAATGTCGGATGAACTGCGCCAACAACTGGCCTATCTGAAGCTCCCGTTCATGCAGGAGCACGTGGAGGACCTGGTCCGCCAGGCGGCGGCCGGCGACTGGTCCCACGTCGAGTTCCTCCGCCTCCTGGTCGAAGGCGAAGCGGCCTTGCACCAGGACCGGGCACGCGCCCGACGCATCCGGCAGGCCCGATTCCCCGTGCTCAAGACCCTCGACCAGTTCGACTTCACCTGGCCGGTCAAGATCAACCGCCTGGCGGTCCGAAATCTCTTCCGTCTGACGTTCATCGAGGACAAGGCCAATTCCATTCTGATCGGCGGGGTCGGTCTGGGAAAAAGTCATCTGGCCATTGCCCTGGGCTACGCCGCGTGCGAAGCCGGCTTCCGCGTCCGCTTCACCACCGCCATCGACGTCATCAACACCCTCTCCGCCGCCCACAACGCCGGCCGCTTCGAAGCCGAACTCCGCAAATACACCCGGCCGGACCTGTTGGTCATGGACGAGCTTGGCTACCTGCCCATCGACAAGCACGGAGCCAATCTGCTCTTCCAGATCATCAGCCAACGCTACGAACGCGGGGCCATTGTCCTGACCACCAACAAGGCGTTCAAGCACTGGCCGAGTATTTTCAACAACGATAGCACGTTGACCTCCGCCATCCTCGACCGCGTCCTCCACCACGCCGAGACCCTCGTCATCGAGGGAAAAAGCTACCGGATGAAAGACCGCATCGAGACCTGAGCCGCTGTCATGACCCCTCCGACCGGGAATGCTGCCCCCAGCCAACGCATCACATCTTCAAACCGGCCAATTCACTGCATTTTCACACCGGCGCTGACA
>CAZAHC010000348.1:0-2602 GCA_964484595.1 uncultured Fibrobacteraceae bacterium | reverse complement strand
GGGGAACCACGGACACCGGTCTCATTGACGATTGGATCTGGGACGGGAACGACGATCCGGAAGTACATGCCTTTGTCGATTACGAGCCATTTGCAGGGCAACCGATTCCGACCGAGCAGAGGACCTGGGGCGAGGTGAAAAACCTCTACCGGTGATCCTGCCTGCCGGCCAGCAAGGCCCCCCGTCTCCCGCACGAGAACCCAAGCCCCCTCCGCGTCGCGCGAAGGGGGCTTTGACGTTGTTGCGTCTGGCTGTGTAAACCCGGCCTAGGACTGTCCGGCCGCGGCCCGATCGGCAGCGGCTGCGGCCTTGACGTCCGGGATCGGCAGGACCTTGCCGGCCAGGTGGCGCAGGCAGATCCCGTCGATGGTCGAGTACAGGCGCGCCGGCGTGAACGGGCTGCGCAGCACGTTGTAGCCGCTCTTGCGGTACAGGTGCTCGGCCTTCATGAGCGCCATGTTCTCCATCTCCTCGTCCTCGTTCTCGTCCTTGGACGGAGCCATCAGGATCAGGAACGGCAGGCCATAACTCTCGGCGATGGCCAGCAGGTTCGCGGGGATGGGCTTGTCGCTGGGAGCGAAGACGAGCAGGTCGACGCTGGCCGACACCGCGGTCCAGTCACCCTCGACCGCCACGTAGTCGTAGTGGCAGCGGTCTGAGAGCTTCCGTTCCAGGCTGTCGGCCTGGTCGTCTCTTTCCTCGCTGTAGCAGAGCAGGAGCTTCTTCGGCAGGGCGGCCTGCCGGTACAGGTCGCGGAACTTCTCCGGGGCGGCGGCCACCGCTTTGCGCAGGTCCTTGCCGTGGGACTTGTGCAGGTCGGTCAGGCCGGCGCAGAAGCCGTCCAGGCCGGCGGCTAGGTCTTCCCCGGTCAGCTGGGCCAGCTCTATGCACTTGTCGACGAGTGGCTGCCAGTTCTGGTCCGGAATCCCGGCGTCCCGGCTCACAGCCTCGATTGTCTCCGCGAGGGCCCTCAGGCTGGCATGGAACTCGTCGTCGATGGCCTGGGTGCTCTTGCCGCCGGTGCTGGCGGTCAAGCGCGCATAGTTGAAGATGGTCGGCAGCGGCCGCAGGATCGGGGCGATCAGGCCATCTACCTTCAGTGGAGTGATAAGGGATCTCCTGGCAACCTTTCCTCTTCTGGGAGGCGGGTGCCCGAGAGGGGCGGGTTGCGAAAGCGGGAGGTTGCTTTTACGGGACACCCTGTTCAACATCTAATCGCTGGTCTATTTTCGCCCCTGATAACGATAGATTAAATTAATAATATACCCTTGTCTAATGAATGATTTTCATGTATGATCGGGGATGTCTAATCAATACCAGTTTGGTTTTGTCTGGTCGACGAGGGTAACCAATTGGAAATTCAGAAATTAAGAGGGTTCTACTGGGCGATCCAGTGCCTGAGCTTTTCCGAGGCTGCCGACAAGATTCACGTCAGCCAGTCTGCAGTGAGCCATCAAGTCAAGTCCCTGGAGAGGGAGCTGGGCGTCAAGCTGTACGAGAGAAGGGGCCGGGGGATCGTGCCCACCGATGAGGGAAAGCGGCTGGCTCACCACGCCCGGGCCATCCTGAACCAGGTGGACGACCTGGAAACCGAGTTCGCCGAGCTGGGCGCGCGCCCCCACGGAACGGTCCGGATCGCCGCCTGCCGGGGGATTGGCATGTACCACCTGCCCCGGGTCGTGCAGCGCTTCCGGGACCAGCACCCCGGCGTACGCCTGGTGGTCTCGAGCAAGACCTTCGACCCGGAGATCCTCCGAGCCGTCGCCAGCGGCGAGGTGGACATCGGCATCACCACCTCCTGGAACGAGTTCCCGGACGTGGAGTACTTCGAGATCCTCTCCTTCGACATGTTCGTCTGCACGCCACTGGACCATCCGTGGGCCGGCCAGCGGCAGCGGCTCTCCCTGAACGAGATCGCAGACGAGCCGCTGATCCTCTACGAGAAGGGGACGTCCATCCGCGACAACATCGACGCCGTGTTCGCCCGGCACGGGCTGCACCCGGACGTGACCATGGAGGTGGGGGGGTTCCTGGCCCTGAAGGAGTACGTCCGGATCGGTCTGGGCGTCTCGATCAGCTCGGGCCTGATGATCTCCAAGGGGAAAGCCGACGTCATCAACACCACCCCGGTCACCAACATCTTCGGGCGGCTGGGCTACGGCCTGGTTCTGCGGCGGGGACGGTTCCTGTCGTCCGCGGTCCAGGAGTTCATGCAGGTGGCGGGGGTCGCCGAGGGTCGGATCCCCCGAGTAGTCTGATCACAAGCGGTAGGTTTCCGGCCGCCGGTCCTGCCAGAGGTGGTTGCGCGGCGTGACCTGCTTGTCGAGGGCCGCGGTGGGGTCGATGGTCGCGGCGGCAGCGCCCGGGTTCTGCCCGTCGCAGGTGGCCAGGACCTCCCCGCGCGGGTCGATAACCCGGCTCTGCCCGATGAACCGCAAGGGCGGATCCTTGCGGTCCTCGCTGCCGACCCGGTTGGCGAGGATGACGTAGACCCGGTTCTCGAGGCTGCGGGTGATCATGGCGTTCGGGCAGAGGGGCAGGACCAGGATGGAGGGATGGCACAAAACCGTCGCTCCGGCCAGGGCCAGGGTCCGGGCGGCCT
>CAZAHC010000347.1:0-2697 GCA_964484595.1 uncultured Fibrobacteraceae bacterium | reverse complement strand
TACCAGGCCATCGACGGCACGCCGGGCCAGGGGACCTGCCTGTTGAATCGCCGGGAGTGTCCCTTCGCGGGGTGTGTCTTCGGGGACATGCTGGCCGGGATTCGCGACCAGGTGGCGGATCAGCTCTCGCAGACCACCCTGGCCGATCTCGCCAGCCAACCCGATAGCTGACCCGGCGCGGGCCGGACTAATCCTTCTGTCGATCCAGGAAACGGTACAAGGTGGCGCGGCCGACGCCCAGCAACCTGGCGGCCCTGGCCTTGTTGCCGCCGGTGGCGGCCAGGGCGCGCTCGACCGCGGCGCCGGAGAGCTTGGGGCGACGGCCCCGGGCGATGCCGGGCTCGGGTAAGGGCGTCGCCTCTTCTTCCACCTCTTCCTTAACGGCGAACACCGCCGAGGTGCCGGACCGGTGGCGGATCTCCGGGGGCAG
This sequence comes from uncultured Fibrobacteraceae bacterium, assembly GCA_964484595.1. GTDB lineage: Bacteria > Krumholzibacteriota > Krumholzibacteriia > LZORAL124-64-63 > LZORAL124-64-63 > CAZAHC01. The sequence goes on along the minus strand of CAZAHC010000347.1, from coordinate 2,267 downwards.
GTCCCGGGCCCGGATGACCTTTCCCTCGCAGCGCACCGAGGCGAACTGCAGGGCGTTGATCAGCTCGCGGATGTTGCCCGGCCAGACGTAGGCGTGCAGCAGACCGATGGCCTCGTCCTCGAGGCTCTGGATCGGCTTGCCGGTCTCCTCCCGGATCCTCACCAGGATGTGCTCGACCAGGAAGGGCAGGTCCTCGCCGCGTTCCCGCAGCGGGGGCAGGCTGATCGGCACCACGCACAGGCGGTAGAACAGGTCCTCGCGGAACTCTCCCTGGCGCACCATCTGGCGCAGATCCCGGTTGGTGGCGCTGATGATGCGGGAGTCGGCGCGGAGTGTCTTCTCCCCCCCGACCCGCTCGAACCGTTTTTCCTGCAGGACGCGGAGCAGCTTGACCTGGGTGGGCGCCGGCAGCTCCCCCACCTCGTCGAGGAACAGGGTGCCGCGGCCGGCCAGCTCGAAGCGTCCCTTCTTGTCGCGGATGGCGCCGGTGAAGGCGCCCCGGACGTGGCCGAAGAGCTCGCTCTCGATGATGTTCTCGGGCAAGGCGCCGCAGTTGACAGGCACGAAGGGCCCGGCCTGACGGTTGCTCTCGGCGTGGATGGCGCGCGCGACCAGCTCCTTGCCGGTGCCGCTCTCGCCGGTGATCAGGACGGGATACTCCGAGGCGCTGACCGACTCGATGGTGGCGAAGACCTCCTGGATGGCCTGGCCGGCGCCGATCATGCCGTGGAAGCTGCGCCGCTGGCGCAGCTTGGCGCGCAGGTCCCGGACCTCGGTCTCGTCGCGGACCACCCCCAGGACCCCGCGGATGCCGGGTTCGATCTCCAACGGCTCGATGGTGACCTTCAGCTGCTTGTTCTCGCCCCGTGTGGTGACGAACCGGGTCCTGTGCTCGCAGCGCCCGGTTGCCGTTTCCGGCTCCTCGCAGAACTTGCACCCGGCGCCGCAGAGGCCGCCGGGGGTGAAGACCTCGTGGCAGTCCTTGCCGAGGATGTCCTCGCGCGAAAGCCCGGTCATCTGCAGGAAGGCCCGGTTGACCAGGAAGACGTTGCGGAACTCGTCGTGGATTAGGATCCCCTCCTGCAGCATGTCGGCGAACCGCTGCAGGCGGTCCCGTTCGCGGGCGAAGGCGGCGAGGTAGCCGTGATCGAGCAGGCCCTCGATGCGGCCGGCGATAATGTCGCGAGCCTCGCGGAAGGCGCGCAGGCGCTCGTCCTCGTCTCCGGTCGCGGCCGCGGGATCGGCCACGGTCCAGTGCAGGAAAACCGGGACGCCGCCGAACAGGCGCCGGCGGTCGTCCTCCGAGGCGGTCGCCGGAGAGGCGCAGACTCCCCGGGCCTCGTCGCAGAGGGTGATGACAAGGTCGAAGTTACCGGGCTCCAGGTCGGCAACGATCTTCGAGGTGTGGCCGCTGATGTCGAGGTCGACCTCGGCCATCGCCTGCACGGCCAGCGGGTGGACCCCGCCGGCGCTCACCCCCGCGCTGAAGGCCTCGGCCCGATCGCCCGCCTGTCCGCGCAGCAAGCCCTCCGCCATCTGGCTGCGGCAGGAGTTGGCGCCGCAGACGAAGAGGATTCGGGGTTTCCGGGGTGTTTCGATGTCTGCTCTCCCCGCTCGCCGGTGATCTGTCGCTTCTGGCCGAATATCGGCCCTCGCGGGGATTTGGACAAGGGATACCGAAGGGGAGATTGGTCAGCTTATTGTGAAAAAGGAGGCCCTCATCCACCCTTTACCCCCAAGGGCTTGGCCTTGAAGAATCTTCCGGTCAGCGAGTGGTTTACTTCATTCAGCAGCCCTGCCAGCGCCTTTTGGGCGGAGACACTCCTCCCTCTGGCAAATCTTTTCCAGGAGTCTCTGCCGGTACATGCTGGCGGGATGTTCAAGGGAATCAGGTCCTTTGGCCATCGGGGCAACATCTTGTCAGAAAACAAATTGAGTTACCCGTCGCCACGGATGTGCTTCCGCCAACCCATTCCAACATGACCGGATACTACGGGCAAGGCTCCCGGCCTGGATTCCAAGCCTGAAGCTATTTTGTAACCAATCCCGGCTTTCTCCATTGTATCAGGCAGGGGGATCGTCCAGCCAACGGCCATCACCGGCGTGGACAACTGATCCAGACCTCAAATGCAAATGGCGTTAAACCAGTTCAAGAAGTAGCTGGAAACCCTACGACTTCCCGGACAGCAATTTCAAAATCCAAATCCAGGAGGGGAGGAAGTGCCATTCTTAGTTGAAACTTGAAGCGGCCTCGATATCTGGTAGAA
>CAZAHC010000346.1:0-2732 GCA_964484595.1 uncultured Fibrobacteraceae bacterium | reverse complement strand
GGGAAGTGAAAAACCTCTACCGCTGAACGTTTCTCTGTTTGGTTTCCCTTTCACCTCCGCAGCCCCCTGTTCATGTAATATCCAGGTTAACCCCGACCGGAGATCAGGAGGCAGAGGTAAACGAATATATCCTTGACAGCGTCTACCCGGCTGGAGCGTCATCCTGGTGAACCGCCCGGCGAGGCGGGGTAGACCCTGGCCAAGCCGGGTTCACGCGGGGAGAGGAACCGGCATGAAGAAACGAATCCCCTTACTGATAGCCTTGATCTGTCTCGGTCTCATCCTCCAGCTCGCCAACCTGCCAGGGCCGGAGGCAAGGGCGGAACCCGAACCAGAACCAGGTCAGGAAATACCCCCAGGCTCCACCCCTCCCAACCTGCCCGCCGTCGTCGAGGGTCACAAAGCCTTCGCGCTCGATCTGTACCGGGAGCTGAGCCGCCGGCCGGGCAACCTGTTCTTCTCTCCCTTCAGCGTCTCGACGGCTCTGGCCATGACCTACGTCGGCGCACGCGGCGAGACGGCGAGCGAGATGGCCTCCGTTCTGCGGTTCCCCGCGGACCGGGAAAAGCTGTACCCGGCTCACGCCAGGCTGTTGGCGAGGCTTGACCCCGGCGAGGAAAGGCACCCCACACCCACTCACAAGCTCACCATCGCCAACCACCTCTGGGGCCAGTCGGGGATCGACTGGCTGCCCGCCTTCCAGCAGACCTGCCGGGATTATTACCGCTCCGACCTGTCCCTGCTCGATTTCGTCGCCGACCCGGAAGCGGCCCGCCTGACGATCAACGACTGGGCCGCCGATCGCACCGAGCAGAGGATTCAGAACCTGCTGCTACCTGGTGACATCACCGGCGACACCCCACTGGTGCTGACCAACACCATCCACTTCCTCGGCGAATGGCAGCGGGCCTTCCCCGTCGAGGCGACCCGCCCGGCGCCGTTCCACATCTCGCCCACCAAGAGCGTCGAGGTGCCGATGATGTTCCAGCGCGCCCGGTTCGCCTGCGCCGAGCTGCCGGAGGTGGAGGTCCTGGAGCTTCCCTACCGGGGCAGGGAGCTGGCGCTGGTGATCGTGCTGCCCCGGCAGCCGGACGGCCTGGCCGCCCTGAACGAGAAGATCGACCTGGCCCTTCTGAACACGTGGCTCGACGCCCTTCGCGAGCAGGAGCTGCCGGTGGTACTGCCGAGATTCGAGCTGACCCACCGCTGCGAGCTGAAGGACGCGCTGAAGAAGATGGGGATGGTCTCGGCCTTCACCCCCGGGGCCGACTTCACCGGCATGGCCGCCGGCCGGGACGGCAGGAGCCTGTGGGTCGAGAAGGTCGTCCACCAGGCCTTCCTCGCCGTGGACGAAAAAGGGACCGAGGCCGCCGCCGCCACCGCGGTCGTGCTCAAGCGCGGCCGGCCGCCGTTCCGGGCCGATCACCCGTTCCTGTTCCTGATCCGCGACCTTCGCCACGGCAGCATCCTGTTCATGGGCTGCCTGGTCGATCCGCGGGCCTGAGCAGCACGGGCCGGCTTGTTCCCCTGGACAGCAACCCTTCCCTGTCAGGCCGCTCGTGCAGCAACCGGTGGCAGCTCGAGCAAAGCACGACCAGGTTATCCAGGTTGTTTCCGCCCCCTCGCTCCCGGGGAACCAGGTGGTGCACCTCCAGGAAATGCAGGTGGTTACAACCCGGCATCTGGCAGCGGTGTTTCGCCCGGGCCAGGGCCTGTTTGCGTTTCGCCGGGGGGATGGTTGATCTGTTTCTCTTGCCCGGTTCCTGGACCTGGGCATCACAGAGCGCCGCTTCCAGCGCCGCCTTGCTCAACCGCTGTTCCCCCCGGCTCGTTGCCACGTGGGCTCGCTTGCAAGTGCCACACTGGTATATGACTACATGATACGAACTTGCTGCCGTGCCACGTGGCACGCCCGCTCCATTCGAGGCTTCCAAAAGGGCCGCCAGGATAAGTTCCTCCCGGCTCCCGCCCTGCCCTTGCTTCCTGATCTTCTCCAGCATCGCTTCCCAGCGGGCGAACTGCTCAGGGCTGAAACCCAGGTTCACCGAGATTGGGACCTCGATCTCTTCCTGCTTTCCCATGTCCAGCGCCTGCTGGCCACCATTACGCCGGACCTTCGCCCGCTTCACCTTCTTCTCCAGCTCGCGATTGCTGGAACGGCGAGCCTCCGCCACCCACCGCTTTTCCGTCCTGGGGGTGGCGACCTTGGCCACCTCCCGGGCCTTCGTCCAGGGGATCTCGCCCCGGGCCACTGACTCGCGCAAAACAGGCAGTTCTTCCATCACCCCGGCCAGGCGAATGAACTGGCCAGTCTTGTTCTGCGAGAAGCCGAGGGCTTCGGTGGCATACATCTGGAGGGACGAATACCCAAGCTCGCGATACAGCTTGCGCCTCGCGATCTCGCTGAACCACAGGAGGGCACCTTTCTCGGCGCGCTGAAGTTCTTCGAGGGCATTTTTCAGACGGGCATGGACCTCGGCGGCGGGCAGGTCGGCGACAAAGGCAGGCATCCTTCATACCTCCGTGTAGGAAGATCCTGGAAAAGAAAAAATGTGCTGGGAGGGCAGGAAATATACTACAAACCGGCAAGCACCGCAAGCCCTAACTTGTTGAAAATAAAAAACTTATCGCGATTTTCGGGCATCTTTCTTGCACCTGTCAACCCAGGTTGACACCCTGTGGATTCAAGGACTAAGTGCAACACTCAGCCCTGAACGCCTCCCTAGGGGTTT
>CAZAHC010000345.1:0-2742 GCA_964484595.1 uncultured Fibrobacteraceae bacterium | reverse complement strand
CCCGTGGGCACGTCGTTCCAGTCGGCCACCGCCGAGCGGAACGAGGTCGCGGCCAGGACGACGATCAGCAGGAACAGGCCGTAACCGCGCCAGAACCGGCGCAGCTTGTTCAGCAAGGTGTTGCAGTCGAGGCGGGTGAGCTTGCCTGATCCCATTGTTCAGCCTCCCCGGAGTCTCGCGAAGTAGGAATGCCGCGGCGGAAGTCGCCGGGTGACGGTCAGGGAATACGTCCGTGGCGACGGGAAGTTCCGCCGCCTCAGGCCGGCCCGCCGCCCCTGAAACCTGGCCCGCGGTGATACGTATGATCGCAGCAGGTTGTCTTCATCACCTGCCGGCCCCCGACCGGGAATCCGAAGCCCCGACCTCGAAGGATTGTCATGAATCTTTTCGGCCGCCCGGGTCCCGGGCCTTACCTGGTTGTTCTGTTCCCCGCCTTGTTGATCGGGACAGCCGGCGGCGCCCTCGCCGCCGACGACTACGAACCCACCTACCTGCCGGAGATGCAGGTTTCCCGGGCCCCGGGGCCGATCGAGATCGACGGCGAGCTCGACGACCCGGGCTGGCGCGGTGCCGCCGTGGCCACCGGCTTCGCCGAGCACAGCCCGGGGGACCAGGTGCAGCCGCCGGTCAGGACCGAGGCCCTCATGACGTACGACGACCGGAACGTCTACGTCGCCTTCAGGTGTTACGACGATCCCGGCGCGGTCCGGGTCTCCCTGTGCGAGCGGGACCGGATCTGGTCGGACGACACCATCATCGTCGCCATCGACACCTATGCCGACCAGTCCTGGGCCTACGAGCTGGGGGCCAATCCCTACGGCATCCAAGGCGATGCGCTCTGGTCGGCGAACGGGGGCGAGGACGATGGGTACGACGCCATTTATTACTCGGACGGCCGGATCACCGATTTCGGTTACCAGGTCGAGATGGCGATCCCGTTTTCCAGCCTGCGCTTTCCCCGTCGCTCCGTTCAGACCTGGCGCATGGACTTCTGGCGCAACCATCCCCGGGAGACCAGGGGCCAGTACTCCTGGGCCGCCTACGACCGTGACGATCCCTGCTGGCCCTGCCAGTGGGGGACCGTTTTCGGGATCGAGGACGTCGAGCCGGGCAAGGGCCTGGAGGTCCTGCCGGCCTTCGTCAGCACCCAGGCGGGTTCCCGCAACCCGGAAGGCGAGTTCGAGAACGAGGATGTGATGGGCGAGCCCTCCCTGGGGGTCAAGTATGCGCTGACCTCCGCCGTGACGGCCGAAGTGGCGGTCAATCCCGACTTCAGCCAGGTGGAGGCCGACGCCGCCCAGACCGACGTCAACTCCACCTTCGCCCTCTTCTTTCCCGAGCGCCGTCCCTTCTTCCAGGAGGGTAGCGATCTCTTCAACACCTTCTTCAACGCGGTCTACACCCGCTCGATCAACGATCCGCTGTTCGCGGCCAAGATGACCGGCCGGCCGGGTCGGACGAACATCGCCTTCCTGTCCGCGCGGGACGAGCGTTCACCGGTGGTCATTCCCCTGGAGGAGCGCAGCGCCGGGCCCCTGGACGCCGGCAAGAGCTACGTGAACATCCTGCGGGTGCAGCGGACCCTGGGCGAGGGCTCCTTCCTTGGCCTCGTCGCCACCGACCGGCGCCTGGACCAGGGCGGATCGGGGACCGTTCTCGGCGCGGACGGGCGGATCCGGCTCGGCCGGAATTACCAGGTCGAGATGCAGATCCTGGCCACCTGCACCGTCGAGCCCGACGATTCCCTGCTGACCGCCGATCCCCACCTGGGGCTGGCCGGGGTCGAGTTCGACGGCGGCAAGCACACCGCGGTCTTCGACGGGGAGAAATTCTGGGGCCGCGGCATCTACGGCAGCCTGGAGCGGAACGGCCGCTCCTGGAACCTGGACCTGGATTACTGGGAGCGCAGCCCGACCTTCCGGGCCGACAACGGCTACGAGCCGCGGAACAATCAGCGGATGGGCCAGATCAACTCGGGCTACGTGTTCTACTTCGAGGACGGCCTGGTGGAAATGGTCAATCCCTTCGTCAACCTGGCCCGGATCTGGAACTTCGACGACGTCAAGAAGGACGAGTGGGTGAACGCGAACATCTCGGTGCGATTGAAGTGGGCGCAGAGCAACTTCCACGCGCAGTACCTGCGCAGCAACGAGAACTTTGGCGGCACCCAGTTCGGGGACATCTACGGCTGGCACCAGTGCGGCCACCTGGTGCCGAGTGACCTGGTGCGGTGCAGTTACTCGCTCAACTACGGCCACCGCATCGCCAGGTGGGCCGGGGTCATGGGAAAGGAGACCTTGCTCACCGCCAGTGTCGACCTCAAGCCGGTCGACCGCCTGTTACTCGAGAACAGCTTCGTCTACATCAAGAGCACGGACCGGACCACCGACGAGGAGCTCTACAAGGACCACATTCTCCGGTCCAGGCTTACCCTGCAGGTCACCCGGGAGCTGTCGACCCGTCTGGTCATCCAATACCGCGACTTCGCCGAGACCTGGGAGGCCGATCCCCTGATCACCTACCGGCTCAATCCGCTGTCCATCTTCTACGTGGGTTCGACGCGGGATTACGGCAACCTGACCCCCGAGGAGCACGGGGTGCAGGGGTGGCGGCTGACCGACCGCCAGTACTTCATGAAGCTGCAGTACCTGTTCCGGCTCTAGCCCGGATCACTCATGAATGGCCTGCTGCGGCTGGTCAAATGCCCGCCAGAACACGTGTTCTGCTTCGCTTCGCGAAGCA
>CAZAHC010000344.1:0-2745 GCA_964484595.1 uncultured Fibrobacteraceae bacterium | reverse complement strand
TCGATCACCGTCATTGGCGAGTCGCAGTGATGGAAGGCGCCCAGGGCGTGACAGGTGGTCTCGGCCGCGTTCAGGGTGGCGCCCGGGACGCACTTCTGGCCGTAACCGGTGGCGCCGATGCCGGCCAGGTTCTCCGCGGCGACCTGGGCGTCGTCCAGCGCCCCGTTCAGGGCCTCCTGGATTCGATCCTGGAAGTACCCGCGCAAGGGAACGACGGTGCGCCCGATCACGGTCCGGTCCTGGTCCACGATCACCGCCTTGACGCACTCGGTGCCGGCGTCGATGCCGGCGACGGCGCCTTGAACCTCAGGCATCGCCACCCCCGTTCTGCTGCGACCGTTCGCCAGCGGTCCCGTTCGTCTCCTGCAGGGCGAGGAAGTCCTGCAGCTTGCGCTCGATCCGGTCCATCGAGAAGAGCCGCAGGTCGTGCGTGTCGGCCTCGACCACGATGGCTTGCAGGCCGGTGGACCGGCGCAGCCTCACCTCCAGGCCGTAACGGACGTTGCTGTGCTCCGGGGCGGTCCGCCCCTCGTGGTAGACCACCCCGTCGACGCCGAACTCCTCGAACGCGGAGACGAGGTACTCCTCCTTGTACTCGTCGGCGCGGTTGGGAAAGATCCCGGTGTAGGCGCGGGCCAGGCTCTCGATCGGATTCTGGGGGTCCAGCCCCGGCAGCACGCCGATCCGGCAGTAGGTCGAGGCGACGATCGCCGCGCGGTGGTTCAGGAAAAGCTCTGCCAGCGGCCGCAGGGCGCACCAGATCGGCGGCCCCTCCCAGTAGAAGCGGAACCGCTCGCCGGGCACCGCCGCCACCTGGTCGGCGACCCGGGCCTCGATCTCCGCCTTGAGGATCGTGTAGTACTCCACCGCCGCCTCGGTGCCGCGCATAAGCACGATCGGCGCCATGTGGATCAGCGAATCGAAGAAGGTGAGCGGGGAGGGCACGTTGCAGGCCAGATCGAGGATCTCGCCCCAGAGCTGGCTGGCCCGTGCCGAGGCGAGGACCACCTCGGCCAGCCGGTCGATGTCCAGCTTGCGGCCCGTGGCCTCCTCGAGCTGCGAGACCAGTCGCAGGTTCTGCGCCGTGGCGGCCCCGATCTCCACCGGGTCCAGCTCGTTCAAAGCCGCGGGCGGATGCAGGCCGAACACCGGGACCTGGAACCGGTTCCCGTAGTACTCGAACCAGGGGACGAGTCGGTGTCCGTAGTTGGTGTTGTAGACCACCAGGTCGGGCGGCGGCGGCCCGGCGATGCCGTACACCGAGACCAGCGGGCTGTCGCCGACCAGCATGGCCCCGATGTCGCTCGCCATCGCCGAGCTGGCGAACTGCGAGAACCCTTCGACCAGGGCGCGCGGGATGTACTTGCCCGACTGGCGGCTGGCGCCGATCAATGCGGCGTGGTTCTCCGGGAAGTAGGGCGTCAAGCCCAGCGCCCGGACGATCTCCACCGGACCCATGCCCGAGGTCCAGGCGACCTGGCGGTCGGGATCGTCGCTGGCCGCCTGCACGTCCCGGTAGTAGGAGCGCAGCAGCCCCTTCAGCTTCGGCGCCGTCTGCAGCGGCACGCGCCCGGCGGGCATGCCCCCGTCGGGCGCCCTCCGGGTGGGACGGGCACGACCGCTGCGCGCGGGCCGGGCCGCAGCCGGCGCCACCGGCTCCGTGGCAGCCCGCAGGGTCTCGGCGATCTCCTGCTTGCGCAGGAACTTCTGGCTCTCGCGGGAATGGATGAACCGCACCAGGCCGAAGTTCAGGGGCGCCTGGAGCCCAAGCCGCTCGGCCTCAGCGACCACCGCCCCGTTGATCGCATCGACCTCGGTGCGGATGCCGCGGGCGAGGTCCTGCCACATCGAGGGTCGGTTCTTCCCCAGGGCCATCTGGGAACCGACGACGGGGCGGTAGGGATCCTCCTCGTCAATGATCGGGACCCCCCGCGCCCGCATCACGGCGATGATCTCCAGGCAAAGCTCGTTCATGAACCTCTGCAGGTGCTCGTCTTCCAGCAGCTCGCGGCACGTCAGACCCGTGAGCGCCGAGACCGGGTTCACCACCGCGTTGTGCAGCAGCTTCTGCCAGACGACGTTGTCGATGTTCTCGACCACGTCGGTCTGCAGGCCGGCCTCGCGGAAGACCTCGCCCACCGCCTCGATCTCCGGGGTGAGCCGGCCGTCGAAGGGAGCGATCTGGATCGGCTTGATCCCCGGCCGGTAGCGAAGCCGGTTAGGACCGGTGTGCTGGATGCTGTGATAGGTGATGCCGCTGAGCACCAGTTCGGGCCCGAGCAGCTCGGCCATAACCTCGGTGTTGCCAATGCCGTTCTGCATCGAAAGGACCAGGGTCTGCGGGCCGATGACCGGCCCAGTGCTCTCGATGGCGGGAGCGGTCTGGTAGCTCTTGACCGAGACGAAGACGAGGTCGGCGGGCTCGAGGCCTTTAACCGAGGTCACGGTGCGCACCGGGATGCAGCGCTCGCCCTTGCTGCCCTCGGCGATGAAGAGGCCGGTCTCGTTCAGCAGCCGCACCCTCGCCTCGTTGATCTCGACGAGGGTAACGTCCTTACCCGCTGCGGTCAGGTGTGCGCCGACGAGTCCCCCCAGAGCGCCCGCGCCGACCACGACAATCCGCATCCTGGCCTCCGTCCGCCGAACCCGGAAAATTCATGAATGGCCTACTGCGGCTGGTCAAATGCCCCCCAGAACCCGCCTTCTCGGATCGGCTCGGTCAACGTACCTCTGCGGGTACGCCTC
>CAZAHC010000343.1:0-2783 GCA_964484595.1 uncultured Fibrobacteraceae bacterium | reverse complement strand
GGCGGTGTAGATCTCGGTCAGGGTCTCGTCGCCGGGGTCGAGCTTCAGCAGGATGTGCCGGGCGTGGACCTCGTTGACCTCGCTGTCGGCCTCGAACCGTTCCAGGACCTCGATCAGGTGAAAGCCGAACTCGGTCTCGACGGGTTCGCTGATCTCGCCGACGGGCAGGCTGAAGGCGGCCTCGCTGAAGGGAGCGACCATGCGCTCGCGCCCGAAGGTGCCGAGGTCGCCGCCGTTCTCGCTGGTCCCGTCCTGGGAATAGATGGCGGCGGCTTCGGCGAAGTCCATCTCGCCCGCGATGATCTCTTCCCGGATCTCGAAGAGGTCCTGGCGCACCTCGCTCCGGTCTTGCTCGCTCGGCTCCTTGGGCCAGGACGCGACCTGCAGCCTGGCGGTGGCCGGACTCTGGTACAGGCCGAGGTGAGTGTCGTAATAGGCCTGGATCTCCTCGTCGCTGGGCTCGTACTCATCGGCGAGATCGGCGTAAAGAACCCCGAGGTACTCCGCGACCGCCCGGCCGTGCTGCTCCTGGAACGCCTCGCGCAGCTCGGCCTCGGTCACCACCGCGGCCGCCATTATCATCTGCTGCAGCTTCTGCCGCGGCAGCAGGAGACGGAGGTAGTTCTCGACGGCGGTCCAGTCCCGGTTGGGGTTGGCGAGATCGGCCAGGTAGGCCGCCAGGTCGGGGTTCCCGTTCTCGTCCTGGTAGTTGGCGAGCAGTTCCGGGGGCGGATCGTTCTTTAGGATGTCGAGGATCTCGTCCGGGGTTGCGGTCAGCTTCAGCCGCTCGACCTCGGCCTCGACGATGCGTTCCCGGACCATCTCGTCCCACACCTGCTGGGCGGCGTTGGCGCGCTGGTTGGCAGTCAGGGCCCGTTCCTGGTTCTGCTGCCGGATCCGGTTGAGATACCCCTGGTAGGCCCGGTCCCACTCGTAAGCCGTGATGGCGTAACCGTTCACCGAGCCAATGAGGTCCGACTGCCCCGCCTGGCGGCTCCTGCCGCCGCGCAGGTCCATCCCCCAGGCCAGGAAGATGAACAGGATGAACGAGGCCGCGATCACCCAGTAAAAGACCTTTGCCTTGGACCTGAGGAATTTGAACATCTTCTTTTTCTCCCGGAAATACGCCTGCCCGCTGCCGGGCCGGCGCCGCGTGGTCCCGACCACGTTCCGTCAGCAAAACCCCCCAGCCGGAGCAGGCTGGGGGAAAACCGGTCGGCTCTCAAACAAGGGAAATTAGCACAACGGTCCCCTTTTTCTCAAGGCCAACCTGTCCCGATCTCCTCATTTCGGGTCGGAGACGAGACAGGGGCGATCTGCTGTTTACTACTTCAGGGACGGGGCTTACGATGCGAAGAACTAGGTAGGCGACAGTACCCCCGCGGGAGCTTTCCAGGCCGATGGCCAGCGACGGAGGACGGACGATGCCAGACTCTTTGACCCCGGAGTACGATAACCCCTTTCCTCCCTCGGTGATCAAACCTAGCGAGCAGCGGCAAGCCCTGCTCGCCCGCATGGAGAACGAGGGTGTTCACTTCCTGCGCCTGATCTTCACCGACATCCTGGGCCAGAACAAGAACGTGGAGGTTCCGTCCAGCCAGTTCGAGAAGGCCCTGCGCGGCGAGATCATGTTCGACGGTTCCTCAATCGAGGGGTTCAGCCGGATCGAGGAGTCGGACATGCTGCTGGTGCCCGACCTGGATTCGTACGCGGTGTTCCCCTTCGACGGCCAGCAGGGCAAGGTGGCCCGGCTGATCTGCGACGTCTTCAACGCCGATCGCACGCCCTTCTCGGGGTGCCCGCGGCTGACCCTGAAGCGCACCCTGGCGCGCTTCCAGGAGCGCGGCCTCCTGCCGGTCTGCGGTCCCGAGCTGGAGTTCTTCCTCTTCCTGCGGGACGCCGACGGGAACCCCACCGTGAAGACCCACGACACCGGCGGTTACTTCGACTTGCTGCCGGTGGACCGGGGGGAGGAAGCCCGGCGCCAGATCGTCAATTACCTCGAAGCCATGGGGTTCGAGGTGGAGGCCGCCCACCACGAGGTCGCTCCTGGCCAGCACGAGATCGATTTCAAGTACGCGCCGGCCCTGGAGACGGCCGATCGGGTGACCACCTTCCGGATGATCGTCAAGAAGATCGCCCTCGATTTCGGTCTGCACGCCACCTTCATGCCGAAGCCGCTCGCCGGGGTCAACGGCTCCGGGATGCACACGCACCAGTCGCTGTTCGGCGGCGAGGGGGATGAGTGCACCAACGCCTTCCACGACCCGGCGGGCGAGGGCCAGCTCAGCCCGCTGGCCTATCACTACATAGGCGGTCTGTTGCAGCACGCCAGCGCCTTCGTGGCCATCACCAACCCGCTGGTCAACTCGTACAAGCGCCTGGTTCCCGGGTACGAAGCCCCGGTGAACATAGCCTGGTCCGATCGTAACCGGTCGCCCCTGGTGAGGGTGCCGGCGCGGCGTGGAGAGGGGACACGAGTGGAGGTGCGGGTTCCCGATCCCAGCTGCAATCCCTACCTGGCCTTCACCGTCATGCTGGCCTCCGGGCTGGATGGGATCGAGCGGAAGACCGACCCCGGGCCGGCCGTGAACCGGAACGTCTTCGAGATGAGCGAGCAGGAGAAGAAGGAGCTGAACATCCAGCAGCTGCCCTCCACGCTCCGGGGCGCCCTGGCCAACCTCCAGCGGGATCCCGTGCTGCAGGACGCGCTCGGCGAGCACATCTACCACAACTTCCTGCGCGCCAAGGAGGAGGTCTGGGCGGAGTACTGCGCCCAGGTG
>CAZAHC010000342.1:0-2794 GCA_964484595.1 uncultured Fibrobacteraceae bacterium | reverse complement strand
GCCGAGATTCCGGTCATGGGCCATCTCGGCCTGACGCCCCAGTCCATCCACAAGTTCGGCGGCTATAAAGTGCAGGGACGGGGCAGGGGCGCCGCCGACCTCATGGTCGACGAGGCGAGGTTCCTGGAGGAGGCCGGCTGCTTCGCGATGGTCCTCGAATGTATCCCCGCCGAGCTGGCGAGCCGGATCAGCGAGGCGGTGAACATTCCCACCATCGGCATCGGCGCCGGTCCCGGCTGCGACGGGCAGGTGCTGGTCTTCCACGACCTGCTGGGCCTGTTCAGGGGTCTGCAGCCCAAGTTCGTCAAGCGTTATGCCCAGCTGGGGGAGCTGGCCGTGGCTGCGGTTCAGCAGTTCTGCGGCGAGGTGCGGGCCGGTCGCTTCCCCGGACCGGAGCACTGCTACGGTGAGCGGAACGGCGCGCCGGCGGCGCCCCCCGGGGAGGTGGACGGACAGGCGCCCCCGGAAGGGTACCTGGCGTCGTGCGATACCGACCAGGAGGGATGAGACCCTGATGGATTTGATCCGCCGCCGGGAAGATCTGCCGCGGCTTGACAGCCTGCGAGGAAAGCGGCCGCTGGTTCTCGTCCCGACCATGGGGGCCCTGCACGCCGGACACCTGAGCCTGGTGGAGAGGGCCGGGTCCTACGGCCCGGCAGTGGTATCGATCTTCGTCAACCCCACGCAGTTCGGTCCCGGCGAGGACTTCGAGGCTTACCCCCAGGACCTGCAGGGTGATCTGGACCTGCTGGCGCCGCTGGACGTGGCGGCGGTCTTCGCGCCGGACGGCGACCAGATGTACGGGCCCGGCCCCGGGGTGATGGTCCAGCCCGGACCGCGGGCGGCGCCCCTGTGCGGGGCGAGTCGCCCGGGGCACTTCGCGGGCGTGCTGACCGTCGTCGCCAAGCTCTTCAACCTGGTGCGGCCCGATCTTGCCGTCTTCGGGCGCAAGGACGCCCAGCAGTGCCTGGTCATCGCGGAGATGGTGCGGGATCTCGGTATCCCGGTCGAGCTGATCGACGCGCCGACGGTCCGGGAACCGGACGGCCTGGCTCTCTCCTCGCGGAACCGGTACCTTTCCCCCGAGGAGCGGGAGCGGGCCGTCTGTCTCTGGCGGAGTCTCGGTCGGGGCCGGCGCCTGCTGGAGGAAGGGCAGACCGATTGCGCGGCGGTGGAGGAAGTCCTGCGGGAAGAGCTGGCCGCCGCCGACGGCCTCGACTACGCCGAGGTCCGGTCGGTGCCCGATCTGGCGCGGATACCGCGCGCCGAGGGCCGGGTCCTGCTGGCTGTCGCCGCCCGGGTGGGCAGCGCTCGCCTGATCGACAATCTGGTCCTCGCCGTCTCGTCCGCCGTGGTGTCCGAATGCGGTCTGCTGAGCCGGGAGGACCCGTCATGAGCGACCGTGACCGGCTGGCCGAAGTCGAGGCGGTGGTCCTGGCGGCCGGCAAGGGCACCCGGATGAAATCGGATCTGCCCAAGGTTCTGCACCTGCTGGCGGGCGAACCCCTGCTGGCCCACGTGCTGCGGATGATCAGGCGGGTGGGGATCGAGCGGACCGTGGTCGTGGTCGGCCACGAGGCCGAGCGGGTCCGGCAAACGTGTGCCGGCCCCGGTTTGGCCTTCGTGACCCAGGAGCCCCAGCTCGGCACGGGGCACGCGGTGCAGGTCGCGGCACCTCTGCTGCGGACGGGCGGTTACGTGGTGGTTCTGAACGGGGACGTTCCCCTGCTGCGCCCGCAGACGGTCGGCAGGCTGATCGACCGGACCCTGGCTTCCGGGGTGGTCGCCTCGGTCCTGACCTGCGTGGTACCCGACGCGGGTTCCTACGGCCGGATCATCAAGGGCCCCGCCGGCGAGCTGGAGCGCATCGTCGAGGCGCGTGATGCGACCGCGGAGGAGCTGGCCGTGGGCGAGTACAACACCGGCGTCTTCTGCTACCGGATCGAGGCCCTGCGCGGGGCGCTGGATCTGCTGAGCGATGACAACGATCAGGGCGAGTTCTACCTGACCGACACCATCGCCCACCTGGTCGCCGCCGGGTCGAGCGTCGCGGCGGTCCCGACCGACGATCCCGAAGAGGTGGTCGGCATCAACACCGTCACGGAGCTGGCCGCGGCCGAGCAGCTTTTCCGTTCCCGGTCCGCTTGAGCGGCCGGGAGGGCGAGAGCGGGGATAACCGATGGACAGGCTTTATACCCCCTGGAGGTTTGCCTACGTGACCGGCCAGATCAAAGAGGAAGGTTGCATCTTCTGCAACCGTCTCCACTGGGACGACGAGGAACATTTCGTGCTGTACCGGGGGACCGGCTGGTACCTCATCCTCAACCATTACCCTTACACCAACGGGCATCTCCTGCTGGTGCTCAACCGTCACCAGCCGGCCCTGGCCGACTGCACGGCGGCGGAGCTGGCCGAGATGAGTGAGTTGCTGCCGGTCATGGAGAAGGCCCTGCGCCGGGTGTTCCGGCCCGACGGCATCAACTGCGGGTACAACGGGGGCGCCAGCGCGGGCGCGGGTGTGCCCGAGCACTTCCACTTCCACATGTTGCCTCGCTGGACCGGCGACACCAGCTTCCTGACCACCATCGGCCAGACGCGCATCATGCCGCAAACCCTGGCCGAGACCTACGCTCAGGTCAAACCGGTCCTGGCGGAGCTGCTGGCGGGGCAGGGATGAAACGGCGGGGAAACCTCCTGCTGCTCGCCCTGCTCGTCGTCTGTGCCCTCTCGTTCTGGCTGGCCCGGTCCTCCGATCCGGACCCCGCCGGCCCGGAAACAGTACCGGGTACGCAGT
>CAZAHC010000341.1:0-2813 GCA_964484595.1 uncultured Fibrobacteraceae bacterium | reverse complement strand
GCCGTCGATGCGGCCAGCTTCGCCGCCACGGCCGAGACCGACTCGATCGAGTTGATCACCCCCGATCCCGTCCCCGCGGGCCGGAACATCACCGGGCTGCGCAACTCGGTCGAAGGCGCCCAGTTCGCTCACCGCGCCGAACCGGGGGCCATCAGCCCCGTATTCGAGAACAGCGATTGCTTCTACGTGGTCCTGCTGGAGGAGGTCCTGCCGGCCGGCCCCACCCCGCTGGCGGAGGTGCGCAACCAGGTGGTGCAGCGGCTCAAGGACGAGCGCAACCGGGAGATCGCGGCCGGGAAGCTCAGCCCCGCCGTGGGCGCCATCCAGATGGGCCGGAGCTTCGCCGAGGTCGCCGAGGAGTTTTCGCTCACCCAAGCCGTGACCGACACGTTTACCGGCTCGAGCAACATCCCCGATGTGGGCTACGGCACCGCCTTCAACGCGGTGGCGCTCGCGGTGGACACCGGTACCCTAATCCCCCAGGTAGAGACCAGCCGTGGTCTGTTCGCCCTGCGCACCCTCTGGAAGGAGCCCTTCGGTGAGGAACAGTACCTGTTCCAGCGGGACCAGATGCGGGCGATGCTCCTGAACCTGAAGCAGCGGGAGTTGATGGAGGCCTGGCTCGCCGAACGCGTCGCCGCCGCCGACATCGTCGACAATCGCGACGCCCGGCGCCGGGGAGAACTTTGACGGGTTCTAATCGTCACCGAAGGGGTTGGGCGGCTTCTGCTGGCGGAAATCCTGCAGCTCGTCGTCCATCTTCCGCAGCCGATCGGCTTTCTGGCGCTCGTGGTCGCCCTCGCTGAAGAGACGGGACATCTTTTCCGCCTCCTCCTGCTTGCGCCGGTCGAAATCGGCGAGATCCTCGCTCAGGTCCCCTTCGGCGGTCTCGGCTGCCAGCTCCTCGATGCGCAGGTGATCCCGGATCTCGACATGGTTGTCGAAGGCGCTCTCGACCAGGGCGACGATGCCGAGATCCTGCAACGCGGCCAGCGAGATCCTCAAAACAGCGGGCGGCAGCCCGAGCAGCTCGGCCACCTCGTCCGGCCGGGGCGCCCTCCCTTCCCGGTGCGATAGGACGCGGATGGCGGCGACGATGAGGTGGGCATCCTTCTGCAGCGGCTCGGCCAAGGCGATCCCTCCCTGCGACGACGATACGTGGCCCGGCGGGTCCATGGTACGGACTCCCGGGCCGAAGCGCAACGGTCAGCCGGTTCGGGCCCGGCGGCCCAGCTTGCGCGCCAGGCGAGCCAGCCGCACCGGGTCGTCGAGCCGCTCCGCCTGCCTCCGCGCCTCGGCCAGCCGCCCCAGCCGGTGCTCGTAGAGGATGGCCGCCTCGCGGTGCAACCACTCGCGGCTGCCACAGCTCTTCAGGCCGGCCAGCAGGACCTCCTCCAGGCGCCGCCAGCAGGCGGTCCGCTTGAGGATGCGCACCGCGTCCCGGAAGAAGGTCTCCGGAAAGGGTAGCCGCCGCGCCCGCCCCCGGGCGGTCCGGGCGAGCAGGAATGCCGCTTCTAGCCAGCCGGCGGCCGCTTCCTTCTCTCGGCGCGCCTCGCAGATCCGCCCGTTTGCCCAGGCATCCTGCCAGCGCAGGCCGGTTCGCTCCCGGCCCGGCGGTGGTCCGCCGGCCAGGGCGGCCGCGCGCACGGTCACCGCCCTGAAGATGCTCGCCATCCCCTCGATGTCGGACCGGTTGTGCAGCAGGACGGCGGCCAACCGATCGCTCTCTCCGGCGCGGAGAAACTGGAAGTAGACCTGCGGGATCTGCCCGCTGTCGATCTCCTGCGGACCGCGCGCGAGGCCGCAGATCTTTTCCTCAACCGTCTGCTGGCGGCAGTCCGCCAGACGCCGGCCCCACAGCCGGCGCGCCGCCGGCAGCAGGTCCAGGCTGGCCAAACCGGCCAGGGGGTCCTGCCGGCGGGCGAGCAGGGCGCGGGTGCGCAGCAGGGGCAGGTCGAAACCGTTGCCGTTGAAGGTCACCACCGTCCGGAAGGAGCGGGCCAGCTCCGCCAGCACGGCCAGGATGGGCAGCTCCTGCCCGGGAGCGGGCAGGAAGAGCTGGCGGACCCGGAAACGCCGACGGGCCCACCAGCCGAGACCGACCAGGAAGGCGAGGCTACCGGTGCCGCCGGCCAGGCCAGTGGTCTCGGTGTCCAGGAAAAGCAGCTCCTCCGGCCGCAACCCTGGCGGGGCGGGCCTGGTGAAGAGGGCGTCGAAGCAGGGCAGCTTGCGGGCCGGCGGCGCCGGAGCGGTCCGGCCGGGGTAATCCCGCGACCAGAGGGTCCCGGCCGGGGTGTCGCTGGCTTGCAGGCCGATCGCAGCCAGGCGTTCGGCCAGCAGGTCCGGGGCTGCCGTGGTCCCGGCAACCTCCCCGGCGGTGCGACCGGCCTCACCCCGGGCGAGCCGGTCCAAGCGGGCCAGGCGTTTTTTCAGGTCCATGCGGTCAGATTAGCACCTCGGGGCGGGCGGGTCATCACGCTCTTCCGGCGGCGCGGTCGGGCGGGGCGCCGGCGGCAGCGGCGGCCAGGATCCAGGCGGCCCCCTTCTTGGCGCGGTCGCCGGTCTCGACCGAGGCCCCCACGCAGGAGGGACACCCGTTCTGGCAGGGGCAGGACTCGAGGTGCCGCCGGGCGGCCTCTCCGATCTCCTCGAACTGGTGGAAGATGCGCCGGGAGAAACCGACGCCGCCGGGGAAGGCGTCGTAAAGGTAGAGGGTCGGCCGGCCAGTGAAGGGGGACCGGACCATGGCCTGGGCGTGGAGATCGGCCGGGTCGGCCATCACGAAAACCGGCGCCACCCGCCCGAGCAGGTGG
>CAZAHC010000340.1:0-2820 GCA_964484595.1 uncultured Fibrobacteraceae bacterium | reverse complement strand
CCGCCGAGGAATCTCCTGCGGATGAGACGGCCGAAGCCGAGCCCGAGGCGGCACTGGCCGAGGAATCTCCTGCGGATGAGAAAGCCGAAGCCGAGCCCGAGGCGGCACCGGTCGAGGAAACTCCTGCGGAGGAGAAGGCCGAAGCCGAGCCCGAGCCAGCACCGGTTGAGGAACCGACGGCGGAGGAGACGGCCGAGGCCGAGCCCGAGCCAGCACCGGTTGAGGAACCGACGGCGGAGGAGATGGCCGAGGCCGAGCCCGAGCCAGCACCGGTCGAGGAAACTCCTGCCGAGGTCTCTTCCGAACCCGAACCCGCCTCACCTGCAGAAGCCGCGGCCGAAGCCGAAGCGGCGGCGGAAGAGGGGGAGGCCGAGAAGTCCAGCGGCGGCGACGCCGAGTGATCGGGGCTTCGCCCCCCGGGCGGAGTTTATTTGCGAGCCAGGGGTGGAAGTCCGCTTCCACCCCTTTGGTTTGATGGTCAGATCTGGATCTGGAGACGGGATCGAAAAGTGGCGTCCGCAAACCCCAGCCCTCAGAACCTCCGGGTCGCCTTCTGGACCCTGGGTTGCCGACTGAACCAGTACGAAACCGAGGGCATGAAAGCCCGGCTGGCGGGTGACCGGTCAGTTCGGGTTGTGCCCTGGAACAGCCCCGCCGACGTGTACATCCTGAACAGTTGCACCGTGACCGGCAAGGCCGATCAGGAGTGCCGGCGACTCGCCCGGCAGGTCAAGCGCCGACAGCCGGACAGCAAGGTCGTCGTCGCCGGGTGTTACGCCCAGACCCAGCCGGAAAGACTCCGCGAGATCCCTGAGGTGGACGGGCTCGTCGGCAACCCGGACAAGGAAAGCATCTCCACCTGGTTGCCCGAATTGCTGGCAGCGGCGCAACTGCTGGTGCGAGTGAGCCCCTTCGGAGGGGGGATGGGTTTCACCTCGCCGATCGTCTCCGATTTTGATGGCCGCTGCCGGGCCTTCGTCAAGGTGCAGGACGGGTGCGACCTTGCCTGCTCGTACTGCCTGATTCGCAAGGCGCGTGGCCCGGGGCGTTCGCGGCCCGTGGCCGACGTGCTCACCCAGCTGCGGGAACTGGCGGCCAGGGGTTTCCCGGAGGTGGTCCTGGCCGGGGTGAATCTCGGCAGCTACGGCCGTGACCTTTCGCCTCGGTCCAGCCTGCCGGCCCTTTTGCGGATTCTCCTGGCCGAGGGGCCGGCCCTGCGAGTTCGCCTCAGCAGCCTGCATCCGGATGAAGTAACTCCGGAGCTGCTCGAGCTCTTCGCCACCGACGCCCGGCTGCGGCCCCATGTGCACCTGTCTCTCCAGAGCGGCTCTGACAGCGTCCTGCGCCGGATGCGCCGGCCTTACCGGGGGGAACATGCGCGGCAAGCCGTCCAGAACTGCGCGGCCGTGCGGCCCGACTTCGGCATCGGCGCCGACCTGATCGTCGGCTTTCCGGGCGAGTCGGACTCGGAGTTCGTGGCGACGGTCGATCTCGTCGAATCCCTGCCTTTCAGTTACCTGCACGTTTTCCGCTTCTCGCCGCGCCCCGGTACGCCGGCAGCGGACCTGCCCGAACCCGTGCACCCGGAAACGGTTTCCGCCCGGAGCCGGCAGCTGCGGCGGCTGGCGCGCGACAAGCGGAACAGCTTTGCCCGCGGGATGTGCGGCAAGTGGCACGAGGCCGTGGTGGAAAAACGGACCGAGGAAGGGGAGGGCCACCTCGCCACCGCCGACAACTACGCCTCGGTTCTGCTGGCCGGTTCCTGGACGCCCGGCACCCAGGTTCGATTCCTGGCCGACCAATCTCGCGGCGATCTTCTCCTGGCGAGCGAGGTTGTCGAGATCGCACCTGGTTTCCCGCGGCCAGCGGAGGTTATCTGACATGGTAGGACCGGGTCAGAAGAATACCTTCTCGGTCCACCTGGAAACCTACGGTTGCCAGATGAACGTCTACGATTCGGCAGCCATCAGTGGCCTGCTGACCGACGGGGGTTTCGAGCTGGCCCAGACGGCGGCCGATGCGGACGTGGTCCTGCTGAACACCTGCTCGGTTCGGGAGCATGGCGAACACCGGGTCCTGAGCCGGGTGGGCGCCTTGCGAAGCTCCCGCCAGGCCCGGAACGGCTTGCCGCGAGTGATCGGCATCTGCGGCTGCATGGCCGAGCGGTTGGGCAACGAGCTGCTCGCCGCCGGCCTCGGCGTTGACCTGGTAATGGGTGTCGATCAGTACGACCAGCTTGCGGACAAGCTCCACCGCCTGCTGGCCGCGAAGGCCGTCAACCCGGTGGCGACCGGGCACCGGCCCGACGCCCACTACGTGGCGCCTCCGGAAGCTTACCCCCAGAACAACTCCCATCTCGTGACCATCCACAAGGGCTGCGACTACCGCTGTACCTACTGCATCGTCCCGGACACGCGCGGTCCGCAGCGCGAGAAGGCGCCGGCGTCGATACTCGACGAGATCCAGGCAATCCTGGCCGGCGGCGGCCGGGAGGTGACGCTGCTCGGCCAAAACGTGACCGCCTATCACTGGCGGGAGGAACTCGATTTCCCCGGTCTCCTGCGGTGGGTGGCCGAACTCCCCGACCTCCAGCGGATTCGTTTCCTGACCGGCCATCCCCGGGACATGACCGACGAGTTGTTGCAAACCATGGCCGACGAACCCAAGATCTGCCCGGCGTTGCACGTTCCCCTCCAGAGCGGCAGCAACCGGATCCTGCGGCGGATGAAACGCCTGCATACCCGGGAGGAATACCTGGCCATGGTCACCCGAGCTCGGGACCTCATTCCCCGGGTCACCTTTTCCTCCGATTTCATCGTT
>CAZAHC010000339.1:0-2830 GCA_964484595.1 uncultured Fibrobacteraceae bacterium | reverse complement strand
AAGGCCAGGACTGCCTATTTCGGTGGTGATAGGGGCAATCTGGGTTTGGGCAGAAAGGGGGACGCCAGCGGCGATCATTGGTTCCCATGCCCGGACTTGTGCAGGTTCCGGACCAGACACATTCTCGGAGGCACAACCGATTCCGTTCAGGCGTGCTCGATGTCGGTGTAGCGGGCGACCTCGTGGCTCAGGGTCACCAGGTCCGAGACGGCCAGGTGGTGCACGTCTGGCCGGCCGTTCAGGCGGGCAAGATCCTTCAGCTCCCTCGTGGTGGCCGTGTAGAAATTGACGAATCTGCGGACCGACCGGTCGATGTCGAAGCGGGCGCGGAGCTCGGGGTCCTGGGTGGTTATTCCCACCGGACAGCGGCCGGTGTGGCAGATCCGGTACTGCTGGCAGCCGATGGCGATCATCGAGGCGGTGGCCAGGGCGACCGCGTCGGCTCCCATGGCCAGGGCCTTGGCGATATCGGTACTGTCGCGAAAACCGCCCGTCAGGCACAGCGTGACGCCGCTGCCCCGGTCGTCCAGGAGCTTGCGCGCCCGGTGCAGGGCGAAGATGGGCGGCAGGCACACGTGATCCTTCACGAAGTCCGGGGCGGCCCCGGTGCCGCCGCCGCGGCAGTCGATGGTGACGAAGTCGGGCTCGGCGGCTAAGGCCACCTCGAGGTCGGCCTCGAGATGCCCGGCCGCGAACTTGATGCCGATCGGCTTGCCCCCGGTGAGACTCCTCAGTTCGGCAACCCGCCGCTTCAGGTCCTCCGGCCGGTCGATCCCGGCGTGCCGGCCCGGAGAGTGACAGCCCTCGTTCACCGGGATCCCGCGAATGGCGGCGATCTCCGGGGTCACCTTTTCGGCCGGCAGGAAGCCGCCCAGGCCGGGTTTGGCAGCCTGGCCGATCTTGATCTCGACCGCGTCGGCCTGACCGATGGCTTCCTCCCGGTGCGAGAAGGGAGCCGTGCCCAGCTCGTAGATGTAAAAACTCGCCGCCTCCCGCTCCTCCGGCAGCAGGCCGCCCTCGCCCGAGCAGGTGGCCGTGCCCACCTCGGTCGCGCCCCGGGCCAGGGCGATCTTGGCCTCGCGCGACAGGGCGCCGAAGGACATGTGGGACACGTAGAAGGGGATGGCGATCTCCAGCGGTTGCGCGGCCGTCCGGCCGATCACCGCCCCGGTCTTTACCGGCTCGTCTTCATTCAGGGGCAACCTGGCGAGCTGGGCCCCGCGAAAGAGCACGGTGTCCCAGTCCGGGAACGATTTTCGGGTGCGCAGGGGAGAAACGCGGCTGAGGCCGGTCTTCGCCAGCTCGACGATCCGGGAGAACCTGGCCTCAAGGTCGTCGTCGGAGCGGCTCCAGGCGGCAAGGTACTCCGAGTCCCTCCCCGCGCCGTCACCGGGCGGGTCGGGTGCGGCGGGTTCGCTCGTGGTGGCCGGCTGCAACTCGAACTGTTCGGGTTCGGCCCCGCATACCGGACACACCTCCGGTGGTGAATCGCCCTGGTGCTCGTGGCCGCAAACGAGGCAGACCCAGATGGGCTGGCGGGAACCGTTCATGGCAGTCCTCCTCCCGGCCGGCGACAGGGTCAGGCCGCCGCGGGGGTCGAAGTTTCATTCCACGGCGGAGAAGCGTTCTCCCTTGGCGCCGCAGACGGGACAGCGCTCGGGGGCTGCGCCCAGGACCGTGTGGCCGCAGACGCCGCAAACGTGAATGTCCCCGGTCGGCAAATCGCCGCCGCCCTTCACGGCCTTCAGGGCCTCCGAGTACAGGTCGAAGTGGACCTTCTCGACCGCCATGGCGTTGCGGAACGAGATCTCTCCGCGCTTGTGGCCCTCCTCCTGGGCGGTGGCCAGGAACGGCGGGTACATCTGTTCGTACTCGTATCCTTCCCCGGCGATGGCTTCCTTGAGGTTCTCCTCCGTGCTCTTGATCCCCCCGAGCGTCCCCCCGAGCGCCCGCAGGTGGGCGTGGGCGTGGACGGTCTCGGCGGCGGCGGCGGCGCGGAACAGCTTGGCCACCTGGGGAAATCCATCACTTTCGGCCTGCTGGGCGAAGGCCAGGTACTTGCGGTTGGCCTGGCTTTCCCCGGCGAAGGCGGCTTTCAGGTCATCGGACGTGCTCATCTGATGGCTCCTTTTTCTGTGTCAGACTGACATTTCCCTGGTCCAACCCACAGGATACCGGTATTCCGCCGGCGATGTCGCTTCATTTTCCCCGACCCGGAGTTGAAGCCATGTATGCCAGATTCCTGCTTGTTGCTGTTATCCTGCTGGTTCCCGCCGGAGCCGCCGGGGAGGACTGGGACTGGACCTTCGCGGGGGCGCCCATGGGCGAGACCGAGCTGAACGACCTGGTCATCGACGTGAACAACGATTCGGTGTGGTTCGTCGCCTCCGCCTCCGGGATCTACATCACCCGGGATTACGGTTACTCCTGGGAGCATCCCCTGAGCGGGTTCTCGCCGACGATCGTGCAGTCGCCGCACAACGCCTACCGCCTGTTCGCGGCCATCGGGGACGAGCTCTACCGCTCCGAGGATTTCGGCTACGTCTGGATCGGGGTCCACACGTTTCCGCACACGATTCAATCCCTGCACGTCAGCGAGGCGGACAGCGCGGTCTACGTGGGGCTGCGCTGGCAGGACGTGCCCTCGCCCGAACCGGGCATCTACAAGGGGAATTACCGCGGTCTGGACTGGACTCACCATCCGTTCGCCAGCGGGGACGGGGACCTGATCATCTGGGACATCGCCGAGGACCCGGTCAACGGCATCCTGTACGTCAGCGCCGAGCGGGATCCCCATTCCGATCCCTGGGACGAACCGCTGCTGCGTTCC
>CAZAHC010000338.1:0-2846 GCA_964484595.1 uncultured Fibrobacteraceae bacterium | reverse complement strand
GGCCAACCTGCTACTCGAGTGTGGCGTCGAGGTGAACGCCCTCATCGTGGTCAACGACTACTCCGTGCGGCATGCGGAGGAGATCTACGAGTTCCACAAGGCGCTCGGCCTGACCTGGATGCAATTCGTTCCCTGCGTGGAGCCCGATCCCCGGGACCCGCGGACCGCGAGCGCCCACTCGGTGTCCGGACCGGATTACGGCCGCTTCCTCGTCACGCTCTTCGATCTCTGGTGGAACGATCTCGATGGAATCACGCCGGCGACGCAGATCCGTTTCTTCGATGCGGCCCTTCGTCCCTATCTTCCCGTGCCTTCCTCGCTCTGCGTACTTCGCCCCACCTGTGGTGACTACCTGGTGGTCGAGCACGACGGGGATGTGTATCCCTGCGATTTCTACGTGGCGCCGGAACAGCGCCTGGGTAATGTCCTCGAGACCGACCTGCCGGGACTCCTCAACTCGCCCCGGCAGGAACGCTTCGGTCAAGCAAAGGCCAACCGAGCCCGGAAATGTCAAACCTGCAAGTGGTTGCGACAATGCTGGGGCGGCTGCCCGAAGGATCGTCGGTTCCAGGAGGAGGCAGACTTGACTCACCTGTGCGCTGGATACCAGATGTTCTTCGCTCACGCCCACGAACGCCTCGCGGAGCTGGCGGGACGGCTGCGGAAAATGAAGGAGGCTTCATGCTGAAAGTGAAACGGGTTTTTTCCACGGTGTTACTGCTAGTGACCGTCTGCCTGCCCGGACCGGCGCCGGCCCAGTACGAGGATCTCGAGTACGTGGAGGTCGCCGATCCCGAGGTGAGGGCCAAGCTGGAGGACTGGCAGGACCGGAAGCTCGGCTTCATGGTTCACTGGGGCACCTACAGTCAGAAGGGCTGGTGCGAGTCGTGGGGGCTCTGCTCGGAGGACGTCGACTGGCTCTCCCCGCCGCAGCCGTCCTACCAGGCGTACTACGACACGTACGTCGGTCTCAAGAAGACCTTCGATCCGCGGGGCTTCGATCCGGAGACGTGGGCGGAGTTCGCGGCGACGGCGGGCATGCGCTACTTCGTCTTCACGACCAAGCACCACGACGGCTTCTGCATGTTCGACACCCGGCAAACCGACTACAAGATCACCGACCCGGAATGCCCCTTCCACGACCATCCGCAGGCCGATGTTACCCGGCACCTCTTCGACGCCTTTCGCGCCCGCGGCTTCCTGATCGGCGCCTACTTCTCCAAGCCCGACTGGCACGTGCCGTATTACTGGTCGCCCCACTGGCAGCACGGTACGCGCAACGTCAACTACCGGCCCAAGGCCCATCCCGAGATCTGGGAGAAGTTCGTCGAGTTCACCTACCGCCAGCTCGAGGAACTCTGCACGGGCTACGGCCCGGTGGATATTCTCTGGTTCGACGGCGCCTGGGTGCAGCCGGACAACCGCGACCAGGACCTCGGCATGGATCGCATCGCCGAGATGGCCCGCGGCCACCAGCCCGGCATCCTGCTCGTGGACCGCTGGGTGGGAGGTCCCTACGAGAACTACCGCACCCCAGAGGCGAAGGTCCCCCCGGCGCCGCTGGCCGAGCCGTGGGAGACCTGCATGCCCATGGCGGGCGCCTGGTCCTTCAACCGGAACGACCGCTACAAGCCCACCCGGCAGCTCGTGCACCTGCTCGTCGACGTCGTGGCCAAGGGCGGCAACTTGCTGCTCAATGCCGGAGCCGATGGCAACGGCCGTTTCCATCCCGATGCCGTCACCCGAATGCGGGAGCTGGGCGCCTGGCTGACGGTCAACGGCGAGGCCATCTACGGCACCCGCCCCTGCGCCCCCTTCAAGCAGGTGCAGACCTGCTTCACGCGGCGCCGGGAAAGCGGCGACGTGTACGCCATCTACCTCGCCAAGGAGGGGGAAGACTTGCCGGCGCATCTGATGATCCACGGACTGTGCCCGGCGCCCGGCGAACGGGTCAACCTGCTCGGCGTGGCCGAACCCCTGGCCTGGAAAGCGGTGAACGACAACTGCCTGATCGACGTACCCGCCCCGGTGACCGCGAACCCGCCCTGCGCGCACGCGTGGGTGTTCCGTCTCGGACAGGTCTCCCAGCCATAGGATGGTCGGCATGAAGTCTCGCACCCTCATGTCTGTCGCGATCGGATTGATCCTCGCCCTCACGCTCCCGTCGTGCAGTACCACCCCGGCGGGACGGGTGACGCCGCGCCCGGTCGCCGGCATCATCCCGGCGCCCGCCGAGCTGCAGCTCCGACCGGGCTTCTTCGCGATCACGCCGGCGACGCGGATCCTCGTCTCTCCGGGAGAGGAAGAAATCAGGGCGATCGGCCGCTTTCTCGCCGACGAGATCCGGGCGGCGACGGGCCACGACCTGCCGCTGACGCCGGGGACGGCGGCCGGGACCGGGGCGGGAGCTTTTCGCCTGACCCTGGATCCGTCGCTGGCCGGATGCGGCGACGAGGGATACCGGCTGCTGGTCGCCCCCGACTCGGTGGCGCTCGCGGCGGCGCGACCGGCCGGGCTGTTCTACGGGGTGCAGACGATCCGCCAGCTGCTGCCGCTCACGGGCGAAGAGGAGGCGGCGATTCCTTGCCTCGAGATCGTCGACCGGCCGCGGTTCAAGTGGCGCGGCCTGCTTCTCGATTGCTGCCGTCACTTCATGAGCAAGGACTTCGTCAAGCTGTACATCGATCTGCTCGCCTACCACAAGATGAACACCTTGCACTGGCACCTGACCGAGGACCAGGGCTGGCGCATCGAGATCAAGGGCTACCCCCGGCTCACCGAGGTGGGGGCCTGGCGGACCGGGGCGGACGGCACTCCTTACGGCGGCTTCTACACGCAGGACGAGA
>CAZAHC010000337.1:0-2897 GCA_964484595.1 uncultured Fibrobacteraceae bacterium | reverse complement strand
CGACCATATCGCTGGTGTAGATGTCGTAGTCGCCGCAGGCGTCGCTGAGGTCCACGATCACCCCGTCGCCGACCAGGTAATCCAGCTCCAGCGAGGCGATGTCCTTACCCGGCGTGTAGAAGTGGATCTCGCCGTCGAGATGAGTGCCGACGTGGTTCGAGTGGGTCAAAAGCTGCCCGCTGGCCCCGTTCGGCGCCTGTCGCTTGTTGTACTTCATCTGCAGGGGTTCGTACGTGGGCCAGGGCGGGGTGCCGATCCCCAGCGGAACGGTCAGATCGATCAGCTTCATGCCATCTCCTTCTCGGTTATTTTGCCCCTCGGCCTTCCAGCTCGGCCACGAAGGCGGCGAAGGCGTCGGTGAAGCAGCTCAGCGGCGGCTTCACGAGCCCGGCTCCCACCATGCCGACGCCGGGTTCCCGGTGAGCGATGCCGGTGTTGACGACCGGAACGATCCCGGACTCGACCACCTTCACGAGGTCGATGCCGGTCGGCGTGCCGCGGAAGTCGAGGGCCGGGATGCGGTAGTGCCGGTTCTCTGCGAGGGTGATGTCGTACATCCGGCGGGTGAACTGCAGGGCCTGCTCGGCGCTGCCGCCGACGAACTGGACGATGGCCGGGGCGGCGGCCATGGCGAAGCCGCCGAGGCCCGCGGTCTCGGTGATCACCGAGTCGCCGATGTCCGGCGCCGCGTCCTCGGCACCGAATCCGGGCAGGTAGAGCCCTTCGACCATGGGTGCCGGGGCAGTGAACCAGCGGTCCGGCAGCGAGGAGATCCGGATCCCGAAGTCGGTGCCGTTGCGGGCCATGGTCGTGACGAGCGAGCTGCCCGCGATACCCGCCGCCGGATCCAGCGCGCACTTGCAGGCCGGCATGCTGAGATTCAAGAAAAAGTGGTCGTTGCCGTCCAGGAACTCGAGGACCTCCGCCACCTTCTGCTTGCCGGCCCGCGAGCGGGCCAGGTGAGGCGCAAGGCTGCGGATCACCAGCGACGTGCCGCCGCGATTGCGATTGTGACCCTCGTCTCCCATCTGCAGCGCCTGCGCGATGAGGCTGCGCAGATCCAGCGGGCCGTGCCGGCGGAGGGCCTCGGCGAGCACGGGCGCCAGCACGGCTTCCATCCACTTCAGCCGCTCGATGACCTCGGCGGCGAAGGCTCCGTAGCGCAGGACCTTGCCCAGGCCCTCGTTCAGGGTGCAGTAGGCCCGGTTGCCGAACTCCTGGTTCTCGAGGATCCAGACCGGCATCGAGGCGGTGACCACCCCCGCCATCGGGCCGACCGCCTGGTGATGGTGACACGGGGCGAAGGCGATCTGCCCCGACGCGGCCAGCTCCTCCGCCTCGGTCGGGTTCCCGGCCAGCCCCTCGTAGATCAGGCCGCCGATGACCGCCCCGCGCATTGGCCCGCACATCCGCTCCCAGGTGACCGGGGGGCCGGCGTGCAGGATCAGCTTCTGGTTCATGCCGGGGATGTCCTGGCCGGCGGTGCCGACTCCGACCAGGACCGGCCGGGCGGCGAGCAGGCGCTCGACCGCCTCGGTGTTGGCCTCAACGACGGCGGGCGGCAGCTCGCCGTCCGGGCCGACCACCTGGTCCAGCAACGCCTGCTGGTCCGGATCACCGCCGCAGTCGGGGCGCCAGTCCATCTGCACGACCGCGCCCCCGGCGCGGCGGAGGTCGGCTCCGAACCAATCCAGGCCCATGTTCACGACAACCAGGCGGTCCAGCAGCTGTCGGATCGGGGGCGGATCCATCAGCTCACCTCCTGGAGAACGGCCGCTGTCAGCTGGACGGCAAGCCGGTTGTCGGGCATCACGATCACGCCGGCCTCTTCCAGGCGCCGGCGCTGGCCGTCCAGACCCTGCGGGTCGCCGCTGGTCCCGGTGATCGAGGCCACGGCGACGAGCCGGCCGTCCGCGGCTGCCGCCCTCTGCCGCGCCGCGGAAACCCCCGCCGCGAGGACGCCGGCGGGGTCGGCGTGCGAGCCGTAGCCGAGGATCACGTCGCAGAGCAGCAGCTGGGCGCCGGAGCCGCTCACTTCCCGCTCCAGCCGCTCGTTGCGCAGCACCGGTTCGATCATCGGGTGGGGCCGGCCGGCTGTGAACACATCGTCGCCGAGGTCCAGCACCACGTGGCCGGCGACGGAATCGGTCCCCACGACCCGGCGGGGACCCTCCCGGTGGAGGTTCGAGGACACCGACAGGCCGGCGCGGGAGAGCAGGGTCACCGCCTCCTGCGCGGTGGTGCCCCCGCAGAAGAGGCCGCACAGGCGGGCGCCGGGTTCAGCCGTGGCGGCCAGCTCCGCGGCCAGGCCGGCGACGAGGTCGGGATCGGCCTCCGGGCCGGGAGCGGCCGGCCCGGCCCCGGGTACCTCGAGGCCGGCGAGGCGGCAGGCTATCTCGGCGGCGCCGGCCAGGGTGTCGGCGAAAAACACCTGCGAACCGGCGACGGGTTCGGCGGCGGGCGGCGCGCCCACGAATTGCACCACCGCGGGCTTTCCTGCGGCCTTCAGCTCGTCGACGACTGCTGCAGCCACCGTCGCCGAGGGCGGCTTGGAGACGACGACCAGGACCTCCGTCCGGGGATCGGCGACCAGCGCCTGCACCGCGAACCTGGTCATCCGACCGTCGACCTGATCGGAGAGATCACGTCCGCCGGTCCCGATGGCGTGGCTGACCCCACCGCCCAGCCTGTCGATGCAGCAGCAGACCTCCTGGATGCCAGTCCCCGAAGCCCCGACGATGCCGATCGAACCGCGACGCACCACGTTCGCGAAGGCCAGGGGCAGGCCGGCGATGATCGCCGTCCCGCAGTCGGGACCCATCAACAGCAGCCCCCGACCGACCGCCTCCTCCTTCAGGGCCACCTCGTCCTCGACCGCGACGTTGTCCGAGAAGAGC
>CAZAHC010000336.1:0-2910 GCA_964484595.1 uncultured Fibrobacteraceae bacterium | reverse complement strand
AGCGTCGGCGAGGTCGGCCGTTACGCCGGCACTGGCCGCCGCGAGATCGGCCTCGGCAAGCTCGCCGAGCGCGCCATCGCGCCGATCCTGCCCTCGGTGGAGGATTTCCCGTACACCATCCGGATCGTCTCGGACATCCTCGAATCCAACGGTTCGAGCAGCATGGCCACCGTCTGTTCCGGCTGCCTGTCCCTGATGGACGCCGGCGCCCCGATCAAGAAGCCGGTCGCCGGCGTGGCGATGGGCCTCGTGAAGGAGGAGGACCAGGTTGTCGTCCTGACCGACATCCTGGGCGTCGAGGATCACCTGGGGGACATGGACTTCAAGGTGACCGGCACCCGCGACGGCATCACCGCCTTCCAGCTCGACACCAAGATCGCGGGCATCAGTCGCGAGATCATGTCGCGGGCCCTCAGTGACGCCCAGGTCGCCCGGCTGCACGTTCTCGACAAGATGGAGGAAGCGTTGCCCGCTCCGCGCGCGGAGATGTCGCCCTACGCGCCAAAGATCACCACCATCCAGATCCCGGTGAAGAAGATCGGCGAGCTGATCGGCCCCGGCGGGAAGGTCATCAAGCAGATCCAGGAGGATACCGGGGCGACGATCGAGGTGGACGACGAGGGCATGGTCTTTGTCTCCTCGCTCGACCAGCAGACCGGCGAGGCGGCCCTGAAGATGATCGAGGGCATCATGGCCGAGCCGGAGGTGGGCAAGGTCTACCACGGCAAGGTCAAGACCATCGTCGACTTCGGCGCCTTCGTGGAATACCTGCCCGGCAAGGACGGCCTGCTGCACATCTCGGAGCTGGAGCACTTCCGGGTCGGGAACGTCGAGGACGTGCTGGCCATCGGCGACGAGGTGGACGTCAAGCTGGTCGAGATCGACAGCCGTACCGGCAAGGTTCGCCTCAGTCGCAAGGAGCTGCTACCGTTGCCCGAAGGTTACACGCCTCCGCCGCCCCGGGAAGGGGGCCGGGGAGGCCGGCCGGGCGGCCGGGGCAGGTCCGGTGGCCGGGGCCGACCGGGCGACCGCCGGCGCTCGCGGCAGGACTAGGCGGCGACCCGGGACCCATGAACCTCGACCGCTTCAACGATGAGAACCCGCCCCGCCGGGAAGTGCTGCCCGGCGGGGCGGTGCTCCTTTCCCGGCCGATTCCCTCGGTGCACTCCGTCGCGCTCGGCGTCTGGCTGCGGTGGGGCGCCCAGGATGAGCCCGCCGGCCTGGAAGGCCTGACCCATTTCCTGGAGCACATCGTCTTCAAGGGCACGGCCAGCCGGTCGGCCTTCGAGATCGCCCGCGCCTTCGACAGCCTCGGCGTGGCGGTCGACGCCTTCACCACCAAGGACCAGGTCGCCTTCACGATCAAGGTCCTGCCCGAGTACCTGGATCCCGCCTGCGCCATCCTGGCCGACATGCTGCTGCGCCCCGCCTTCGATCCCGAGCTGGTCACGCTGGAGCAGGACGTCGTCTGCGAGGAGATCCAGGAGGCATTCGACACGCCCGAGGACAGGCTGCATGACGCCTTCGCCGCCCGCATCTTCGGTGCTCATCCCCGGGGCCGCCCCATCCTGGGTAATCACGATTCGGTTCGCCGCCTCGAGCCGGAGGTCCTCCGCCGGGAGCACGGCCACCTCTTCGCCGGCGAGAACGTCGTGATCGCCGTGGCGGGCAATCTACAGGACGGGTCCCTGGCCACCGTGCGGGAGCACTTCCAGTTCCCGGGCCCGGCCGCAGCCCCCCCACCGCCGCCGACGGAATCGGGCGACACCGGGCGCGCCGACAGCCCCGCCGCGATGGACCGGAGGCTCGAGCTCAAGAGCCCCATCGTCCAGAGCTACTTCGAGATCGGGAATCTGGGGATTCCGATCCTGCACGAGGACCGGGTGCCGCTGATCCTGCTGGCCAACATCCTCGGCGGGGGCCTGAGCAGCCGCATCTTCCAGGCCGTGCGGGAGCGGGAGGGATTGGCCTACACCGTCTACAACTACAGCGACCTGGGACGCGAGATCGGCCTGGTGAGCTGCGCCGGCTGCTGCAGTCCGGAAAAGGCCGCGCGGGTGGAGGAAGTGATCAGGAGCGAATACGGCCGCCTGATCGCCGACGGAGTGGGTGCGGACGAGCTGGCCAACAACTGCGCCCAGATCAAGTCCCAGCTCATCTTCTCGCTCGAGGGAGTGCCCAACCAGATGTTCCGGCTGGCGAAGAACGAGGTCGTCTTCGGGCGCTTCTTGCCGGTGGCCGAGCTCGTCACCCAGATCGATGCAGTGGACCCCGACGTGATCGCCCGCTGCGCCAGCGCCTACTTCGACCCCGACCGCTTGGTGGTCGCCACCCACGGTCCTCTCTGATCACTTTTCCGGTCAATGCTGCCCCACCCGTTCCCAGTCGATCCGGCAGGCGACCAGCTTTGTGCCGCCGCTGGTGGTGTTGGCCGGGTCCTCGTGGACAGCGATGATATCCAGCCCGGCTTCCAGCCGTTGCAGGGTGCGGGGAAACCAGCTCGGGAACACCACGATCGCCTCCGGCCGCGTTCGCTGCAGTAGCGGGAAGACCGCACGCTCGTGGGCCTCCTGGGTTGGCGGCCGGCCGGCGAGAGCCTGCATGGTCGGGACCGAGACGATACCCACCAGATCCAGCACCCGGCAATCCCCGAAGTAGCTCAGGGCCCCGACGTCGTTGGCCGCCACCAGCGAACCCGGCGGCAGGGCGCGGGCCACCGCGCGCGCCGACGCCACCTGCATGGAGTTGTTGTCGTTGACATTACGGGCGATCTGGTCCGCCCTGCGAACGGAGTCGTATCCCGTCAGGAACAGGGCGGCGACCAGCAGGATCGCGCCAGCGCTCCGGGCAATACCGCGCTGCAGGTGACCGGTCCCCCAGCTGATTCCCCAGACCCCGAGGACAACCGCC
>CAZAHC010000335.1:0-2917 GCA_964484595.1 uncultured Fibrobacteraceae bacterium | reverse complement strand
GAACGGCGAGGTGCCGCTCTTCGCCCTTAACTTCTATTACAACTCTCTGAAAACAGGCCGCCGTTCCCGAATCCTGTTTCCCGATTTCAACTTCGGCTGGTCCCGGCGGGACGGTCGTTACATTCGCGACCTGGGGTACTTCTGGGCCACCAACGACTACACCGATTTCATGATCCAGGGGGATTTCAACGAGCGGCGGGATTTCAACTTCCGGATCACCAATCGCTACGTCAAGCGATACTCGTTCAACGGCAGCGTGCAGTACACCCGTCGCCTCAGCCTGGGCGACGGCCCCCGGAAGCGGGAATGGCAGCTTCGCTGGAATCATGCTCAGGAAACGCTCTTCGATTATTACTCCCTGCGCGCCAACGTGCAGATGGCCAGCCAGACCCTCGAGAGCAACGACCTGAGCCGGAACCTTAGCCGCGACGTGGTGTCCGGCCAGCTCAGGTCGAACCTGACTCTCAGCCGGAGCTGGTCGTTCATGAACAGCACCCTGAGCCTGTCCCGCGACGAGCGGGTCAACGCCGCCGACGACGATGTCAGCACCGACAAGTTCCTCCGCAGCCAGGTGGCGCCCCAGCTCAGCCTGGGGTTCCGGCGCACCCAGCTGCTGTCTCCCCTGCCCGCCGGGCGGGACGGCTCCCTGCTGGGCGACCTCCTGCGCAACACCTACCTCAACCATTCCTACTCCTTCAGCTCCACCCAGCAGAAGTACGAGATGACGAAATCCACCAACTACAAGGCCAGCGGGAACATGTCGCTGGATATCCGGCCGCCCCGGTTGTGGATCTTCAACCTCAGCACGGGGGTTTCCAGCAGCTATCGCTGGGATCGGACCACCCTGACGGGGCAGCGCTACGCGGGCGTGGACACGGTCGAGGTCGCGCCGGATTCCCTGGTCTTTTACGACGCCTTCGACCCCGTTCACGAGGTGGAGGAGAACCGGGTGCCCGCCCTGTCAATCAACACCGGCGTCGGGACCACCCTTTACGGCCTCTTGCCGTTGAAGCTGGGCAAGCTGCGGGCCATCCGTCACACCATGCGCCTGTCGGTGAGTCACTCGTACCGGCCCCGTCTGGGGACGAAGCAGAAGCGGAGTGAATCCTACAGCTTCTCGCTCGGCAACCGCTTCGACCTCAAGTACCTCAGCTGGAGCGAGCGCGATTCCACCGCGCAGGAGAAGAAGCTCGACGGCATCCTGGACTGGGGGCTCAGCACCTCGTACGCTCCCCGCGCCGAGCCGGACAGCCGCTGGGGTAACATCAGCAGCAACGTCACGATCAAGCCGGGTCGTTCCCGGAACCTGAACTTCAAGGTCGGCAACTCCATCGATCCTTACAAGTGGGTGATTCTCACCACCCGCCTCACCTACGGCCTCAACCTGAGCGGGCGCTTCGATACCGGCGGCGAGGTCCTGGAGGTCCAGGCGCAAAGGAACGAGGCCATCGACCGGCTGGGCGCTCTGGCCGACTCCACCGCCGCCGACTCGACCTACGTCGCCGAGGGGCTGGCGCCGGAGGACTTTGAGCCGGACGACCCCTTCGCCGACGAGTTCGCCGGCCAGGAACGCCAGCGCGGGCCGGGCGCCAGAGCCCAGGACCCCACGGCGGGAGGCCGGTACATACCCTGGGACCTGAGCGCCTCACTCTCATACAACCGGAACAATCTCCGGCAGACCTCTTCCGCCCGCGCCAACCTGACCTTTTCGGCCTCGCTCACCCGCAACTGGGACTTTTCTTACCGGGCCTCCTTCGACTTCGATCGGGGGACGGTTACGCGGCAGCAATGGAGTCTCAAGCGTGACCTGCACTGCTGGCGGCTGGAGTTCATCCGCATTCTTTCCGCCCGCAATCCCGAGTTCGGCTTCCGGATCTACCTGCTTTCAATTCCCGCCATCAAGGTGACGCGCGGCAACGATGATCTGCTCGGCGCCCTGGGGGGTGGGCCCGGGGGCGGGATTTACTGACCCCAGAATTCCCAGGCCAGCTCTCGCCTTCCCGAACGGGTGGCCCGGTTTTTCCCGCCAGCACTGGAAAATCTCAATATTTGATGTTGACAAGGCTGTAACGATGGGGATTAATCAGCCGGGAAAGGAGGTGAAACCATGAACAAAACGGAGCTGACGAACATGCTGGCGAAGAAATCGGGGCTCACCATGAAGGACGCCAAGCGGGCAATCAACGCCCTGTTTTCGACCGCCCCTCGGGAGGGTATCATTGCCTCCGAGGTCGCCAAGGGCAAGAGGGTTCAGATCACCGGCTTCGGCACCTTCGAGAGCCGCAAGCGCAAGAGGCGCCAGGGCCGGAACCCGCAGACTGGCGCCACGATCACGATTCCGGGCGGTAACTACCCCGCCTTCGTCGCTGGCAAGAGCCTGAAGGAGCGCGTGCGTAAGTAATCGTCGAACGCTTTCGAGGGGGTGGCGGTAGCTGCCCCTTCGCCATGTCCGGCCCCCGGTGCGAGGCGGTCTTGCCCGCGGCGGTGGTTGCCCTTATTATTCCTCGCATTGGCGGAACTCGACCGCGTTCGCGGGGTTTCCCTCGCTGGCTTCCGGCCGGTCTTTCGCGGTGGCCGGCCCCGTTTCTCCCGATCTCGTTACCGAGAGGATTCGGCGATGTTCTACTGGAGAGCCAAGGTGTCGCTCAGGTTCACCACCGGCCTGGCGGCGCTGCTGTCGGTGTTGATGCTGGCCGCCCTGGATTTCGGCCGCGGAGCCGGGCCCGCCCGCAGCGCCGAGGAAACCTGGACCCAGGTTACCCTCATTTACCACAGCGACGGGAAGGGCAAGATCGAACCCTGTGGCTGAAAGAGCTCCCGCCGCGGCGGGGTGGCCCGGAGGGCCACTTACCTGGACCAGGTCTGGAACGAGGGGCTGCCGGTCCTATTGGTGGACGCGGGCGATCTGTTCGGCCGG
>CAZAHC010000334.1:0-2937 GCA_964484595.1 uncultured Fibrobacteraceae bacterium | reverse complement strand
GAAGCCCTCGCCCGCCTGGCCGACATCCCGGTGGACATCAAGCCGGTTTTCCGGGACGTGAGCGGGTCCTGAGCGAGCCGGGTGGGCGCCGGCCCCGGGCAGCTCAGGGGCCGGCCGCCGATCTGAGCACCGACAGCAGCTTCTGGAAATCGTCCTCCGGGATTACCGTCAAGCGGGACCGGTCCCCGGAGCTTTCGCCGGTCAGCCGGGCCGATTCCTGGTAGGCCCTCAGGAAAGAGATCGGGTCGCGACTGCCGGCCCGCAGGCGATTTTCCCCGAGCCGCTCGGCGATCTGGGCCGCCATGGCGTAGCCCAGGGTTCGATAGGCGCCAAGTCCCCGCAAGACCTCATCGATCAACTGACCCTTCCTGCGCATCTGATCCGGGTCGTCCAGCAGGATCTCCAGGTAGTCGAGGCTGCTCTGGAGCGCGTGGGCCGCCTGGCTGTGGAAGTCCGCCCTACCCTCCGGAGGACGTCCGAGCTCGGGGTGGTCCGGATCGAAGGCAAGGTCCGGCAAATCTTCCAGCCAGGCGGAGATCCCCTCGAACCGGAGCCGATCCATGGTGGCCACCAGGGCGGCCTGGCCGGTGGCGGCGTGGGGGAGCGGCCCGGGGGGGGCCTCGAGGTCCCGGTACAATACCGAGGCCAGCAGCTGGTTCAGCCTTTCCGGCCCGGCGGCGATTGCCAGGCCCGAATCCACCAGCACCCGGTTCTGCCGGAGGCGGATCTCCGGGCTCAGGGTCAGGAACGAGATCGTCAGCGAACCGGGCAACCGGGCGGGTCGGATGAAGCCCTCGACCAGATCGAAGATGCGGCATCCGGTCCGGGCGGACTCGTAGCTGGCCAGGAAACTCGCGAGGCTGTCGGCCCGGTCACGGACATAGGAAAAGTTGGCGATCAGGTCCTGGCGTTTTGGCCGGCGCCGCTGACCGGCGATCGGTTCGCCAGCCGGGGCGAAGACGTGAGCCATCACGTTCTGGAAGATGTGGGGGTTGGCCAGCTTCTTGTCGATCGTTTCCAGCCAGAGGGCGTAGTCCGGCTGAGCGCAGAGCTCGGTGAAGGTTGCCGCCGGCACTTCCTCACCCGCGGCGAGGCGATCGCCGACCGCTTGCCAGGCTGCCTGCCCGGCACTGGTTACTTCCAGCGGGCAGTCCGCCGCGGGGTGGACCGGACGGGGAGGCGGTTCGGTTTGCGAGTCGGGGGCGACTCGTCCCTCGTCGGTGCCCGAGGTCTGTCGCTGCTCCTCGCTGCACGCCGACAAGAGCAGCATCCCGCTCAGGAGCACGCTTAGCCAGCAGGTGGCGTGGCGCCAGGTAAGTGGCCGCCAGGGTGGGGCTTGCAATTTTCGGCACATCGGTGAAAACTCCTTATCAGACGGTTCTCGTGAGGTAGAGTTGAAAATAATAACAGAATCGACGGCAAGTCCAATCGGCTTCCTGACTCCCCGAGGCGAGGATGACGCAGCTACTCGTCAACGAGATCTACCATACCCTGGTGGGTGAATCCCGGTTCGCCGGCTTGCCGGCGGTTCTGGTGCGCCTGACCGGTTGTCACCGCCGCTGTTCGTACTGCGACACCGAGTACGCCTTCGCCGGGGGTGAACGCCTCGAGGTGGCGGAGATCTGCGCCCGGGTGGCCACCTGGGAATGCCGACGGGTGCTGGTCACCGGAGGCGAGCCCCTGCTGCAGGAAGGGGTGTTCCCACTGCTGGAGAGGTTGCTCGCGGACGGATTCCAGGTGCTGCTGGAAACCAGCGGCACCAGGGGTGGTTTGCCGCTGGCGAGCGTGCCGCCGGGAGTACACCGGATCGTCGATATCAAGACGCCCGGCAGCGGTGTCACTGCCGATCAGATCGACTGGAGCGGCATAGCCGGCCTGGGCCCCGCCGACGAGCTGAAGCTGGTCTGCTGCGACCGGGGAGACTACGAGTGGGCGCGAGACCTGGTGCGGGGCGACGAGCGCCTGCCCGCCGGGGTCCCGCTCACGTTCGCGGCCGCTCAAGGCCGGCTCGAACCGCGGGAACTCGCTGGCTGGGTTCTGGCTGATAGGCTGGAGGCGCGGGTGCAGGCCCGTCTGCACAGGGTGCTCTGGCCGGATCGTGATCGGGGCGTGTGAGGTGGTCCTGCCCGAAGGAGGTCGAACCTTGGCCGGACGCGAGGGAATTCCCGCGGCGCCGCCCGCGGTGGTGCTGGTCAGCGGCGGGCTCGATTCCTGCGTCTGCTTGGCCGAAGCCTGCCTCGAGTTCGCCCCGGCCGTGCTGCATGTGAACTACGGGCAGCGGACCGAGGCGAGGGAACTGGCCGCCTTCACGGCCATCGCCGACCACTACGGGATCGAGCGGCGGCTGGTGGCGGATCTATCCTTCCTGAAGGAAATCGGCGGATCCAGCCTGGTCGATCCGGCCGCGCCGGTGGAACAGGGCCTGCCGACCGCCGGAACGGTTCCGTCCACGTACGTGCCCTTTCGCAATGCTCACCTGCTGGCGCTGGGTGTCTCCTGGGCCGAGGTCCTCGGAGCGGCGGCGCTTTTTTTCGGCGCGGTGCAGGAGGACGGCAGCGGTTACCCCGACTGCACAGAGGAATTCTACCGCCGTTATGCCGCCGCGGTCCGAGCCGGGACCAGGCCG
This sequence comes from uncultured Fibrobacteraceae bacterium, assembly GCA_964484595.1. Classification (GTDB taxonomy): domain Bacteria; phylum Krumholzibacteriota; class Krumholzibacteriia; order LZORAL124-64-63; family LZORAL124-64-63; genus CAZAHC01. Next base: position 311 of record CAZAHC010000334.1, on the reverse strand, counting down.
GGCACCGACCTCGAGATTCGTACGCCGCTGCTTCATCTGGACAAGGCCAGCATCGTTCGCCGGGGGGTGGAACTCGCAGCCCCCTTGCATCTCACCTGGTCCTGCTACACCGAGGCGGAAGAAGCTTGCGGCCGGTGTGAGAGCTGCCGCCTGCGCTTGCGGGGGTTCGCGGCCGCCGAGGTTACCGATCCGATCCCATATGCTAGCGAGCCTTGAGCGATCTCTGCGGGGTACTGCCGGGGCGGGAGAAAAGAGGATCCCCGCCGGCGTCCCTCGGGGAGGTGAACCGGCGGGGATCTGTACCGGGAACC
>CAZAHC010000333.1:0-2952 GCA_964484595.1 uncultured Fibrobacteraceae bacterium | reverse complement strand
GTGGATGACGCCCATGCGCGCCTGCACATCCAGCAGCCGGCAGATGCCCTGCAAGCGAGCGGCTTTTTCCTCGTCCGTGGCGGTGCCGGCCAGGTCCCGGAAGGACTTGATGGCCGATCGCATCTGGGCCCGGTTGGTCCGGTTGCGCTGGTTGCGGTTCTTGTTGGTCAGCAGTCGTTTCTTGGCACTCTTGTGATGGGGCAAAACAGAACCTCCGTCTGGCTAAACAGCCGTGAGAATCTAATAGGGAAAGCCGAGCATGTCAAGCCGCCAGCCGCCCCCCCGGAAGCGGGAGGAACTCAGGGCCAAGCTGTCCCTCTTGCCCGATGCGCCGGGGGTCTACCTGCACAAGGACGGGCGCGGCAAGGTCATCTACGTGGGCAAGGCCAAGCGCCTGGCGCACCGGGTGCGGTCCTACTTCCAGAGCGGGGCCGAACGGGAACCCCGGACCGAACAGCTGGTGCGTCGGATTCGCGACGTCGACTACATCGCGACCGCCACCGAGACGGAGGCCCTGGTCCTCGAAAGCCAGCTGATCAAGGAATACCGGCCTCGTTACAACATCCAGCTGCGTGACGACAAGTTCTTCCCCTACCTCAAGGTCACGCTGGCGGAGAGCTTTCCTCGGGTCCTGGTGGTCCGGCGTCTCGCGGACGACGGGGCGCGCTACTTCGGGCCCTACACCAACGTGCGCCAGATGCGGGAGACCTCGCGCTTCGCCTGCGGGCTGTTCCAGGTCAGGACCTGCCACCTCGACCTGCCTGCCCAGGCCCTGGCTCGACCTTGCCTGGATTACCAGATCGGCCGCTGCTCCGCCCCGTGCGTCGGCTTCGAGGGCAAGGCCGCCTACCGGCGACGGGCCAAGCAGCTGATCAACTTCCTGGCCGGATCGGACCGGCGGGTCCTGAAATCACTGCAGGACGAGATGACCCGGCTGGCCCGGGATTACCGTTTCGAGGAAGCTGCCCGCGTTCGCGATCGGCTCCAGCAGCTTGACCGGACCATTGCCCGCAGCCGGCCTCTGCCCGGCCTGACCTCCGATCTGGACGTCTGCGGCCTGGCCCGGGACCGCGGTGACGGTTGCGGGGTAATACTGCGAGTTCGGCGCGGCCGGATCCGCACTACCCATCACTTCCTGTTCCGGGACCGGCTCCAGAGCGACGGCGGGGGTTTTCAGGCACATCTGCTGCGCGAGTACTATCCCCGGGCCGGGGACATCCCGCGGGAGATCCTGCTCTGTCACGAGGTGGCCGATCTCGCCTCCTGGCGGACCTGGCTGGCGGAGCTGCGCGGGGGCAAGGTCGACCTGCGCCTGCCGCGGCGGGGGCCCAAACGGGAAGCGGTCCAGATGGCCCGCGCCAACGCCGCCTTCAAGCTGCGTGAGCGGAAGCTGCGCGCCGAGGCCGGGCCGGAGGCCGACAAGCGAATCACTCCCGAGGACGTTCTGCTCCAGGAAGAACTCGGCCTGCACACCGTGCCCCGGACCATCGAGTGCTTCGATATCTCCAGCTTCCAGGGCCACGAGGCCGTCGGCTCGCTGGTTTTCTTCCGCGACGGGAAGCCCGTCAAGTCGCGCTACCGACGTTTCCGGGTCGCCACGGTCGAGGGTGTCGACGACTACGCGATGCTGGCCGAGATCCTGAACCGCTACTACGAGAAGCTGGCCGGTCAGGAGAAGCGACCGGCGGATCTGGTGGTGGTGGACGGGGGACGGGGACAGCTGGGGGTGGCGCGCCGGGTGCTGACGCAGCTCGGTTTCCACGAAGTCGAGCTGATCGGCCTGGCCAAGCGCGAGGAGAGGATCCACCGGGAAGGGCGACCCGAACCGTTGACCCTGCCCCGGACCAGCCCCGCCCTGCGCCTCCTGCAGCGGGTGCGGGACGAGGCGCACCGCTTCGCCATCACCTATCACCGGCTCCTCCGGGATCAGCGCACCACCGCCTCGCTGCTGGACCGGATCCCCGGCATCGGCCGGGTCAAGAAGCTGTCCCTGTTGCACCACTTCGGTTCGCTCGCCGAAATCCGGCGGGCTGACGCCGCCGCGCTCGCCTCGGTCCGCGGGCTCAATCGGCGCGATGTGGCGAGCATCCTGACCTTTTTCGCAGGCGAAGGGCGAGAACAGTGAAGCGGAGCGACTGGGCCCACGCCTGTGAAGCCTACCTGGCCTGCGCCGCCGCCGAGAAGGGGTTGGCCCTGAGCACGATCGCCGCCTACCGGCACGACCTGGGACTGCTGACACGCTGGGCGGCGGCGGAGGGAATCAACGGGCCCGGCGCCACCCGGGACGCCGACCTGCGGCGCTTCCTGCTGGTGTGCGCGCGACGGCTGGCGCCGCGATCCCGGGCGCGGCTGGTCTCGACCCTGCGGAGCTTCTTCGGTTTCCTTGCGGCCGAGGGCCAGCTGCCACGGGACCCGACCGCCACCATCGTCGCCCCGCGGCTCGGGCGCAAGCTGCCGGCCGGGCTCTCGGTGGCACAGGTGGAGCGGCTGCTGGGCGCGCCGGCCGGGGACAGCCCCCTGGTGATCCGTGACCGCTGCCTGCTCGAGTTGCTCTACGGCTGTGGCCTCCGGGTCAGCGAGGCGTGTGGCCTGGACGTGCCGGATCTCGACCAGCGCGAGAAGTGCCTGCGGGTGCGGGGCAAGGGGGACAAGCAGCGACTGGTACCGGTGGGAGATCCGGCGTTCCAGGCGGCCCTCGGGTACCTGCGGGAGGCTCGCGGCCAGCTGCTCGGCAAGACCGCGACGGCAGCCTTTTTCCTGAACCACCGCGGGGGGCGGCTTTCCCGGGTTGCCGTCTGGCAGTCGCTGAAGCGCTGGGCCGCCGCCGCCGGGCTCGGGACGGAGCTCTCTCCCCACACCTTGCGGCACACCTACGCGACCCACTTGCTCGAGGGCGGCGCCGATCTGCGAGCGGTCCAGGAGCTGCTCGGGCACGCGAACCTCGCCACAACC
>CAZAHC010000332.1:0-2962 GCA_964484595.1 uncultured Fibrobacteraceae bacterium | reverse complement strand
GGGACACGATCCGCCGGGGCGGCTACGACGATCCCTCCACCGGCTTCGATTTCCAGAGCTGCGCGGTCGTGGTCATGCTCGAGGAACAGTCCGAGGACGTTTCCCTCGGGGTCGATCGCAAGGGCGCCGGTGACCAGGGCATCGTCGTCGGTTACGCCACCGACGAGGGCAAAGCCCTGCCGGTCGACCTGAATTTCATGCCCGCGCCGGCCTTTCTCGCCAACCGCCTGGCTGAACGGCTGGCCGCGGTCAGGAGTGAGGGCAAGCTCGATTATCTCTACCCGGACGGGAAAACCCAGGTCTCGGTCCGGTACCAGAAGGACAGGCCCCGCGAGCTGTCACATGTAGTCCTTTCCGCCCACCATCACCGCAGCGTCGAGCTGGCCCGGGTGCGGCGCGATCTGCGCCGGCTCGTCGTCAAGCCGGTGCTCGGGCCCACCGGGCTGCTGACCAAGGCCACCGACGTCGCCATCAACCCCCTCGGCGCCTTCACCGAGGGCGGTCCACGCGCCGACGCCGGTCTGACCGGGCGCAAGATCACCGCCGACAGCTACGGCGCGGCCTGTCCTCACGGCGGCAGCGCCTTCAGCGGCAAGGACCCCACCAAGCCGGACCGCAGCGGCTCCTACGGCGCCCGCTGGGTGGCCAAGAACTTCGTCGCCGCCGGCCTCTGCCGGCGCTGCACCGTGGAGGCCGCCTACGTGATCGGTTTCCCCGATCCGATCTCCGTCGAGGTCAACAGTCACGGGACCGGCGTCCTGCCGGACGACCGGCTGGCCCGGATCGCCCAGGAGCAGTTCGATCTCTCCCCGGCCGGGATCATCGAGAACCTAGATCTCCGCCGTCCGATCTACGCCGCCACCTCCCAGTACGGGCACTTCGGCCGCCCAGACCCCGATTTCACCTGGGAGTCCCTGACTCACCTGGCGGAGCTGAAGGCCTTGCTGCCCGTCCGTCGCCGGACCGGGAAACCCGCCGCCAGGAGCGGCAAGGGAGGCCGGAAATGAAGAAAGGCAAGAACTACGGCTTCTCCACCCTCTGCATTCACGGCAAGAAGCACCTGGACAAGCACCAGGGCCAGCGGCCCATCCGGGCTGTCAGCACGCCCATCTTCCAGAGCTCGACCTTCGCCTTCGAGAACGCCGACCACGGCGCGGCGATCTTCGCCGGGGAGGACGACGGGTACGTCTACACCCGGCTGGGCAACCCCACCCAGACCGCCCTGGAGACCGAGATGGCCTACCTCGAGAAGGGCGAGGCGGCCCTGGCTTTCGCGAGCGGCATGGCCGCCGCCACCACCGCCGTCTTGACCTGCTGCCGGGCCGGGGACCACATCGTGTCGGGCGACACCCTGTACGGCGGCACCCATCAGCTCTTCACCCAGACCCTGCCGCGGATGGGGATCACCGTGACCGAGGTCGACGCCCGGGAGCCCGAGAACTTCGCCCGGGCCATCACCAAGCGGACCCGGCTGATCTACACCGAGACCCCAGCCAATCCCACCCTGGTGCTGACCGACCTCGAGGCCCTCGGCCAGATCGCCCGGCAGGCCGGGATTCCCCTGCTGGTCGACAACACCTTCTGCACGCCGTACAACCAGAACCCACTCGAGCTGGGTGCCGACATCGTCCTGCACAGCGCCACCAAGTACATCGGCGGCCACGGCGATACGGTGGCGGGTATCCTGGTCGGCAAGCAGGACTGGATCCTGGAGGCGCGGATGGAAATCCTGCGCGACGTCGGAGGCTGCATCTCACCCTTCAACGCCTGGCTTCTGCTGCGCGGCCTCAAGACCCTGCCGGTGCGGATGGACCGGCACCAGGAGAACGCCAGGGAGGTGGCGCAATTCCTGAGCTACCACCCGAAGGTGACCGAGGTCATCTATCCCGGTCTGAAGACCCACCCCCAGCACGAGCTGGCTCGGCGCCAGCAGCGCGGCTTCGGCGGCATGGTCAGCTTCCTGGTCGCGGGGGGGCGCGAGGCGGGCAAGGTGGTGATGGACAGCGTCGAGCTGTGCACCTTGGCCGTGAGCCTCGGCGACGTGGACACCCTGATCGAGCATCCCGCGACGATGACCCACTCGACCTACGACGAGGAGCAACTGCGCCAGGTTGGAATCGACCCGGCGATGGTTCGTCTATCCGTGGGACTCGAAGACGTGGACGACATCCTCGCCGACCTGCGGCAGGCGCTGGCGAGGATCTGAGCCCCTCTCAAAACCACTTCTCCGTGGGAGGATATCATGAGATCCAAAAAAGGGTGGTTTCTCCTCGGTACCCTTATCCTGGCGGCGATTCCCGCCGCAGCCGACACGGTCTATCTCCAGGCGAACTTCAACGACAAACCACTCGACACGCCCATCGGCACGGGCGGCCCCACCCTGGGCGAGCCCGTCCAGGTCGGGTCTCAGATCATCGCAACCGTGAGGGCGGATCCGCTGGCCACCCCCAGCCTTGAGATTCAGGACAACGACGATTACGCGGTCGGCTGCGTGTTGTTCGAATTCCTGGGCAGCGCCGAGATCACCACCGGAACCGTCGCCGTCATGGCCACCTTGTGGTTTCACGAACCGGGCTCCGGCCATTCATTCTGCATCTACGTCAGGGAACAGGGATCTAGCGCGCATATGTTCACCAACCTCAACTTCCAGCCGGACCGGAACATTTCCTACGGAGATCAAAACACCTTCCCCACCCTCATCGGGACCTACCAGACAGGCAGACCGTTCACGGTGGCGATCGTCTACGACCTGGACGCAGGGCATTACGACGTCTACCTGGACAACTCCCTCGCGCTGGCCAACGAGCCCCACGGCATTACCGAACGCGGGGTCGGAGCAGGCTCGTCTCATCGGCGCTCCTGAGCTCTCTGTCGCTGAAACGGCGTTGTGCTCAGGATTGTCCATGTCAGGCGTGTGGGAGTCGCGGCGTCTCGGTAGCGGAGGACGTATGGGTTGTGTGGG
>CAZAHC010000331.1:0-2967 GCA_964484595.1 uncultured Fibrobacteraceae bacterium | reverse complement strand
GATGGTGATCGGCAAGGGCATCAGGACATCGGTCTCCCGGCAGGCGTACCCGAACATCAGGCCCTGGTCGCCGGCGCCACCGGTGTCGACACCCCGGGAGATGTCGGCCGATTGCTCGTCGATGGAAGTGACGACGGAGCAGGTGGCGAAGTCGAAGCCGAAGTCCGCCGAGGTGTAGCCGATCCCCTTGATGGTGTCCCGGACCAAGGTGGGGATGTCCACGTAGGTGTCGGTCGTGATCTCCCCGGCGATGAAGGCGATCCCGGTCGTGACCAGGGTCTCGCAGGCGACCCGGCCGGAGGCGTCGGCGGCCAGGATGGCGTCGACGATGGCGTCGGAGATCTGGTCGGCGACCTTGTCGGGATGCCCCTCGGTGACTGACTCGCTGGTGAAGAGACGCCGCTCGGCCATGGGCTGCTCCTTTCCGTGCCACTTCCGGGTAGCTACCCGGCAGGTTCTATTCCTTGTTCCGTGCGGTCGGCGCTACCGTCAGGCTTCTTCCGGCCCGGTTTCACTCCTGCCGCCCCGGCACCGCAGCTGGCAAAAATCGCCCACGTCCACCTGGCCCTCGGCGCCCTCGAGCAGGCAGTTGTCGCCGACCAAGCTGCCGGTGAGACGGCAGGCGACCAGTCGCGAATTGGCGCCGACGACGCAGTCGGCCAGCTCGCAGTTCTCGATCCTGGAGCCGGGGCCGATGCTCACGTGCGGCCCGATCCGCGAGCCGCTCAGGACAACGTCGCGGCCCAGGGCGCAGGGAGGGGTCACCCCCTCGGCCGCTCGTCCCTCCTGCTGGGCCAGCAGGACCTGGTTCGTCTGGAGCCAGGTCTGCCGTTCGCCGCAGTCATACCAGTCCGCCACCAGCTCGGCCCGGAACCGACACCCGCCCTCGACCATCAGCTGCAGCGCATCGGTCAGCTGGAATTCACCCTTGGTCCGGATATCGTCGGCCACGATCCGGTCCAGCGCTGTCCACAGCGCTGCCGGATCGTGAAACAGATAGGCGCCGACGATGGCCAGGTTGCTGCGGGGTTGATCCGGCTTCTCGACGAACCGGGTCACCCACTCGCCGTCCATCTCGACCACGCCGAACCGCCGGGGGTCCTCCACTTCCCGGACGGCGATGAGGCTGGTGTCGGCGGCCAGCAACTTCGCATAATCGGCCTTGAGGATCGTGTCCCCGAGAATGCAGAAAAAGGGCTCGTCGGCCAGGGCGGTCCGGGCGGTCCGGACGGCGTGCCCCAGGCCGAGGCGCTCGGCCTGCTCGACGAAGGTCACCGGCAAAGCCGGCCTCTCGGTGGCGAGCCAGTCGCGCACCTTCTCCTGCCCGTAGCCGACGATGATCACGAAACCGTCGATGCCGGCGGCGGTCAGATCGTCGACGATGTGGCCCAGGATGGGCCGGCCGGCCACCGGCAGCAGCGCCTTGGGCTTGTTCAGGGTATGGGGTCTGAGGCGGGTGCCGATTCCCGCGGCCGGGATCACGGCCTTCATGCGGATTGCCCTTCTGCGAGCCGTCGTTTGAGGACGTCGATTCGTTCGACCGGGACGGGGTCCACTCCCGTCGCCACGGCCAGGTGGCAGGAAAGATAATCACCGAACTGGACCAGGGACAGGATCCTGGCCAGGGTCGCGGGCCCGCGCGGTGTGATCTCTCCGGTAGCCGTGAACTGGTCGGCTAGCAGCTCCACGCTGACCGCGGCCCGCTGCCGGGCGCGTTCCCCCTCGTCCCCCCCCCGCACCACCAGCAGCACGAAGTGTTCGCGAAGGTCGGGCCCGAGGTTCCAGCCGACGATGTCGTTGTGGTCAAGTTCAGGCAGGGGAACGCTGTACGCCGGACACTTCGCGTTTTCATTGAGTTGCGTCTTCAGGCGCAGGCCGGCACCGTGGGCCTCGGGCGAGGTGGTGTAGAGCACCACGAACCGCCCCTGGCAGAGCCCGGCCAGCCGCACCGCCGGGTTGTCGGCGGAGGCGGGCCGGTGGATCTCGTTGCCGGCCGTCAGGGTTGCCACGGCCTGGTCGATCTCCGCACCCGGAGACTCGATCAGGCCGAGGCGGTGAAGTCCCCAGAGCAGGCTGCCGAGGCCGTACCCGAGCGAGGCGCGCGGGGGCAGGCCGCCCGGCAGAACCACGGCCCCGAACCCGCCGGCCGGCCCGGCGTCGTCCCGGCTGCGGGCCAGCAGCTCGCCGCCGGAGGTCAGGGCCAGCAGGGGGCAACCCCGCCGGCTGGCCTTTTCCTGGGCGGAGAGGGTTTCCTCGGTGTTCCCCGAATAACTGCTGGCGACCACGAGGGTGCCTTCATCCACCCAGGCGGGCAATCCGTAGTCGCGGGACACGTCCAGGCTGAACCTCTCGCCGGCCAGGAAGGGCCGGACGAGATCGCCCGCAATGGCCGAGCCCCCCATGCCGCAGAGCAGGACCCGGCGCGGCCGACGCGACAACCGTTCCAGGCGGTCGAGACCGGGCAGGGTGCCGCTCCGGGCCAGCTGTCCGGGCAGATCCTCCACCAGCGAGAACATCCGATCTGCGCCCTGGGCTGGTGAATCGTTCATGAGCCGACTTCCCGCTGGTGACGCAATCGCTTCTTCCGCTCGAGATAACGGGCCAGGAAGGCATCGGTTTCCGGGGCGGTTTTCAGGGTCGCGAGTTCGGCGACCAGCTCCTGGGCCTCGGTCAGGGGCGTCCACCTGATGACCTGCTTGACCTTGGGCAGGGCGGCCCCGTGCAGGCTGAGCTCGTCGAGACCGAGGCCGAGCAGGACCTCGGCCAGCCTGGTCTCCGACGCCATCTCACCGCAAAGCCCGACCCAGATACCGGCCGCGTGGGCGGCCTCGACCACGTCCCTGAGCAGGCGCAGGATGGCCGGATGCAGGGGACGGTAGAGATAGGAAACCCGGCTGTTGCTCCGGTCCATGGCCAGGGTGTACTGGATCAGGTCGTTCGATCCGATGCTGAAGAAATCGCACTCGG
>CAZAHC010000330.1:0-2970 GCA_964484595.1 uncultured Fibrobacteraceae bacterium | reverse complement strand
ATCCCCGAGGTGAGGCTGGAAACCGGCGGGCAGCTTCACTGCCAGCTTCAGGTCGATGCCGCCCTTGAAGCCCAGCCAGCCGTCCCCCCACCAGTCGGTGTCCAGGCCGCTGACGCACAGGTTCTTCAGGAAATACCGGCCCTGCCTGACCTCGAAATGATGGCCGAACTCCCGGAACCGGATCAGCTTCAGATCCTGCCGATCACCCAGGTAGGAGCTGATACCGGCCAGCAGGGAGTTGGCGTCGATCGAGCCGTCGGTCGCCGCGGCGTCCCCGTCCAGGGTCAAGCTGCCCAGCACGGCGTCCTTGTCCTTCAGGCTGCAGTTGCCGTTGACCGTGGCGGACAGGTCGCCCAGGAGCATGGGCGCGATGCCGGGGGCGTACGGCTGGACCAGGGCCTGGGCGGGAACCGCGGTCGCCTCGGCCGAGAAGGTCAGGTGGCCATAAGGGTCGGAGCGGTAATTGATGTCACCCTGGCCCCGGATCTGGCCGCCGCTCCGGTTGCCGGTGACCGAGCCGAAGAACAACCTCCTGTTCACCAGCCTCCCGCGCCACTTGATATCGTCGTAACGCGCTTTCTGGAGAATCACCTGCTCGGCGCGGCCGGTGAACTTTACCTTCAGGTCGGCCGGGATCGACTCTCCCGGCGGCTTGGCGGGGGCCGTTTCCGGGGCTGCCGCGTACGCCAGGCCAACCAGTCCGTCCAGCAGGTGCCGCGGCCACTGCGGACCGGTATCCAGCCAGGCGGTCTGCTCGGGAGGAGTGAAAAGCTGGACCAGCCGGTCCACGTCCAGGAAAGCAACGTTCAGGTCGAACTGGAGCTCGGGCTCGGGCAAGAGCTGGAGCGCCTTGCCGGTCGCCCCGCCGCGGGCCGCCGGGTGCGACAAGCCGTCCAGGTTGAAGATGGCGGTCCGCAGATCGCTTTGGAAACCGGCTGCCTCCAGCCGCCAGGGTTCCCCCGGGGTCACGCCGGTCAGGACCAGATCGGCGAGTTCTCCGGACAGCTCGATCCCGGTCAGCTTCCCGTCCTCCAGGAGGGCCTGCCAGGCGGGAACGTCCGCCAGGGATGGCGGGTCGGCCAGGTCCGCATTGGCAAGCCAGCTCAACCGCCCGCTCATCTGCACGGGTGGCGTCGAGCCCGGGTCCCGGCCGGGGAGCGCGGGCGGCTCGGGCAGGAAGCCCATCAGCCGGGCCAGGTCGGCCCCGCCGGTCACCTCACCGTGCAGCCGACCCGCCGCCCCGGGTAGCGGGGCGCTCAGGACCCCGGACAGCGCAATCGCCCCGCCCGGCTCGGCGGCAGAGAACCGTCGCACCTCGAGGCGGTTCCCGGCCACCTCCAGCTCCGCGGCAAGCTCGACCTCTCCCCTGCCGTCGGGCAGGGCCACCCGGCCGCCGGCGATTTCGCCGGAGACCGTCAGCCCCGCGGTCAGCACCTCCGGTGGTGTTTCCGCCGGCAACGGCCAGGGCAGCTGCAGGCTACCGGACAGCTGCAACTGCCCGGCACGGAAGGGCTCCTGGGCCAGCCAATCGCTCACCGGCGATTCGGTGGGCGGCGCCAGGGTGGAAAGATCCGCCACCAGGTCGCCCAGGGCCGCCGGCACCAGCTGCCAGGACCCGCGCAGCTTCGACCCGGCCGGCGCCGGCGCCGTGAGTTCGAGGTCGGCGGCCACGGCCAAATGTCGCCACGCCGCCTCGCTGACCGTGAGGTTCAGCCGGTCCGCCCCGGACGGCACCGACAACCCGCCGGCGAGTTCGAGATCCTCCACCACCACGGGCGCCGAGCCGCCGAACCCCGCCAGCGAGACCCTGGCGAGCCGGGTCTGCAGGTTGACGTCCGAGCTCGTCGCAACCTCATCGCCGGGATCACCGCCCGCCTGGAAGGCCGCCAAGCGAGCCAGCAGCAGGCTGATCTCACCGATCTGGATCTCCTGTTGCCAGCCGTCGACGGCAACCTGCCGACCGGTGTCCTCTTCCTGCCAGCGGAGGCTCCCGTCGCGAATCTCCACCCCGGCCACCGCCAGTTCCCAGGGTATTGCTGGCACTGCCTCACCAGCCGCAGCTGCCGGTTGCCCGCCGCCGTCCTCGCCGGGGACGGGCGGTTCGGGCGGCAGGGTGATCGCCTCGATGCGGGGGGCAATCAGCCGGAGCTTGCCGGTCTCGATTCTCTTCTTGAACAGGGGACCGAGGGCCAGATCGATCTCCAGGCGGTCCAGGCCGATCCGGTAGGACACAAGGTTGTTGGGGGTCCCGGTGGCGGCGGCGAGGGCCTCGCCGGTGCCGGCTATGTCCCCCTCGGCGACGACCACCTTCAGCCGGGGCCAGAAAGCGACGGAGGCCTCGCCGAAGCCGACCTCCGCGCCGGTGGCCTGCTCGATCTGGTCGATCACCAGCCGGCGCACCTTCTCGGCCGGGACGAGGAAGCGTCCAACCAGAACCAGCACCACGACGACCACCACCAGAATCGTCAGGATGCGCACCGGCTTGCGGCGCCACAGCGAAGCCATCGGTCTCCCTCCCCTGATCAGGTTACCCGGTATCGAAAATACGTCCGCCGCCGAGGACCAGGTCATCCCGGTAGAGCACGAGCGCCTGCCCGGGCGCAACGCCGCTGGCCGGCTCGGCTAGATCGACCGCCAGCCGATCGCTGGTCAGCGACCAGCGCGCAACCGGGACGCCGCGGTGCCGGTGGCGGATCCGCGCCAGGTGCGAACCCGAACTGCCGCCGGGTGGGCCCGCGGCCGGGAAATCAGCCACGGCGGCAGTGAAGCAGTCACACAGGATACGTCGAACCGCAAGTCCTCGTTCCGGACCCACGACCAGCCGGTTGCGAGGGCGGTCGATGGCCAGCACGTACAGTGGTTCACCGACCGACACCCCCAGGCCGCGACGCTGACCAACGGTGTAATGTACCAATCCCCGGTGCCGCCCCAGAACCTGTCCGGCAGGGGTGACAATATCCCCCGCCGCGG
>CAZAHC010000329.1:0-3015 GCA_964484595.1 uncultured Fibrobacteraceae bacterium | reverse complement strand
GGGATTGGCCATCAGCAAGAAGCTGGCAAACATGATGGGCGGGGAAATCTGGGTCGAGAGCGAATCGGGGAAGGGAAGCACCTTCCATTTCAGCCCGGTCCTCTCGCTGGCGGGAAAGCCGGCAGGCAACCCGCCCCTGAGCCCGAGAGGAATGCGGGCGGTCATCGTCGAGAGCCACCTCGCCACGGCCCGGGTACTGGAACAGATGCTGGCGGTCCTCGACATCACCACCCTCAGGTTCGACTCCCTGGAATCGTGTCGCCGCTGGGCAAGATCCGACGAGGCTGCCCGGAAGCCAGGCGACTTCTACCTGGTCAGCTCCCGGTTCGGCAAGGAGGGGATACCCGACCTCGACAAGCTGCTGCCTCCGACCGGTTCCGGCCGGCAGCCGGTTGTTCTCACCATGGGGTACTCCTGGGAAAAACCCGAGAAGGCCCCCGGTGCTTCGAGCCGGGCGCTGCGGCTGGTCAAGCCGATAGTGAGCACGCAGTTACGCCAGGGGCTGATCTCGGCCCTGGCAGGGGCGACGGTTCCGGAGCGACGCGAGCCGTCTCCGGCCGGGCCGCCGGCCGGTATCGGGCCGCTCGATATCCTGGTTGTCGAGGACAACCCGATCAACCGGGCCTTCATCCACAAGCTGCTGCAGAGATGGGGAAACCGGGTGACCCTGGCCGAAAACGGCCGCGAGGCGCTGGACACCTGGCGCCAGGGTCGGTTCGACCTGATCCTGCTCGACATCCAGATGCCGGAGCTGGACGGCCTGCAGACCTGTCGGATCATCAGGGAAGAGGAAAATGCGACCGGCGGCCACGTCCCCATCTTCGCCCTGACGGCTCACGCAACCGCCTCCGACCAGGCGGCCTGCGAGAGAGCAGGCATGGATGCCTACCTCTCCAAGCCACTGCAAAAGGATCTGCTTCAGGATCTGATCGCAGAGGTATCGGCCGGCATCGGGCGGGCGGAACCGTCCCCGGCTCCCGGCGGCTAGGACGGGGCAATAGTTTCAATTTCAATTAACCTTTTGACAAAGACCAGGCGGTGGATTATAATTCCCCCGCCTGCTTGGAAAATCCCCAAACCAGGCAACCGCCGCGGGAGTCCGGAGAACGAAGCGCCAACAGCAAAACCCTCTCTACATCTCGCCCGAACGACCCCAGTGGGTGGCAAGCAACTGATTCACAGCTTTCGGCTCCCGTGGCGTCTTTTCCCGGATCTCAGCCCGACCTCACGCTCTCCTTGATCCTCTCGACGTGCCCGCGCCCGAGACCCTTGACCTCGCAACCGAGCTCGAAGTAACGGCGAATCGCCGCGTCGTCGAGCAGGCAGAAGCAGTCGACAACGGACAGGGGCTGGCCGGCGGCCTCGACCACCTCGTCCGGGGTGAGCCGGCAGTACTCCTCGTGCCGGACCGCGAAGACCACCGCGTCGCAGCCCTGCAAGGCCTGACGGAGGTCCTTCTGGACCTCGAGGTCCTTCAGGCGCTCCTGGTTGCGGAAGAACCTGGCCAGGCTACGGCCGGCGGGGTAATCGTCCTGGGTGGCGAACTCCCACCACTTGTCGACGTAGGGATCGTGGACCCGGATGTCGGCCCCCATCTCCGAGAGCTTGCGCACGATCAGCTCGCTGCCGCTGTACCGGGTGTCCCCCACGTCCTCGCGATAACTCGCTCCGCAGAGCAGCACCTTGGCCATGGCGATGGGCCGGTGCATCTCCCGCAGGGTATCGCGCACCAGCTCGGCGGCGTGCAGGCCGCGCGTGTCGTTGATGTCGATGGCCTGGGCGGTGATCCGAAAGATGTCGTCGCTCCAGCCGTGGATGTGCTTGTAGGCCCACAGTCCCAGGCCACCGTCCTTGGGCAGGCAGTAGCCGCCGATGCCCGGTCCGGGAAAGAGCATGTTCTGGTGCGTGGGACGCATCTTGATCGCCTCGATGACTTTCATTAGATCAACACCGTTCCGCTCCGCGAAGAGGCTCCACTCGTCCATGAAGGCGAGCAGGGTGGCCCGGAAGCTGTTCTCGACGATCTTGGCGGTCTCCGATTCGATCGGCTTGTCCAGGACGGTCAGGGGGTATTCGTCCGTGTTGAGAACCTCGGTCAGGAACCGTTCCACCCGGTCGCGGGATTCCTGGTTGATCCCGCTGCAGACTCGCCAGAAGTCGCGGATGCTGGCCACGTAGTTGCGGCCGGGCATCACCCGCTCGTAGCTGTGCGCCAACAGGGGCTCGCTCTGGATGCCGCGAGCCAGTAAACCCTTTTTCAGGTAGGGGTAGGCGATCTGCTCGGTCGTGCCCGGGGCGACGGTAGTCTCGATCAAGACCAGGCACTCCGGCGGGATCCGCTCGGCGATGACGCCGAAGGATTGCTCCAGGGCGGCCATGTCGGTCTGGCCGGTGCGCACGTTGCCGAGATCTTCCTTCAGGAAGTCGCACTGGACGTCAACTACCACCACGTCGGCGAGCTTGAGAGCGTCGTAGGTGAAGGTGGCAGTCAGGGTTTTCTTCTCGACCACGCAGCGGTGGATCATCTCCTCCACTTCCGGGTCCTCGGCCTTCACCGGCGGCAGGCCGCGGTTCAGCAGAGGGATCTTCCAGTAGCTGCGCACGCTCGGCCGCTGCATGCCGATGACGAACTTGTTCGGCTGGCCGGCGGCGTCGGTGGCGTCGGCGACGACGGCAGCCATCACCGCGCCCACGAAACCGACGCCCATCACCACGACGATCTGCCGGCCGGCCGCGCGCTGATCATCGACCAGGCGGGAAAGCCGCAGGAACTCGGCCTCGTATTCCTCCACTTCGGGAAGGGAAAAACTCTCCCCCGTGGGGGCGAGCGAGATCTGTTCGGGCTGCCCGGACGCCTCGGCGGGTCCCGGCTGGCTGGCTGGGGAGGGGTTGTCCATGACTGCTCCGTTCAGGGGTCTGGGGAAAGAGCTGGCAAGGCCCAGAACGCTGGTCCTTGGCGAACCGGTCCCATTGTACCGCTTTCTAGACCGTGATGAACCTGAAATCTACCGGCGG
>CAZAHC010000328.1:0-3024 GCA_964484595.1 uncultured Fibrobacteraceae bacterium | reverse complement strand
TCCAGGCCCAGGGCGTTCTTCATGCGCAGAACATCGTAGGGGGTGAGGAAGATGTTCACGTCGCCGCAGCACTCGTTGAAGCAGGGAACGTCACGGTGGCAACCGAAGCAGAACTCGTCGTCCAGGCTCATTCGTTCGTAATCGCTGAGGATCTTCTCCTTGAGCTTGCTCAGGGGCGACGGTTCGGACGCCGAGGCTTTGCCGCTATTCTCGTCAGTCAACTTGCTTCTCCTCTTCGGAAACGACGTTCTTCTTCAGGGCGCTGTCCGACCACACCGGCAGGGGACCGGTCTCGCCGGTCTCGGGATCGAGGCGGTGCCGGTAGGAGGCGACAACGTCGTACTTCTGCTTCATCCATTCCCAGCCACGCACGAAGTAGGGACACTCGTCGCTGAAGCAGATGTACTGGATCTTGCCCCCCCAGGATGTCAGATCGGGGCTCTGCCAGGGCAGGAGCCGGGACCCGCAATGAGGACAACTGTATTCCGGTCTGGCATTGCTCATGTCAACCCCCTCCAGGCTGAACCAGGTGTCACAATACCAGAAATTAGTCACCGGTCCGGCCCGGCGCCAGCGGATCTTGCCCGGTTTTCCGGAAATCTACCGGATAAGGAGGGGAGTCGCGGTGCGAGGCCGGGTCCCACCGACCTCACGGACCGCCCGTCCCGCAACATTTCTTGAACTTCCGTCCGCTGCCGCAGCCGCATTCCTCGTTGCGACCCAGGTGCCGTCCCCGGCTCTGGCGGATCGACCGGGCCACCTCGCGCAACCGCGGCAGAGCCTGGGGGAAGAACCGGCGGTACGCCTCGCACAGGTAGTTCGGCGACCCTGGCCGCCGGTACCCGGGGGCAGCCTCCGCGGCAGTAGGGAAACCACTCGCAGTCCAGGCACTGGGCGGGCAGGTCCCTCTTGACGGCGGCGAACCGCCGTCGCGCCGGGTGGCGAGCCAGCTCCCGGAGCGAGGTCCAGACCAGGTTGCCCAGTCTCAGGTCCGGCTGGACGAAGAAGTCGCAGGGGTAGACATCGCCGCTGGCCTCGACCAGCAGGTAGGAGTCGCACTCGGTCCCGAAGAAGCAGACGCCGTTTTCGCCCTCGATGAGCTGAGCGAGCAAGGCCTCGAACATCCGGACCGAAACCTGCGGCCGTTCCTCGGCCCCGGTCCGGGGGGTCGGCCGGGCGGTCCGTCCTCGCCCAGCCAGAGATCGAAGATCCGGCACAGGTAGGCCCCGTACTGGTGGGCCAGCACCGAGAACGACCGGGCCTGGCCGCCGGCCGTGAATTCCACGGCGGGGATCAGCTGGACAACACCAACGCCACTGTCCAGGCAGAACCGGAAGAGAGCCTCGGGATGCCGGACCGTCACGTCGTTGACGACCGCCAGAAGGTTGAAGGTGACTCCGTGATCCCGCAGCAACTCGATCTTGGGATAGATGAGCTCGAAGGTGGGTCGGCCGTCACGGGTCAGGCGGTGGGCGTCGTGCAGCTCGGCCGGGCCGTCCAGGGAAAGACCGACCAGGAACCGGTAACGGCGGAGGAACCGGGCCCATTTCTCGTCCAGGAGCAGGCCGTCCGTCTGGATGGCGTTGCTGACGACCTGGCCGGGGCGTCCGTGCTTCTGCTCCAGCTCGACGACTCGCTCGAAGAAACCGAGTCCGGCCAGGATGGGTTCGCCGCCCTGCCAGGCGATGTTCACCGGACCGGTCGTCCCGGTCATCGCCTGCCGGATCAGCGCCTCGAGGACCTCGTCGCTCATCGCCTGGCCCTGCTGGTCCGGGTACAGCTCGGCCTTTCCCAGGTAAAAACAGTAATCGCACGCCAGGTTGCAGGTGGCGGAGACGGGTTTCACAAGCAGGGAATCAAATATCATGATCTCGGTGGACACTTCTTCCCAGAGTAATATTCCGGCCACCGCCTCGACCCGAGTCAATTTACCCCGCTTGGCCCTGTCAATCGCCTCGAACCGCGAAAGGCGAGAAGAGGTGCGGCCTGCCGGCCGCCCCTCTCCCCGCGCAATTGCCTCGAGCTCGGCTGTCCCGGTTCCCGGCTAGTGGAGTCACTCCACCTGCTGCGGACACAGGTAGTAACGGAACGTCAGCGTCAGGTCGGCCGAGACGTCGAGGCTCGCCGACACGCTTGTGATGACCCCGTAGGTCCACTGCGCCGTGGGGATCGCCAGCGGGATCGTCACCGCTACCTCGATCAGGTCCACCGAGGAGGTGTTGATCAAGGTGCAGGGCGGTACGGGGCAATCGCCGAAGGTCTCGTTCACGTTGTAGACCTCATCCTCGCTGAAGGTATGCGTGTGCGGGCCGTACAGGGCGAAGTTCACCGTGATCGTGCTGCCGGCGTGCAAGGTGACCGGCCCGGTGACATCCATTTCCCAGCATGAGCCGGCGGGTGTCACCATGGCGAAGGCGTCACCCAGTCCGCACTCGCCGGCCGTCCTGGCGAAGGCAGCGGCGAGGTCGGTCTCGTTCCACTCCGGGTTCTCACCGTCTCCGTCCAGCGGCCAGTCCTCCTGCATCAACGCCTCGAAGATGTCGAGGGCGATGCCTTCCCGGAGTTCGAACAGCTCGCCGGCGCCCTCCTCGATCAGGGCCGGATCCTCGCTGGCCAGCTTCTCGAAGATCCCGACCAGGTAATCCTGGATGGCCTGCTGCCAGTCGGGTATGGGGCCGACGGGCCTCACGGGACCGCCCGGCACCGGCACCACCCGGTCGAATTCCGCGCCCTGCTCTTGATTCCACTCGTACAGCGCGGTTTTCCCGTGCTCGGGGGCACCTGGGTCGGGTCCCTCCTCACACCCGGGAGTCACGAACAAACCCAGGCCGAGGACCAGAACGGTGAGGCTTGTCATGATCGATTGTTTCTGCCCGAATTTCATCGGTCCGTCCTCCTGATTTTAAGACCCGGCCAGGTTCAACCTGGCCGGGTCTTGTATCTTTTCACTTCCAGGACCCGGTCTTGTGGGGGACCTGCTCGACACAGGTGAAGATCTTGGTCTCCAGCGTCAGGGAATAGGAA
>CAZAHC010000327.1:0-3029 GCA_964484595.1 uncultured Fibrobacteraceae bacterium | reverse complement strand
ACCTGAACAACTACCCGGCCGGCGTGCAGGTCTTTGCGATCAACAATCCCGCCGACCCGGTGCGGCTCGGCCGCGCTACCGGGCCCTTCGTCTGCCACGCGGTCTTTGCCGGGCCGGACTGGATCTACGCCACCGGCGAGCACTACACTAGCCCGTACGGAGGCGCCTTGCTCGTCCTGCAGCCCCAGTGCAGCCTGCCCACGGCCGTGACCTTCCTGCCGCCGCCGGTGACGCTGCGCCTCGAGGCCTGGCCCAATCCCTTCAATCCTCGCACCTCCGTGACCTTCACGCTGGATCGGGGGCAGCGAGCGCAGCTCGCGGTCTTCGACCTGCGTGGCCGGCGGGTAGTCACCCTGGCCGACCAGTTCTTCCCGGCCGGCGAGCACGAGATCGTCTGGGACGGACGCGACGGAAACGGGCATCCCGCCCCGGCCGCCGCCTATTTCCTCAGGTTGATGGCGGAGGAGCGGCGGGAGACGGCCAAGGTCGTGCTGATCAAATAAGTTGTGGCCCGGAGAATGTGTCCGGTCAGGTGATCGCCGGGCAACCAGATAGCCGGACCCATTCCCCGGTCCACAGCTCTTGGATTGAGTTTTCGGGTTTGAATTTGTGCTTTTGTCGCCAGGTTTATGTACTGACCTGAGATCATTGAAGTTATG
Organism: uncultured Fibrobacteraceae bacterium; assembly: GCA_964484595.1. Taxonomy (GTDB): domain Bacteria; phylum Krumholzibacteriota; class Krumholzibacteriia; order LZORAL124-64-63; family LZORAL124-64-63; genus CAZAHC01. The sequence goes on along the minus strand of CAZAHC010000327.1, from coordinate 2,370 downwards.
GCAATTTGTGCCATGTGGCAAAACCCGGGCGGTCGGACACAATCTCCGGACCACAACCCATACCATAGAAAGCCGGACTACTCCCCGGATCATGATCCAACGGTCAGCCGTCGAACTGGAAGACGTAGATTGCTGCCGCATTCGCGGCGGGATCGAACGGAGTCCGCAGGTAGTCCGAGTAGTGTCCGGCCAGGGTGAACCCGGCCTGCTCGTGAAGTTGCAGGTACCGGCCGGCCCGCACAGGATAGAGCACCACCTCCCCGGCGAATATGGTTCCCTCCGGCCCCTCCAGGCTGGTGAGGAACCTGAGACTCTCCGGGGAGACGTCCCGGTACTCACGCCGGAAGATCACTCCTTCGTTTTCGAGCTGGCGATCGTCGAAGCGGTAGCTGCCCTGCGGTTTCGCCTGGTCTAGGATGAAATCCCAGTTGACCACCTGGAAAATCCACCTGCCGCCCGGCGCCAGGATCTTCTCCAGGCGAGAGAGGAAGCGGGGCAGGTTGGCGCCCGGCAGGTGGGCCGCCACGTTGCCGATGCAGAAGGCCAGGTCGAAGGGGCCGGCGAGGGTGTGGACGTCGTTAAGATCGAGCCGGCGGAACCCGGCGGCGGGGTACTCCCGGCGGGCGACGGCGATCATGGCCGGATCCAGGTCGATGCCGAGTACCCGGTGGCCGGCCGCGGCCAGTCGCCCACAGTAGTGGCCGGTGCCGCAGCCGAGGTCCAGCACTCGCTGCGGTGGGCCCTGGAGATGGGAGGCCAGGAACTCGTTCACCAGGTCGCGATACGGGAAGACCGCCTCGTAGTATCCGGCGAATTCGGAGTAAAAGGACATTTTTCGCCTCCGAGGTGGCGCGGCGGTTCGCGGCTCTCCGCGCCGTCGCCATTTTGGGCGATTCTCGCCCTCCCGTCCCGTTTTTTCTGGTGGTGCCCGGGGAATTGGACCTGGCGGTCCGGGGTTTTTGCTACGTGGCAAAAACCTGACCCAGCTGTGTTTATCCCTTCCGAACCGGAACGGGCATTCGGGCCCGGAATGTGTTATCATTATTGCGGAAATGTGGTCCTGGATCCGTTTGCCCGGGGCACCCGCGGGGTGTGCCGGGGTGCGGAGATCCGGGTTTGATTCTGTACATCCATTTTCGCGAGGGAAACGAAATGCGACGCTGTATCCTCCCGCTCCTCCTGCTGCCCCTGCTGCTGGTCAACCAGGTGTCCGCCACCGAGGTGACCGTTGCCGGCTGGAACATCCTCAACTACCCCGGGTCCACCGGCACCCAGCGCGTGCCCTACTTCCGCACCGTGCTGGGATCGGTCTCGATCGACGTGCTGGCGGTCCAGGAGGTGCTCGGCACGAACGGGCTGAACCATTTCCTCAACAACGTGCTCGAGGTGGTGGAGCCTGGCGCCTGGGCGGCGGCCGGCTTCCACGACGGCTACGACACCGACCGGGCCCTCTACTATCGCCCGAGCGTGGTGGAGGTCCTGGACTACGGCTGGCTCGATACCGACCTGCGGGACATCGACTGGTGGCAGCTGCGCGAGGTGGGCTCCGGCGAGGAGTTCCGCCTGTTCACCCTGCACCTGAAGGCCAGCCAGGGCAGCAGCGAAGAGCAGCAGCGGCTGGAGGAGGCCACCGTGCTGCGCGATTATCTGGACACCCTGCCACCCGACCTGCCGGTCGTGGTGGCCGGCGACTGGAACATCTACTATGCCGGCGAGCCCGCGTACCAGTTGCTGCTGTCGGCCGGAATCGGCCAGCTCTTCGATCCGATCGACCAGACGGGTTACTGGCACAACAACGCCAGTTACGCCATCATCCACACCCAGAGCACCCGGACCACCGCGTTCGGGGGCGGCGCCACCGGCGGGATGGACGACCGCTTCGATCAGATCCTGGTCACCGACGATCTGCTGGACGGTAGCGGCGTCGAGATCCTCCCTGACACCTACCTGGCCTACGGCAACGACGGCCTGCACTTCAACCAGTCGATCATCAATGGTGGCAACTCGGCGGTGCCCTGGGAGGTCGCCGTTGCCCTGCATGAGTCCAGTGACCACCTGCCGGTGATCGTGGACGTGTTCTTCCCCGACGCGAGCAGCGTGGCCGGGACGGCGCCGCGGCTGATCGAGCTGCGCGCCTGGCCCAACCCCTTCAACCCGATCGTCACCCTGTTCTTCGAGCTGCCGGACGCGGCGGAGGTGGAGCTGGCGGTTTACGACGTCTCGGGGCGAAAGGTGGCCGAGCTGTACTGCGGCTCCCTGCCCGCCGGCCCGCACCGGGTGCGGTGGCAGCCGGCCGACCAGCCGGCCGGGCTCTACCTGGCGCGGCTGAGTCTCGGCGGCGTGCCTGGCGCCACCAGCCGGCTCGTCCTG
>CAZAHC010000326.1:0-3030 GCA_964484595.1 uncultured Fibrobacteraceae bacterium | reverse complement strand
GTCCCCCAGGTCCAGGCCGGCGGCGGCCAGGTCGGCGGCGATCTCGTCCGGCAGTTCCCACAGGAAGGTGATGGTGTGCATCTCCATCTCGGGCAGATGGACCCGGCCGGCGCCGACGTTCTCGTGGCTGCCCAGCTTGATCTTCTTGTCGACAGTGACCATGGACACCAGCCCGACCTCGGCGACTCCCTTGCCGCCAAGCGGCGCCGACTGGCGCTCCTCGCTGGTCAGCGTCTTGAGCTCCGACTTGCGCTGGGCGTCGGTGTAAAAATCCACCCGCACCGGCTCGACGAAGGCTTCGCGCCGTTCCCAGTCCAGGTGGTCCACGTGGTACTGCTGGGCGCCGTGCAGGTAGATGGCGTCGTCATGCAACATCTCCTGGGCGCTGAACAGATCCATCTCGCCGATGACCCGCCCGTCGGGGACCGATCGGTCCACGATCACCACGTTGTCCGGAGCGGCGCTGCGCAGGCTGACGTCCTCGGCGGGATAGGTGTCGGCCATCCAGTGGAAACTCCCGGCCGCCTGGTGCAGGACCCCCTGCTCGACAAGGTAGTCGAGGATCTCGGTTACCCGCTGGCCGCCGTACTGCTCGTCAGCGGCGAAGGGCAGCTCGAAGGCGGCGCACTTGAGGTGGCTCATCAGGATCACCAGGTTGTCCGGATCGAGGGTGGCGTGCTCGGGCGAGCGGCCGAAGAAGTAGTCCGGATTGTTGACCACGTATTGATCGGCCGGGTTGCTGGTGGCGGCCAGGACGGCGCAGCTGAGGTTCTGGCGCCGGCCGGCCCGGCCCGCCTGCTGCCAGGTGCTGGCCACCGTCCCGGCGTAGCCGGCCATGAGGCAGACGTCCAGCCGCCCGATGTCGATGCCCAGCTCCAGGGCGTTGGTGCTGACAACCGCGCGGACCGATCCGTCGCGCAAGCCCCGCTCGATGCTGCGGCGCTCGGTCGGCAGGTAGCCGCCCCGGAAGCCCCGCACCTCCCCCCGGCGACTGCCCACGCGCCGGCCGGCCTTTTCAAGGTAGGTCAGCAGCAGCTCGACACGCATCCGCGACCGGGCAAAGACGATCAGCTGGGCCTCGGTCTGCAGGAAGCGCTCGGCGATCGCCCGGCACTCCTTGATCACCGAGCGCCGGATGCCCAGCTCGCGATTGACGACCGGCGGGTTGTAGAAGATGAAATGCTTTTCGCCCCGCGGGGCCCCGTTGTCGTCGATCACGGCGACCGGCGCGCCCCGCAGCGCCCCGGCCAGCTCGCCGGGGTTGGCGATGGTGGCGGAGCAGAAGATGAACAGCGGATCTGCCCCGTAAAAGGCGGCGATGCGCCGCAGCCGGCGCAAGACGTTGGCGACGTGGCTGCCGAAAACGCCCCGGTAATGGTGCACCTCGTCGACCACCACGTAACGCAGGTTCTCGAACAGCTTCACCCAGAGCGTGTGGTGGGGCAGGATCCCCTGGTGCAGCATGTCCGGGTTGGTGACCACGATGTGGCCGCTGCTGCGAATCGCACGCCGGGCCGTCTCCGGCGTGTCGCCGTCGAAGGTGAAGGTCTTGATGTCGACGCCGAGGTCGTCGACGATGCCGTGCACCTCGTGCATCTGGTCCTGGCTCAGCGCCTTGGTCGGGAACAGGTATAGGGCGCGGGCCTGCGGGTCGGTCAGGATCCGGTCCAGGACCGGCAGGTTGTAGCAGAGGGTCTTGCCGGAAGCGGTGGGCGTGATCACCACGAAGGACCGGCCCGCCGCGGCCAGGCGACAGGCCTCCGCCTGGTGACAGAAGAGGCGCTCGACACCCCGTCCCTTCAGCACCTCCACCAGCCGCGGATCCAGCTCGGCGGGGTAGTCGGCGTACCGGCCTTCATGGGGAGGTATGACTTCCCAGCGAGTCACGTTGCGCAGGAACTCCTGGTCCGCCTTCAGGCGGTCGAGCAGCTGCGCCAGGTTCAAGGCGCCGCTCCGCGCGAAAAGGCCGGGGCGGGGACCTCCGGCGGCGAGAGGGGCCGACTAGGGCTCGTCTTTTTCCGGCGGGGGATCCGGTGGTGGCTCATGAGTGACCCCGTCCAGTTCCTTCTTCACCTCGTCGGTGGCGTTCTTGGTTGCGGAGCGGAATTTCCGGATGGACTTGCCGAACGCCTCGGCGATATCCGGCAAGCGGCGGGGGCCGAAGATGATCAGAACCAGGGCCAGGATCACCAGCAGCTCCGGCCACCCGATGGGTCCAATGATGGCACAGGCAGCAATCATGTCAGCACCCCCGCAAGTCCGTCATCGATACCAGCGCAGGATCTGCGAAGCGACAAAGACACCGATGACGCTCATCAGGTTGAAATGGATCTTGAAGCCGAAGGTGACCTCGACGATGACCAGGTTCCAGTGGGCCACCTCGGGGCCGAAGGTCACGTAGCGAACGAAGAGCTGCTCGGCAATGCTGCCCTCGTGGAGGAAAAGTCCGATCACCTCGCTGCAGATGGCCCCGATCAGGATGCCGAGCAGCAAGGTCAACGACACCGTGCCCAACGACTTCTTCATCCGGCTGCGACTTCCCCTCCCATACGCCCTGGCTCTTTCCGCTGGCCACTATAGAGCCCTGATCGGCGCCGACCAACAACAAAATTCCAGGGACAGAGCCTAGCCGGCAGGGGAGGGAGCGAGGCTCAGGCCGAGGGCGCGACAGATTTCGGGCCAGTCCGCTCCCAGCACCAGCACCGCATCTTCGGTCACGCGGCTGTCCTGTTCGCAGAGAACCGGCAGGCCGCCCAGCCGATTGGCCAGGGAGGCGGCGGCCCGCCGGGAGAGCCGGCGGTTGATGAGCAGCGTCCGGGCAAAGCTGTCGCCCGGGGCGTTGCCGACTCGCTGGGCCACGCAACCGAAGGTCGCTAGGGCCAGGCCGACGCTGCGGGCAAGCCCGGGCCGCGCGGTCCCGTTCAGGACGGCAAGGTGGATGGTCTGGGCCACACCTTCGCCCACCCAGCCGCTTCCGCCGGGAGTCGCCGCGTCGCCGGGCGACTGCGTACCCGGTACTGTTTCCGGGCC
>CAZAHC010000325.1:0-3047 GCA_964484595.1 uncultured Fibrobacteraceae bacterium | reverse complement strand
CCCGCCCCGCCCCCCCCCCGCGCGGCGGCCCCGCCCGCCGCGCCCCCGGTCCCTCCCGCTCCCCTCGTCTCGGCCGCCGCCGCGGCCGCCGCCGCCGAGCTGGTCGCCAGTGGGCGCCGGCATGCGGCCGCCGAGCGACACGGCGCGGCCGTCCGGGATTTCCTGACCGCGTTGAGCCACGACATCCGGCTGGTCGGAACCATCGCCGAGCAGATCGCCTACCAGCGACTCTGGCGAGAGGATGCCAACCGGGCCATCTTCTACTTCCGCCGCCACCTGATCCGCAATCCCGACGGGCAGAACCGGGCGGTGCGCAAGGGGCTGGCCCTGGCCCTGAGCTGGAACGGCCGCCAGGACGAGGCCCTGCAGCTTTACCGGCAGCTTGTCGCCGAGGACCCGGACGACGGGGGCGCCCGGATCGGCCTTGGGCGCACCTTGACCTGGGACAATAGGTTACGGTCAGGATTCAAGACTTTACGGGAAGTCGAGAAGACCTTCCCCGGGGACAGCCAGGCCGGCCGGGAGAGCAGCCTCTTCCTGCTGAAGGTCCTGGACGAGTACACGCCCCACCTCGAGCTGCGCGCCGAGGGCAGCCGGGACTCGGACGACCAGCGGATCGCCCGGTTCACCGCCAGCGGGACCTGCGAGGTAGGCTCGTCGATCCTGTTGCAGGCCACACCCGCCTGGACCCGCTACCGCCAGACGGGTCTCGGCACGGTGGTCGGCTGGCGGTTCGGCCTGGGTCTGCTCGCGCCGCTGGCTCACAACTGGGCCGTGCACGCCTACGGCTGGTACGATCGCTTCGCCAGCGACGACCCCGTGGCCCCGGACGGCTCCGACCGGCTGCGCTGGGACCAGCCCGGCGGAGACCTCTGGCTCACCTGGTTGCCGGCGGCCAGGCTGCGCACCGACTTCGGCGGCAGCGTCATGCCGGTCGAGACGGTTCAGGCCCTGGGCCGCAAGATCCACGCCCGGCGAGCCAGCGCCTCGCTGGACTGGCGCCTGGTCCGACCCTGGACGCTCAGCCTGGCCGCCGAGAACGCTGCGTACAGCGACCACAACCGGCGCCGGTACGGCTCGGCTCGCCTGACCTGGCGGCGAGAGGGCAGGGTTGATATTTCGCTGGCGCCGGTGTTCACTTACCTTGGCTTCAATAACCACTATCCCGGTTCCGGATACTGGAGCCCCGGCTGGATGCGCAACGGCAGCCTGGAGGCGGTGGTCCGGACCCACGGTCGTCGCTGGACGTTGCGGCTGACCGGCCGGGTCGGCCGCGAACAGGAACAGGATTCCGACCCCATCACCGTCGGCAGCTACACCGCCCGGCTCGGCTGGCGCTGCGGAGCTGGTCTGCTGCTCGCGGTCGAGGGCGGCCACTCCCGGTCCCGCCTCGCCGATACGGGCGGTTACAGCCGGGATTTCCTGAACCTGTCCTTGCGAGCTTTTTTCTAGGCGGTTCCGGTTGAGCGCGCGATCGGTTTCCCGGGCGAAGAAGACGCGCCAGCTAGCCGTCCTGGCCGCCGGGCTGCTCCTGGTTACGCTCGGCGTGGCTGCCTGGCTGACCGGCCGTGGCCGTCTTATCGCCGGCAACGCCGAGCCCCATTCCTACCTCGATCCGCCCCGGGACCTCGCCCTGACCGAAACACCCTCGCCGGGCGGCGGGGTGCCCGTGCTCTGCTACCACTACTTCCGCCGCTCGGTGGACCCGGAGTACCTGCTGCGGGTGGTCGGGGCAGTGATCCTGAACCTTCCCACCCTGGGCGCCAAGGAGTTCTGGACCATCCCGGGCGGCGAGTTCGAGCGGCACCTGCGGTTCTTCCGCGACGAGGACGTGGAGGTTCTCACCCTGGCCGACCTGGCCGACCTTTCCGCGCGCGGCGAGCCTCCCCCGTCGCGGGCGGTAGTGCTGACCATTGACGACGCCGACATCAGCGTCTACGACCTGGCCTTCCCGCTGCTGCGGGAGTACGGCTTCCGGGCCCACCTCTTCGTCCCCACCGCTCAGGTGGGCCGGCACTGGAACGGCCTCGACATCTGCACCTGGGACCAGCTGCGCGAGATGGCCGCCTCGGGGCATCTGGTGATCGACTCCCATACTCACGATCTGCACTGGAAGATCCCGACCGACCAGGGATGGCAGCCGGTGTTTCTGCATCCGGACCATGTCCCTGACCTGGAGACCACGGCCGGGAACCTGGCCCGGAACGACCCGGACCGGCTGCCGCCCCTCCTCCGCCGGGCCCTGGCCAGTCCCTTCGCCGCGGTCACGGCCGATCTGCTGACCAGCCGGCAGGCCCTGGCCATCGGCATCGGGGCGGAATCCCGCTTCCTGGCCTGGCCGTACGGTTTCGCCTCGGGGGCCCTGGACAGCGTCGCCGCCGCCGTGGGATTCGCCGGCACCGTGAGCCTGCGCCCACGGGCCTGGGACACCACGTCCTCCCCCTGGCACACCGGCCGCTTCGGCATCACGGCCAAGACCACCCCCGACCAGCTGGCCGCTCTCTTCACGGAGGTGGCCCCGGCGAACGGGGCCAACGCCAGGAGTCAGCCGTGAGCGAGGATCTTCTCGTGGATTCCGGCCTGCTGATCCCCGGCGGGGAGATCACCTACCGCGCCAGTCGCTCCTCCGGGCCGGGCGGCCAGCACGTCAACACCACGGACACCAGGGTCGAGCTGCGCTGGAACGTGCGGGAATCGGCGGTCCTGAACGAGGACCAGAGGGAGCGGCTCCTGACCCGGCTGGCCGGGCGCATCAATCGCAACGGGGAGCTGGTGCTCAGCTGCGGAACCCGGCGCAGCCAGCATCGGAACCGGGAAGAAGTCGCCGCCCGGCTGGCCCGGCTCGTACGCGCCGCCCTGGTGCGACCCCGGCGCCGAGTACCAAGCCAACCCACCCGCGAGGCCCGCGAAAAAAGGCTGCGTGAAAAAAAGCGACGGGCCGAGACGAAGCGCCGCCGCCGCCCGCCAGACGAAACCGACTGATCCTACAGCTTCGGTTGTGCCTCCGAGAATGTGTCTGGCCCGTAACCTGCACAAGTCCGGGCATG
>CAZAHC010000324.1:0-3088 GCA_964484595.1 uncultured Fibrobacteraceae bacterium | reverse complement strand
ACCTCCGAGGGCTACGTGTCGGACAGCAATTTCTCGCTCGTGGTGGGGAACGTGGACATAGGAGCCCCGGTGGGCCCTGACACTTACGGGTATTACGCCTACGACAGCGCCGACATCAACTACCCCGGCCAGCGGCCGGTGTACCGGTGGCGGGAGCTGAGTCCGACCTACGGCGGCGCCGGCACCGAGATCCCGTTCATAATCGACGGCTTCGTGCAGGTCGTGGCCCTGCCCTTCCCCTTCCAGTACTACGGTCAGACCTTCACCGAGATCAGGGTCAGCGACAACGGCCTGATCGCCTTCGACACCACCGGCGAGAACGACTTCTACAACTGGCCGATCCCCTCCCCGCACGGCGATCACTCCATCGTGGCCCCGTTCTGGGACAACCTGCACCCCGATCCCGAGGACGAGGACCGGCCCCGGCCCGACGGCGTCTTCTACTATCATGACGTCGCCGCCGGGACCTTCACCATCGAGTGGAGCCGGGTGTCGCACTACCGACCCGAGATCGACGACCTGCAGACCTTCCAGGTGGTGCTGCGCGATGTGGCGATCCCCCCCCACGGCGACGGCGAGATCCTCTTCCTGTACAAGCAGGTCAACAACAACGACCACCTGCGGACTTTCGCCACGGTCGGCATCGAGTCGCCGGACGAGGACGATGGCCTGCAGCTGACCTACTCTAACGTCTACACGGACGGGGCGGCGCCTCTCTGCCCCGGTCTGGCGATCAAGTTCACGACCGCCGAACCGGTCTATACCCGCTACGCCCTGGCCTCCTTCGCGGCCGCCAGCACCCCTGGCGGGCTCCGGCTGAGCTGGACCCCGGCCGACGACCGGCCGGTTCTGGGCTGGCTGGTCAGCCGCCTGGACGGCGACAACGTCCTGCCGCTCACCCCAGAACCGCTGCCGGCGACGGCGCGGAACTTCCTCGACGCGGGTGCGACCGGGGACGAATCGCCCGCCTATCTCCTGACCGCCCTGCATCCGTTCGGACAGGTCACGGAGCTGGGCCCGCTCACGGCGGCCGCTGTCGCCGGCGGACCATCGTCGGTGAGCTTGCTGCCCTGCTGGCCCAATCCGGTGAGCGGCTCCACCCGGATCGGCTTCGCCCTGCCCCGGGCCGCTCCTGTCCGGCTGCGCATCTACGACCTCGCCGGGCGCCTGGTGCGGACCCTGCGCGATGGGCTGGCACCTTCCGGGCCCGACTTCGAGATCTGGGACGGCCTGGACGACCTGGGCCGGCCCGCGTCAGGCGGCGTGTACCTCTTTCGTCTCGAAACGCTGGGAGAAATCAGGACCCAGAAGCTGTTGCTGGTTCGCTAAGCTCGGTTTTATGCCGGGGGCGCCGCGGATTCATCGAGAACCGGGCCGCCCCCGGCGGTTGTGAGAGCCATGAAACTCATCCTCCTGCTGCTGTTGCTGCTGATCGGCCTGGGGCTCTTCGAGATGGTCCGCCACTCGTTCCACCGGCGGCGAATCCCGATCCGCATCCACGTCAACGGCAGCCGCGGCAAGAGCTCGGTGACCCGCCTGATCGCCGCCGGCCTGCGCTCCGGCGGGATCCGCACCCTGGCCAAGACCACCGGCTCGGCGGCCTGCCTCATCCACGCCGACGGCAGCGAGAGCCCGGTGCGTCGGCGGGGGGCGCCGAACATCCGCGAGCAGCTGGCCACCTTCCGGGCCGCGGTGGCGGAAAAGGTCCAGGCCCTGGTGCTGGAGTGCATGGCGATCCGGCCCGATCTGCAGCAGGTGTGCGAGCACGGCATCGTCCACGCCACCGTCGGGGTCATCACCAACGCGCGCCCTGATCACGTGGAAGTGATGGGCCCCAGCCTGGAGGACGTCGCCGCCAACCTGGCCGGCACCGTGCCCCGCGAGAGCCATCTGGTCTTTGCCGACGAGGAGTTCGCGCCCCTATTTTCCGGGTGCGCCGAAAGCCTCGGCTCCACCTGGCGGCTCAGCGATCCCACCGCGGTCTCGCCGGAAGAACTGGGACGCTTCGATTACGTCGAGTTCCCCGAGAACGTGAGCCTGGCCCTGGACGTCTGCGCCGCCGCCGGGGTGGAGCGGAAACAGGCCCTGGCCGGCATGTGGCAGGTAAGGCCTGATGTGGGCGCGTTGACCCGGGTGCGCTGCCGGGAAAGGGACAAGGAAATAGAGTTCATCAACGCCTTCGCGGCCAACGATCCGGTCTCCTACATCCGGATCTGGGATCGGCTGCAACTGGCCGACCGCGTGGACGAGACCATCCTGCTGATGAACATTCGCGCCGACCGGCAGCGGCGCAGCAAGGACCTGGCTCCCCTGTTCGGGCGCGAGCTGCGCGCCGGTTTCTACGTTCTGATCGGAGAGGAAACCGGTCTCTTCGCCGACATGCTCAAGCGGCAGGGACTCGCTCCGGAGAGCATGGTCGACCTCGGCGGCCAGAACGCCGCTTTGATCTGGGGCCGCCTGCTCCAGCTCGCCGGCTCCCACACCACGGTGGTCGGGATCGGCAACATCGCCGGCGTAGGCAAGGCGCTGCTGGCTCTGATCGACACCAGGGAGAGGGCATCGTGATCTACGAGTCCATAGGGCTGGGGCTGGTCGTCAGCCTCGTTTTCTCGGAGATCCTCGGCCTGGCCGCGGGGGGCCTGGTGGTGCCCGGCTACATAGCGCTGTTCCTGGACCAGCCCCTGCGCATTCTCGGCACCGTGCTGGCCTCCTTGCTCACCTACGGGGTCGTGAAGCTGCTAGGCCGGGTGGTCCTACTCTACGGCCGGCGGACCCTGGTCTTCTGCGTCCTGGCTGGATTCTTCTTCGGCTACCTGACCCGCCACCTGCTGGTCTTCAACGCCATGTTCGCCGTCGGCGTGGACACTGCCCTGCTCCAGTCGATCGGCTATATCATTCCCGGGCTCATCGCCTACTGGATGCTCAGGCAGGGAATCGCCGAGACCCTCTGCACCATGTTCATGGCGGCGTTCATCGTGCGACTGGCCCTGGTCGTCGCCCACGGAGGCAGGCTCATTGACCTGGCGATTGGATAGCCGCCGCAAGCTGGTCCTGTTCGGGCTGGCGGGCAGCGCCCTGCTCCTGCAGG
>CAZAHC010000323.1:0-3107 GCA_964484595.1 uncultured Fibrobacteraceae bacterium | reverse complement strand
GGACTCGGGGTTCTGGGGCTTGAGCAGCTTCATCCGGTAGTGGGGTCTGCCGTTGATGTTCACCCGCTGGTCAGGACCCCCGACTCCGTCGTCCACGCCGGGGTCGTCACCCACCTCGTAGAGGCGCGTCTCGGTCGGCCGGCTCAGGTCGCCTACCACGTCGTAGATCACCCCCAGCACGTCGTGCTGGTCCATCTCCCGCTTGAGATCGATGGCGACCACCTGCCCCAGCTCGTCCAGCAGCAGCTCGAATTCCACCGGGCGCCACCGTTCACCGATCTGCTCGTAATCGCTGCTCCAGTCGATGTCGAGGCCGTCCGGCTGGGTCCACTTGCCGGTCGGGTCGGCGTAGACAGCGACGTCGTCGACATCGACATCGGTCGGCCGGCCGCCGCCGACGAACTGGTACACCTTGACCGAGCTGGGCCAGATGAACTGGTTGGTGGGATTGCGGCCGGGGCTGTCAGGTTGCGCGAAGATGCCGTAATCCGGCAGGTCAAGGCGGAAGAAGCGGTTGTTCAGGTAGGCGTAGGCGTCGATGCGGTGGGGCTTGACCTCGCCCCCTCGGCTGTTGAACGACTTGGCGGCGCTCTCGGCCTTCTGCTTGCTGGCCACCACCGTGAAATCGGCCCGGCCGACCTGTCCCACCACCTTCAGGCCGAACAGGCCGGACTTGTTGGAGCTGTAACCCAGTAGCTGGCTGCCGGGCAGGGTCAGCCCCACGTCACCGGTCTCGATGGACTGGATTACCTCGTCCTCGTCGCCCTGGTAGCTCAGCTTGATCTTGGTGGCATCCGGGCCGATCATCTGGCTGTTGTGATCGACCTCGATGTTGATCTTCTCCCCGATCGTTCCCGAGAGGTTGATGGTCAGCTCCTGCTCCATGTTCAGGGCGGGGAACTTGCTGCCCCCCTTGGACCGCTCCGTGGCCAGGGTCTGGTTGTTCCAGCTCGACTCGCCCTCGATGGAGATGTGTTCGCGACCGGTGATCTTGATGTTCGTCTTCTCGCCGCGGCCAATGATCTTCTCGATCGTGCGAGGGAGCTTGATCGGGATCGTCAGGTTCAACAGCCCGCGACGGTCTCCCTCCCTCCCCTCGCGGCTCCGCACGTCCAGGGATTCGTAGCGCGCCGTGTCGAGAGCCAACGCCAGCCGGCGCTCCCGCGCGGTCTCCAGGTCGTCGACGACCAGCTGGACCTCCGGGGCGTCGACCGGGCGGGGCGGCACGTACACGAAGCCCCCGGGCAGCGTCTGGGGATTCTGGAACAGGAAGAAGTACTCGGGGTATCGGAAAACGACCGCCACGCCGAGGGCGGGGTTGGCCTCGGTCACGGTCACCAGGCGCTTCAGGTCGACCTGGCTCCCCTTCCTGACGTGAGCCCACAGTACACTGGCCAGCGAGGGCACCGAATCGGAAAGCGCCGGGTCAACCCCCAGGGAAAGCAACCGCTCCCGGGCCAGCAGACGCTCCTTGCCCAGCAGGCGAGGATCGTCGGTGCTGTGCAGGATCGGATCCAGGCCCGGGAACAGCAGCGGCCCGTAGTCGGGATCGGCGCTGGCGGGGCCGGCCAGCAGGCAGATCAGCGCCGTCACGGCGAGCGGCAGAAGCGTTGGGCACGAACCTGGCCGGCGGCACGCGGGCGGAGACCCCCGGAGAGTCGGGAGAGCGGATGGGGAGAAAAACAACTCTCGACTCTCCTTGCGCGGTCCGGGTAAACCTGGCTAGCTTGCCGGGACGACCTCTCCAATATTGTCCCGGAGCAAACCGGGGGCTAAACTGAGGGCTACGCGGGGGCAGGACCACACCTCGGCCGTCCCCGAAAAGGGTCAGGCTGACCCCGGGACTGGTCGGTCTTCCCGTCTCGCCGTCGTCCGGCTCCTGGCCGGCGGTTGTTCTCGTTCCGGCCGGCTCACCTGGCGGCAAGGCCGCAGCGGTCGGACCGCCGAGCCGGTTGCGGGTTCAGGAAGCCCAGAGGTGCGAAAAGCCGGGAGAGTTGGATGTATCTGATCAACAAACATTTACTGAAGTCGGCCCTGGGACCCTTCGGTTTCGGCCTCTTCGTGATAACCTTCGTTTTGATGATCGATATCCTCTACCGCTACATCGACCTCTTCGTCAGCAAGGGCATTTCCTTTCTCATGGCCACGGAGGTTCTTGCCCTGAGCCTCGGCCACACATTTGCATTATCCGTACCAATGGCGGTGCTGATCGGAGTCCTGATGAGTGTGGGGCAACTCGCTGCCGATCATGAAATTACCGCCCTGAAGGCCAACGGCATCGGGCTCTATTCCCTCCTGCGCCCCCTGCTGGCCGGAGCGGCGGTGATTTGCCTCTGCCTGACGGCCTACAACCACTTCGTCTTCCCGGAATCGAACCACAGGCTAGCGAACCTCATCTTCGACATCAACCGGAAAAGACCCATGATGGAAATCCGCGAGCAGATGTTCACGGAGATGAACGACCAGTTCACAATCTTCGTCCGGGAGAAGGACGACAAGACCGGACGGATCCGCGACGTGACCATCTTCCAGAGGGAAGATCCGGGCGACCTCTCCCCCCGGCTGACCACCGCCGAGTGGGGCCTGATCGTCCCCCACCACGCCAACGACGCCCTGATGATCGAGCTGCACGACGGGGAGATCCACGACATGCCGGACCAGGATGATCCGGCCAAGTACCAGATCACTCGCTTCGGTCAGCACCATCTCTACCTGAAGAACGTGGAGAAGGACTTCCAGGAATCGGGTCGGACCTCACGCAGCGATCGGGAGATGAACCTGACCGATCTGCTGGCGGCGGCCAGGGTGGAAAACCAGCGCCAGCGTGAGGTCTACACGCACGTCCGCAACCTCAACAACCGCCTGCTGGACCGCCAGTGGAAGCTGCTCGATCCGGCCGAGCGCCTCCCGCTCACTGGCCGGGCCGGCGGTTTCCGGGGCGAGCGCCGCGAGGCCTTCCGCCGGGCCCGGCTGCTGGCCACCACCCAGAAGGTCAACGAAGCGGCGAACCAGGCCCAGTATCAGGAGAAGGTCCTCCAGAGTTACCAGGCCAAGGAGAATCGCTACCTGGTCGAGTTCCACAAGAAGTTCGCCATCCCGGTCGCCTG
>CAZAHC010000322.1:0-3109 GCA_964484595.1 uncultured Fibrobacteraceae bacterium | reverse complement strand
GTTCCTGATAACCCTGATCGTGGCCCGGCAGCCGCTGTTGCCGGCCCTCCCGGTGACCGATTATTTGATTTTGGTGGCGAGCGGGATCATCGGCATCGCCATCGCTGACACCCTCTTTCATGCTTCCCTGAACCGGATCGGTGCGGGAATCACCGCCATCGTCGACTGCCTCTACTCGCCCCTGGTGGTCCTGCTGGCCTGGCTGACCCTCGGTGAACGGTTCGGCGCCTGCCAGCTGGGCGGCATGGTGATTGTGATCACCGGGGTCCTGGTGGCTTCCCGGCTGCGGCCCCCCCCCGAAACCGACACCCGCACCCTGCTCATCGGCATCGCCATCGGAGCCGCCGGCATGCTGGCCCTGGCCGTGGGAATCGTGATCGCCAAGCCGGTCCTGAATCGCACGCCTGTCGTCTGGGCCACTGCGGTCCGGCAGGTTGGCTGCCTGCTGGTCCTGGCGCCGGTGGTTCTGCTCTCCCGGCGTCGGCGGGAGATCCTGGCCGTCTTCGTCCCGGGGCGGACCTGGAAATTCACCCTCACCGGCTCCGTGTTGGGTTCCTTCCTGGCGGTGACGGTCTGGATCGCGGGAATGAAGTACACCCAGGCCGGTACGGCGGCCATCCTCAACCAGACAACTACCATCTACATTCTCCTGCTTGCCTCGCTGTTCTTGAAGGAGTCGTTCACCGCCCGGAAAGGGCTGGCCGCGGTTCTGGCCGTGGCCGGAATCCTGATGGTCACCCTTGGGTAACCGGCCCTTTGGCCTGGAGGTCTGGACACAACCGGCTCCGGTCCGTAAATTCACCACGCTGGCCTTTCGGCCCACGCACTCTGCGGCCGCCTGAGCCAGCTTTGGGGGAGCTCCGGCCCCCCCATTTTTTCCCACCCCGCCTTTTCTCGTCTCCTATGGGATAATCCCGTCGCCACCAGGGTTGTAAACGAAATGCACCCGACCTTCGTCATCTTGGGTACCCCGGAGGAGGCGACGGCGTGAACACCCAAGACCTTGGGCAAGACAGGGAGCGAGCTCGTAAGGCAGCGGCAGGCGACGACAACGCCTGGCGCGAGATCTACGAGGAAAGCTGCCAGCCCCTCTTCCATTTTCTCTGCTTCCAAGTCGGTGACCGCGAGGCGGCCAAGGATCTCCTGCAGGAGACCTACCTGACGGCGGCCCAGTTCCTGGACCGTTACCGCGGCGAGGGTTCCCTGCTGAGCTGGCTGCGCACCATAGCCCTGCGCAAGAGCCTGGACTGGAAGCGCTCGCTCTGGCGGCGCCTGCGCAAGCTGGCCGCGATCAGGGCCGAGTCCCGGGACCACACCGCGGGGCCGGACGAGGCCCGGCTGGAGGTCCAGAGCCAGGCCTTCCAGCAGGCCCTGAACCGGCTTTCGGCCCAGCAGCGGGCGGCCTTGCTGCTCCGGGAGCTGGAGGACCTCAGCTTCGCCGAGGTGGCCAGGGCGCTGGAGTGTGGCGAGGCCACGGCGCGGGTCCATTACCACCGGGGCAAGGAGAAGATGAAGCGGATGCTGGTCGAGCTCGGCGCCAGCGCTCTTGCCGGGGAGATGGGAGGGCAGCGGGCATGAAGAAGGAATTCGACCAACCGGGATACCGTCTGAGCGAGGCCGAGAAGCTGGCCATCTGGCGCCGGGTGTCCCTGACGCGACGGCAACCCCGTCGTCGCCGGCTGCTGGTGCCGGCAGTCGCCACCACGGCGGTGACAGCGGCTGGCCTGCTGTTTGTTTTGCTGCTGGTGGATCGCCAGCCGGAAGTGGTCCCGAGGCCGGCCGAACTGGCCCAAGCGGACCAGATAACCCAGAAGCAACAGCCGGAAGCGGAGGAGCGGTCCCTGAAGCTGGAACCTGAACCGGAATCTTATGCCGCGGGCCCGGCGGAGCCTGGCAGTGAACCTGCCGTCGTTTCTCCGGCGAAGGCCCGCCGGGACCCCGTGGCCGCCGAGGAACCTCCCCTGGTCGCCTCGCGGGCGGCGCCCGAACAGGTCGTGCCGGCCCCCGCCCCGGGGAGCATCCAGGGCCGGGTGCTGGACGCCGAGACGGGCGAGGCGCTCCCCTATGCCGACGTGCTGGTCAGAGGGGCGGCGGACAGCCTGGTGGCGATCTGGTCGGGATCGTTCGTCCTGGCCAACCTCGAGGCCGACCGGTCCTACTCGCTGAGGGTGACCCACCTCGGGTTCGCTCCGGCCGAGACGACGGTCAGCGTGGCGGCCGGTGAAACGGTGAACCTGGCCTTCGCCCTGGAGCCCCGGATCGTCGCCACCCTGGGGACGGTCGAGGTCGAAGGTGAGAAAGGGACGGTTGACATCATCAGTGCCACCGCCGAGCAGAAGATCGGCCAGGACAGGTTCCAGAGGTACAGCATCGACTCGGCCGAGGACGCCATCGCGCGCCAGAAAGGAATCGTCATGAGGGCGGGCGAGCTGCACGTCCGCGGCGGCCGTTCCGGGGAGAGGAAGTTGTCGGTTTCTGACCCTGCGGCAGGTGGTGCGGCCGAGGAGCCAACCTGGGGAGGCCTGTCGCCCCTCTTTGAAACCGAACCAGGCGGCGACCTGCCCAAGGACCGTTGCCTTCCCCGACCGGGAAAGGTCTGGGTTCCGCCCAACGACCAGGCCTACGACACGATGTACTTCGAGCACTACGGCGTGAACCCGTTCATCGTCACCGAGGAGGACGCCCTGTCCACCTTCGCCATCGACGTGGACAACGCCTCGTACACGGTTTTTCGGCGCTACCTGCGCGACGGCAACCTCCCACCGCGCGAGGCGGTCCGGGTCGAGGAGTACGTCAACTTCTTCGCCCAGGACTACGGCCCCCAGCCGGAGGAAGATTTCGGGATCTTCGCCGACGGCGCGCCCTCTCCCTTTGGTCAGGGTTACAACTTGCTGCGCGTCGGAGTGCTGGGCCGGACCGTGGCCCCGGAGAAGCGCAAGCCAGCCCACCTGGTCTTCGTCATCGACGTCTCCGGTTCGATGAACCGGGAAAACCGGCTCGGACTCGTCAAGAAGGCCTTGCTGATCCTGCTGGACGAGCTGCAGAAAGGGGACACGGTCGGCCTGGTTGTCTACGGCACTCGCGGCCGGGTAATCCTGGAGCCCACCAG
>CAZAHC010000321.1:0-3115 GCA_964484595.1 uncultured Fibrobacteraceae bacterium | reverse complement strand
CGGCGAGGGAGGCGTACCCGCAGAGGTACGTTGACCGAGCCGATCCGAGAAGGCGTGTTCTGGCAGGCATTTGACCAGCCGCAGTAGGCCATTCATGGATAGCCCGGGTTAGCCTCGGGAGGGAGCCCGATGAGTCAGAGGCACGTCTGCTTCGTCAACTCGGTCCGGCCCTTTGGCGGCGCGGAGGTCTGGATGCTGGATGCCGCCAGCGGCCTGCGGGACCGCGGGCAAGCGGTGAGCATCGTCGCTCAGCCGGGGACCGAGCTCCTGCGCCGGGCGCGGGAGCTGGACCTGCCCGCGGCCGGGATTCCCATCCGCTTCGACACGGCGCCCTGGACCCTGGTCCGGCTGACCCGCTTCTTCCGCCGCCAGGGAGTTGAAGCCATCTTCTGCAACCTGACCAAGGACCTGAAGGCGGCCGGGGTGGCGGGCAGGCTGGCGGGCTGCGAGAAAATCCTGGCCTCGCGGGAAAGCGACTTCCCCCTGAAGAACAAGCTCTACTACCGCTGGTACTTCAATGCCGTGGCCAGCGGGGTGGTGGTCAACTCGTACGCCACCCGCGACACGGTCCTCCGCAGCGTGTCCTGGCTCGATCCGGGGCGCGTCCACCTGCTATACAAGGGCGTCGACCTGGAACGATTCCGGCCCGCGGCCAGTCCCCCCGAGGGGCTCGACGTGGGTTTCGTCGGCCAGCTCATCGAGCGCAAGGGCGTGCCGGAGCTGATGACGGCATGGGCGGAGCTGGAGCGGCAGGAATGGCCGGCGGCGCCGCGTCTGCTGCTGGCCGGCGAGGGACCGCTGGCGGAGGAACTCGCCCGCTGGCGCGCCACCCTGCAAAGGCCGCAGAACGTGATCCTGCGCGGATTCGTGGCGGACATCGAGCATTTCTTCCCCCGGCTGGCGGTGCTGGTGATGCCCTCGCACGCCGAGGGGTTCGGCCTGGCCGCGCTCGAGGCCTCGGCCTGCGGCGTGCCGGTCGTCGCCGGCCGGGCCAGCTCCCTGCCGGAGATTGTCCAGGACGGTCGAACCGGTCTGCTGGTCCCGCCGGGGGATGCGACCGCCCTGGCCGCTGCGGTCCGGCGTCTGCTCACCGACCCTGACCTGCGCGCCGAGCTGGGGCGCCGGGGCCGGCAGCTGGCCGTCGAGCGCTTCGGGCGGGAGCGGATGCTGGACGAGCTGCAAACCCTGATCGCGGGGAGGGCCGGCTCGTGATCTCCCTCACCCCGGCAAGCTGTGTCGGCCCCACCGATTCGCCCCCGCGGTACAGGACGGCCGTCGCCTGGGGCCTGTGGCTGGCGCTGGTGTTCATCCTCTACGAGACGACCATTCCCTTCCAGTTCCGGTTCTCCGCCGCCCAGCTCGCCGCGGGCTGGGAACAGGCTTGCCTGGTTCCCTTCCGGGGACCGGACGGCAACCTGGGCAGCCGGGCCGATCTGGTCGGCAACGTGCCCCTGTTCGTCCCGCTCGGTTTCTTCCTGGCGCTCAGCCCCCTGCTGCGCGTTGCGGGCCGGTGGCGGCCGGTGCTGCTCTGCCTGGTCGGCGGCCTGGCCAGCCTGGTGGTCGAAACGCTACAGCTCTTCTCCCCGGCCCGGTTCACCCAGACGACCGACCTGATCACCAACAGCGCCGGCACCCTGCTGGGGATCACCGTCGCCCGGCTGGGCGGCCGCCGCCTGTTCGAGCGAGCCTGCGCCTGGGCCCTGCGCAAGCTCACCGAGGATCCTTCCGCACTGATCCTGCTGGGTTTGACGGCGGCGATCCTGCTCGGCGCCCTGTTGCCCCTCGACTTCAGCATCACCCGCAGGTCGCTGGCCGAGCACCTGCAGACTGCCCGGCTCGATCTCTTCGCGCCCCCGCCGGAGGGAGGCCTGGTTGCGGGGCTGGGATTGATCAAGCAGGCCTGGCTGTTCGCCTTCTGGGGGGCCGCCGCGGCCTTCCGGTTGGCGGGCCGGCCGCGGCCGTTGCTGCTGGTGATGGCCTGGGCCGCGCTGCTGGCGGTGGCGGCGGAAACGAGCCACCTCGTGATCCAGTCGCGGTCGCTGGCCGCTATTACACCATTGGTGACCTGGTGCGGCGCGGGCGCCGGCGCCGCGGTGGCCCTCTGGGTCGGCCGGTTGACCGCCACCGGCCGCTGGCTGGCCGTCGTCGGGGGGCTGGGTTACGCCACGTACCTGATCGCCGACTGCGTCAGTCCGCTGGCCCAGGACGTGATCCGCTCGCTGGTCGAGCCGCTGCGGACGAGCGGCGGTCCCGGCAAGACCGGGCCCATCCCCTTGCTGCCGCCCGATCCCGTGCCCTCGCTGATGGCCCTGGCCGACGCCGCCGCCCGGGCGGCCCGCTTCGCTCCGCTGGGAGCGATCCTGCGGCTGGGGATCGGCTCGCCGGCCCGCCTGGCCGTCACGGCGGCCGCCGCCGCGACGGTCCTGCTGCTCGAATTGCTCGTCTGGCGCTTCAGTGTCTGGTCGGGTAACCTGAGCGAGGTCGGCCTGGCCTGGGCCGGGATGCTGGCCGGCTGGCTCGCCGGTGAACGTCTGGCCCGGATCCGGGCGAATCGTGCCGCCCAGGAGGAGCTTTCGCGATGAAACCGTTCCGCGCCGCGGCGCTGCAGACCTCTCCACGCTTCGGCGAGGTGGAGAACAACCTCGAGGCCGCCCTGGCGGCCCTGCCGGCCGACTGCGACCTGGTGGTGCTGCCCGAGCTGTTCAATACCGGTTACCAGTTCACCAGCCGGGACGAGCTCCAGCAGCTCGCCGAGCCGATTCCCGACGGCCCGACCAGCCGGCGCCTGCTGGCCGAGGCGACCGCCCGCGGGATCCACCTGGTGGCGGGGCTGGCCGAGAATGACGGGGCCGGTCTGTTCAACACCTGCCTGCTGGCCCGGCCCGACGGTAGCTGGGAACGCTACCGCAAGATCCATCTCTTCTGGGAGGAGAAGGACATCTTCGATCCCGGCGACCTGGGCTTCAGCGTGGTCCCGGCCTGCGGCACCGAGATCGGCCTGATGATCTGCTTCGACTGGATCCAGCCCGAGGCCGCCCGGACCCTGGCCCTGGCCGGAGCGACGGTTTTGTGCCATCCCTCCAACCTGGTCCTGCCCCACTGCCCGAACGCCCTG
>CAZAHC010000320.1:0-3155 GCA_964484595.1 uncultured Fibrobacteraceae bacterium | reverse complement strand
CCGGGGGAAGGCGGTCAGCCCCTGGGCGGCGAGCCAGGCTCCTGAGGCCCAGCAGGAAAGCCGTGGCCTGGTCCAGGTCGGCCGGGCCGATCTCGGCTGGGGCGATTCTTCGCCCTTCACAGAACTCGTAGACGGCCAGGCCGGCTTTTGAATCGCAAGCCACCGGCCGGGGGACGGCCTCGACGCCGTTGTCCTGAAGAAAGGTCAGGGCTTGGTACTCCACCGCCAGGCGGTCGAAGCCGTCGGCCCTGGGGCCCAGGTAGACCTTGCCCGCCAAGACCCGCCCGTCCGGGTTGACCAGGCGGTAGACCCGGTTGTTGCCGCCGCCGGTAAGCCGGGTCATCTCGATTGGCGGCCCGCCTACCAGGCGGCCGAAGCCGGCGGCCAGGTCGGCCGGGGCCGAATCAGCGGCCGGGGCCGAAGACCTGTTCACTTATCTCCTCCCAGCTCGAACAGACGGTCAAGTCCGCAGAGGCGGCCGGCGCTCCCTGGGGCGAGTAGAGGATGCGCCTGACCTCCTCCGGCCAGGCAGGCTCCAGAAAAGTCTCCACCAGATCGTCAACGAAAACGTCCAGTCCCAGGGAGGCGATGCGGCCGACCTTCCCAGCGCGGGTCTCCTCGAAAAAGACGGCCTCTTTCGCCAAACCCAACCGGCCGAAGAAGCCCTGCGCCACCATCCACTGCCGGGCCGCCTGGCGGAGGCTGGTCTTGGTCTCGTCGGCTGCGGCGTACTCGCTCTTGTGGCTGACGATGTAGACCTTGACCTTCTCATCGCGGCAGCGGGCCAGAAACCCGGCCGCGCCTGGGGCCAGCTCGGCCCGGTCCATCAGTGGCCCGTAAGCGGCCGCCTGGAGCCCTTGCCAGTCCATCTCGCCGCCCGGCCTGGCCCGGACGGCGTCCCTGATCCGGCGCTTGCCGTAAAGCGCGCCCGGCTCGATCAGCCCCCGCTCCTGGGCCAGCCCGGCCAAGAGCCGGTCGTAACTGACCAGGGTGTTGTCGAAATCGAGACCGATAATCAAGGTCTAACCCAGGTAGAACTTCCTGACCTGACTGGTGACGTAATCAAGCTCCGCCTCGGTCAGGTGTTGGTGGACCGGAAGAGTAATTATTCGGCGGCACTGGGCCTCGCAGACCGGAAAGTCGCCTTCCTTGTAACCCAGGGGAGCCGAAGCGGGTTGCAAGTGCAGCGGCAGGGGGTAATGGACCTTGGCCCGGACTCCGGCTTCGAGCAGGGCCTGCAGAAGGCCGTCGCGGTTCTCGGCCTGGATGACGTAGGTGTGGAAGACCTGCCTGACCCGCTCGTGGCGCGGCGGGATGGTGATGAACTCGGCCAGATCGCCAAAGGCCGCATCAAAACGTTCGGCGTTGGCGATGCGCTTGGCCGTGATTTCCTCCACCTGGGCCAACAGCCGGTTGCCGACCACCGCCTGGAGGGAGTCCAGCCGGGAGTTGTGGGCGTAGAAGGCCACTTCGTCCCGGCCTTTGAGGCCATGGTTGCGCCAGAGCCTCAGCTTCTCGGCCATCTCGGTCGAGGTGGTGGCGATGAGGCCGCCGTCGCCCCAGACGTTCAGGTTCTTCAAAGGATGCAGGGAAAAGCCGGCCGCCGACCCGAAGGAGCCGACGTGCTTTCCGTCCACCTGGGCCAGGATGGCCTGGGCCGCGTCCTCAACCACGGCCAGGCCGTGTTTCTCGGCGATCTCCATCACCGCCGGCATGTCGGCCGGGTTTCCGGAGAGGTGGACAGGCATGATGGCTTTGGTTCTGGGGGTGACGGCCGCCTCGATCAGGGCCGGGTCGATGGCGTAAGCCTCGTCCACGTCCACGAAGACCGGCTTGGCCCCGGTCATGGTGATGGCCCCCACGGTGGCGACAAAGGTGTTGGGCGCGGTGATGACCTCATCGCCGGGGCCGACGCCGACGGCCTTGAGGGCCAGCATCAAGGCGTCGGTCCCGGAGGCGACGCCGACGATATGCGGCAAGCCGGTCAGCCGGGCGAAACTCTCCTCGAATCGGCTGACCGCCGCACCCAGGGTGAAGTCGCCGGCGGCGACCACGGCTCTGATGTCGTCGAGGTAAGCTTCGACCTCGGCGAACTGTCTCTTCAAATAGGAGTAGGGCACCTGCATGATGGTCATCCTTTATTAATGAACTGGTTGACGGAGACGATCTTTGAAAAAGCCCTACTTGAGCTTGATCTGCTGCATCGTCTTGATGTTGAAGTAGCGGGGGTCGGTCATGGAGTCGGGCAGCCGGCCGGCCTTAAAAGCCTCTCTCAGCTCCCGGACGGCGTCCTCGATGGTGTGACTGGGTTTGAAGCCCAGTTCTTGCTCGATCTTGGCCGAGGAGACGTGGTAGGAGCGGTCGTCGTCGGTCGGCTCGGTGACGACCTCAACGTCTGGGCCGATGACTCCTCTGACGATCTCGGCGATCTCCTTGACCTTGTGGTTCTGGTAGCCGGCGTTGAAGACCTGGCCGTCGATGGCCGCATCGGGCAGGTCCATCAGCAGGAGATAAAGATCGGTCATGTCCTCGATGTGGAGGTTGGGTCGCTTCTGCTCCCCGCCGAAGACCTTGATCCTGTTGTTGTTGACGGCGTGGTTGGTCAGGATGTTGACGATCACATCCAGGCGCTGGCGGGGCGAGTAGCCGCAGACAGTGGCCGGCCGGATGACCACCGGGACGAAGCCGTCGCCGCCGGCTTTCAGAAGAACCTCCTCGCAGAGGGCCTTGTACTTGGAGTAGTCGGTCCTGGGCTCCAGGGTCAGGTCCTCGGTCACCTCCGCCTCTTCCTTGATGCCGTAGACGCTGGAGGAGGAGGCGTAGACGAAGCGCCGCACGCCGTTGCGGCGGGAGAGGTCCACCAGGTCGACGAAGGCGTCGTAGTTGATCGATTTGCCCAGGGCCGGGTCCAGCTCGTAGCTGGGGTCGTTGGAGATACAGGCCAGGTGGATGACAGTGTCGCAGCCGGACACGGCCTTCTCCAAGAGGCCGTGATCCCGCAGGTCGCCCTTGACCTGGGTCAGATTGGGATCGTCGCTGACCGTTTCAAGGACATCATCGCCGTAGATGTAGAGGTCCAGGACCCTGACCCGGTGGCCGGCGGCCAGCAGCTTGGGAACCAGGACCGCGCCGACGTAACCGGCCCCGCCAGTGAC
>CAZAHC010000319.1:0-3226 GCA_964484595.1 uncultured Fibrobacteraceae bacterium | reverse complement strand
AGAGCCTGCCGGTCAATTACGTGGGCGTTATGCTGATCATTGTCGGTCTCGTACTCCTCCTGCTGGAGATCAAGGTGACGAGTTACGGGGCGCTTTCCATCGGGGGGGTGGCGGCGTTGATCCTGGGTTCCCTTCTTCTGTTCGATCCGGCCAATCCCTTCGGCAGCTTGCCGCTTAGGGTGATCCTGCCGGCAGTACTGTTCACGGTTTGTTTCTTCCTGCTGGTCATCGGTCTCGGCCTGGCGGCCCAGCGTCGGCGGCCCTTTTCGGGCCTGGAGGCCTTGCCGGGCGAAACCGGGGAGGTCATTCGCTGCGACGGGCAGCGGGGCAACTCGTATCGTGGCCGGCTGCAGGTTCAGGGTGAGATTTGGGAATTCGACGCCGACCGCTCCTGCCAGGCTGGCGGGGCGGTCAAGATCCTAGGCCGGCGTGGCCGCGTGCTCTTGGTGGAGGTCCTGGAGGATCCGGAGACCCAGACCTGAGCGCCCGCCGCCGGGAAACGGACCGCCGAGCAAGGGAGTGAAAAATGACGTTTCTACCGGTTGGGATGATCCTGTTCCTGATTTTCCTCTTCCTGGCCAACGCCATTCGCATTCTGCGGGAGTACGAGCGGGCGGTCATTTTCCGGCTCGGCCGGCTCATCAACGTCAAGGGCCCCGGGTTGATCATCCTGATTCCCGTCATCGATCGGATGGTGAAGGTCAGCTTGCGCGTGATCCCGATGGACGTGCCGCCCCAGGATGTGATCACCCGCGATAACGTTTCGGTGAAGGTGAACGCGGTGGTCTATTTCCGGGTGGTCGAGCCCGATCGGTCGATCATCAATGTTGAGGACTATCTCTTCGCCACCATGCAGATGGCCCAGACAACCCTGCGCAGCGTCGTGGGGCAGGCCGAGTTGGACGAGCTGCTCTCCAACCGGGAAAAGCTGAACCTGGAAATCCAGGAGATCCTCGACGCCGCCACCGATCCCTGGGGGATCAAGGTTTCCACCGTGGAGATCAAGGACGTCGATCTGCCGGTGGAGATGCGGCGGGCCATGGCGAGGCAGGCGGAGGCGGAACGGGAGCGGCGGTCGAAGGTCATCCACGCCGACGGTGAGTTCCAGGCCAGCAAGCAGCTGGCCGAGGCCGCCCGGGTCATCTCCAGCGACCCGGCGACCATCCAGCTGCGGTACCTGCAGACCTTGACCGAGATCGCCCGCGAGAACAACTCGGTGACGATCTTCCCTGTGCCGATCGACCTGGTCAGTTACTTCCTGCAGAAGGGAAAGGGCCAGGTGCCGGAGATTCCGACTGCGGACGCCGAGTAAGGGCTGGTATAACCTCTTGGCGACACTGCCCACCCAGGTCGCTCGAGAATCCGAGGAGGCAGCACAGTGGTATTTGGTCGCCCGAGCCGGGCTCCCCTGGAACGGCGGTCCGTTTTCCTGAGCTTGCTGATCGGTCTGAGCCTCCTGGTCTTCCCGGTTTCGGCGGCCGGCGCCACCGATACCGGCCGGAGCCCCGGCGTATCGGCGGGTGCCCGGTCCGAAAGCCGCTGGGCCTTTTGCGGAGGCCTGGGGGTTTTCGCCAGTGGCGACCTGTTCCAGGCCGAACTCGTTCCCAAACCGGAGTCCCTGCCTACCTGGTATACGCCGGGAGGGGCCCCCTTCAAATCGGACGAGTTCGTTGTCACCCTGGACGAGGATCTCCAGGTCGGCGCCACCGTCTTTTTCCGTCTGCAGTCGCGGTTGTGGCTGCGGGCAGACTGGAGCTGGGCCCAGGTTGATGCCACCGCCGAGGCCTGGGCGAGCGCGGTGGTCGACCTTCATCTCTACGACCGGCTCACGATCATGAGCTTCGGTCTGGCGGCCGAGTACGCCCTGCTGGGCGGCCGGACGTTTCCCTACGTTTTCGGCGGTGGCGCGGTGGTGACCGTGACGGCGGCCCACGCTCAGGGGATCGACCAGAACCGCTTCGGACCCCGGCTCGGGGTCGGGTTTCAGCAGGATCTGGGAAGTTACTGGGCCGGCCGGGTGGAACTTCGCGACACCATCCTGCAGATCGAGACCACCGGCCATGAAGAGCACATGGTGGTCTCGACCGGGCAAGCCTTCGAGTTCCTCCAGTTCGGACCCCAGCACCTGGTAGAGTTGACAGCTTCCATTCGTATGTATTTCTGATCGGTTAACTTATTGATCGCGAACCATTGCAACCACTGAGCCCTGGAAATCTTCTTAGGGTTTAAGTGTAACCCCTTTTATTTTAATAGATTGAAGCGCGGGGCCTCTGGGATTCACGGTTCACGCCGGCGGTTTTTCTTTGCGATTCGGCCCGGGAATTCTATATTCTGGCCAGGCCCTGGTTTCCCAGGAGGTGTTCCCAACCATCGGAAGGGAAACAAGTTATGAGCAACGTCATTGCGGTGGTGAACCACAAGGGTGGTTCCGGCAAGACCACGACCGCCATTAATCTCGCCGCCGGCCTGACCCGGTACAGCGATATCACGTCGTCTTGTCTGCTCATCGACATGGATCCGCACGGTTGCGCGACCAGCACCCTGCTCGGCAAGCTGGACGGAGAACCGCCGGCCAGGAGTATTTTTGACGTTCTGCGGCGAGCGATCACCCCGCACGACGGTATCACCTCGACCGTGTACGACGAGAACATCGACATCCTGCCGGCCAATCCTTCCCTGGAGAGCGTGGCCAAGACCCAGATCACCGACCGGCTGGCAAAGGTGGTCCAGGCGCTGGCGACCTCGTACGGCTGGATCATCATCGATACCCCGCCCAACCTGGGGGTACTAACGCAGAATGCCCTCGTTGCCGCTAACTACGTCGTGATTCCCACCCAGTGCAACGGGTTGTCGGTCGCCCCGCTGCGCCAGGTCAAGGCGGCGATCGAGAAGATCAAGGAGCGGCAGAACGTCTGGCTGGAAATCCTCGGCGTGCTGATAACCATGAAGGACGGCCGGACCCGGCTGCAAAAGGAAGTTCTCCGGGAGTTACGCGCGGTCTTCGAGCGGAGCAACATCTGCAAGGTAACCATCACGAACAACATCAAGATTGAGGAAGCGCCGGCCAACTTCCAGAGCATATTCTCCTACGACTCCGGCTGCCTGGGCGCCTCGCTTTACCGGGACTGGATCAAGAAGGATTTCCTCAAGCGGCACACCAAGCTCGAAAAACTGCGGGTGGAGCGCCTCGAGAAAAACGCGGCGGGTTCCCCTCAGGAAGAGAAGT
>CAZAHC010000318.1:0-3254 GCA_964484595.1 uncultured Fibrobacteraceae bacterium | reverse complement strand
CGAGATCGAACACGGC
Organism: uncultured Fibrobacteraceae bacterium; assembly: GCA_964484595.1. GTDB lineage: Bacteria > Krumholzibacteriota > Krumholzibacteriia > LZORAL124-64-63 > LZORAL124-64-63 > CAZAHC01. The sequence goes on along the minus strand of CAZAHC010000318.1, from coordinate 3,238 downwards.
CACCGTTTCCTCTTTCTGTTTGTCGAGCCCGTAGGCGAGGGCGGCGGCGGTGGGCTCGTTGATGATTCGTTTGACCTCGAGCCCAGCGATCTTGCCGGCGTCCTTGGTGGCCTGGCGCTGACTGTCGTTGAAGTAGGCGGGGACGGTGATCACCGCCTCGGTGACCTCCTCCCCCAGGAATTCTTCCGCGGTCTCCTTGAGGGCCCGCAGGACGACGGCTGAGATCTCGGGCGGGGTGAACTCACCGTGACCGGTCTTGACCCGCGCCTGGCCGTTGGGGCCGGCGATGACCTCGAAGGGAACCTCGGCGATCTCCGCGGCGACCTCGTCGAACTTCCGTCCCATGAAGCGCTTAATCGAAAAAACGGTGTCCGAGGGATTGGTGACGGCTTGCCGCTTGGCGAGCAGACCGACCAGGCGATCGCCGTTCTTGTTCCAGGCAACCACCGAAGGCGTGGTCCGGTTTCCCTCGTTGTTCTGGATGACCTTCGCCTCGCCACCTTCCATGACGGCGACAACGCTGTTGGTCGTTCCGAGATCGATTCCGATGATCTTGCCCATCATTGACTCCTTAAAAAAGACCCATCGAGGTCACATCCAGGTTCCAGGCAACCGATTTCAATAATCAATCGGCGTACCAGAACAACCAAACAGCTGGTTTTCTGTAATTGGCCGAAAACTGGCAGGTTAAGCCCGGGAGAGCAAGGTAACAAAAATGAGGTTTTCTAGGTGCGCCTTAAAAAACTGCCACAATGGCCGGTTTTCCGGCCATAATAGCGCATCAGGGTCGCCTTCGATCCAGCCCCTGACCATAACAAAACAAAACCTGCAGGTCCATCAACCGGAAATAGAGCCGACGCCAGCGGGGAGCCTGGCTCTTGTGCACGGGCCAACGCTCCAGGGCATGCCGCAGGAGCCGCCCGGGGAATCCCCTACCTAGGGCCCGGACCAAGCCGGCCGCTCCAAAGCCAGGCTTGCCCGTCGCGGAATCGATAACCCAGTGCAGCTTCATCTCCCTGATCCGGTGGGGATGGTGGCGAGCCAGCGGTGGCAAGGAACCCTCGCCGCACTCCTGCTTTTTGGCCAGGTACTCGGCCAGGGTATGATGGTGAACATGCGTCGGCACCGGTTGCCTGAGGGCCAGAAAGCACAGGCCGAGTTGGTCTTCCAGGCGGAAGGCCACTTCCATGTCCTCCATTCCGTAGGCGGAATACTCGGTGCTGAACCCCCCAACGGCCAGCAGGGCCTCTCGGGGCACGGCCGCGTTCTGCGTCACGAAGTAGCGAGCCGGAACCAGACCACCGGTTTGTTTGGCCACGCCCCGCGAATCGAGATAAGAAAAATGAGGAGCATCGATAAGCTCCGGAGCAGTCCGGACGCAGCCGATGGTCCCGCAGCCCGGGTTCTCCTGCAGCAAGGCGAGGTGAGCGGAGAGCAGGTCGGCCGGCACGACGATGTCGTCGTCCAGGAACAGAACCCACCGGCCGCGCGCCGACTGGATACCGAGGTTCCGGGCGCCAGCGCGACCCAGGTTCCGGCCAGGTTTGGCCACCCGCAGCCGGCTGCCCTCCTCGCCAGAGCGGGCTGCCAGCAGCTCGTCCGTCCCGTCGGTGGACCCGTCGTCAACGACGACGATCTCCCAGTCACAGGCCACCCTTTGCTGCGCCAGGGCGGAGAGGGTCCGGGCCAGCATTTCCTTCTTGTTGTAGGTGGGAATGACCACCGACAGGATCATCGGGACTCACTTTCCGGCGCGTCTGCCAGCCGGGAGACTGCAACCTCGCCCGGCCAGGAGCCCCGCCCCATCACGAGCCGGGTAAAGATCTGGTTGACGTATTCCATGTTGGCACCGAAGCCGGCAAACCGCCGAGCGGTGGCCAGCGCGGCCCGGCCGCAGCTCTCGCGCAGGGCCGGGTCGCCGGCATAGCGAAGCATCGCCTCGGTCAACGCAGCAACATCCGCGGGCGGAACCACCAGACCCGAGACCCCGTTTTCAATCCACTCGGTGGCCGACGGCAAAGCGGAGACCAGCACCGCGCACCCGCAGGCCTGGGCTTCCAGAAGGCTTACGGCGGTGGCATCCACCGAGGGAACGGAGATGAACACGTCTGCGGCCTGCAAGGCCGTGGCGAACCTGTCGTGGGGCAAGCGGCCTCCGAAGTGCATGACCCCGGCAATCCCTGCCTGCTCTGCGGCCGCGAAGAAGGGCGCCGGATCACCCTCGTAGCCGGCAAACAGGAACCGCGCCCGTGGTTCGCGACGATGCACCTCCGCGGCTGCGGCGATGACGGTGTTGATGTTGTAGTAGGGTTGCGTGAAGCTGCGGGGGGAAAAGAAGAGGACGTGTTCCGGACCACAGCCCACCTCGCGCCGGAAATCCTCGGCAGCCGCGGGCTGGAAACGTTCGAAGTCGACCCCCCACAGCACTCGGAAGGACCGTTCCGGATCGGCACCGAGGCGGCCGGCCTGCACCAGGATATCGGTGGAATCGCCGGTCAAGGCGTCACAGGAAGCCAGGGCTCGCCGCGCCAGCCACTTCTTGAGCGGCGTCTCGAATGGCGTGACGTAAACGTCGTCCCCCCAGACAGTTAACACGTTGGGATGGAACCCGGAGAAATGTCCCCAGTATCCATATCCAGTCAGGAAATGGGTGTTGAGCAGGTGGGGACGAATTCGGCCCAGCAACCGCTTGACCTTGGCCAGGGAAAGGGCGTAACGCACCGGCTTGAACAAACCTCCAGCCCGGATGTCGTGGACGAAAACGTCGTCGATGGGGCCGGGTTGAACAGTGAGCAGGTGGCAGGTATGTCCCCTCTCGGCGAACCAGCGAATCCAGCGCTCGGTATGGATGTGGCGGCCGATGGAAAGAAAAGCAAGACGCAAGCTGGTCACCCCTGTCCCCCGGGCCGGTTCCCCGCCAGGCCAGACGAGATCAACAGTTTACAGGTGTGCCGGGGGCCGGACTCGAACCGGCACGGAGCAACGCCCCGAGGGATTTTAAGTCCCTTGCGTCTACCAATTCCGCCACCCCGGCACCCTCGGCCTGGGCCAACGGCATAATGGTTCGGCCGCAAAAAACTGTCAATCAGGGAAAGAAAACCGGCCAGGCAGAAGCCGGCCAGCGGACTTTGGAGGCGGCGACCGGATTCGAACCGGTGAATAACGGTTTTGCAGACCGTCGCCTTAGCCACTTGGCTACGCCGCCTCCACAAACTCTATAATGACGGGCCTTTGCTTT
>CAZAHC010000317.1:0-3320 GCA_964484595.1 uncultured Fibrobacteraceae bacterium | reverse complement strand
GCCGTCGGTCTGCTTGGCCCCAACGGCTCGGGCAAGACCACCTTGCTGCGGGCCCTGCTGGGTCATCTGCGGTTACCGCCGCAGAAGGTGATCGTCCTGGGGCACGACATGGCTCGCGACCCGCGCGCCGCCCGGGCCCGGCTGGGCTGGATGCCCGAACTAGGCGGCATCATCCCGGGTCTGAACGGCATCACCCTGGTGGCCTACCTCGGCGAGCTGTCAGGGATGCCGCCCCGCGATGCCATGCAGCGCGCCCACGAGGTGATGGATTACGTCGGCCTCGGCGAAGCGCGTTACCGCAAGTGCGAGACCTACAGCCAGGGCATGCGGCAGCGCTTGAAGCTGGCGCAGGCCCTGGTCCACGACCCGGCCTGGATCTTCCTGGACGAGCCAACCAGCGGCCTCGATCCCAAGGGCCGGGTTTCCATCCTGCAGCTGGTGCGCGACCTGACCCTGAACAAGGGGCTGGGGGTGATCCTGTCCACCCACCTGCTGCCCGACGTGGAGGCGGTGTGCCAGGAGATACTCGTCCTGCGCCGGGGCAAGCTGCTGGCCCATCAGCAGATCGATTCCCGGGCCCGCACTTCGCGACAGGTCTTCGAGGTCGAGGGTTTCGGCGACGAGCCCCTGTTCTTCGCCCAGCTGGGCCAGCGGGGGGCGGAGGTGGTCAAGGACGGTCGCCTGACCCTGGTCACGATCAGCGACGGGGCCGGGGCCGGAGTAGTCCTGGAGGCTGCCGTGGCGGCGGGCTACGCGCTGCGCCGCGTGCGGCGACAGACCCTCTCCCTCGCTGAGGTCTTCGACGAGCTGGTCCAGGAGTAACGGAATGCCCGTTTACGAACGAGGCTACAAGCACTGGGAGCCATCCGGCCGCAAGGCTGCTCCGCCCTGGTGGACCATCGCCCGGCGCGGCATCTCCGAACCGCTGCAGCGGCGCGGTTTGCTGTTCCTACTGATGGTGGCCTGGGTACCGGCCATCGTCAAAGGCGGCATTCTCTACTTCACCTTCAAGGCAGGACAGCTATTCAGCGCCGGCGAACTAGTGCAGCTCGTCGGCGGCAGCTGGGCCGACATCGACGCCGCCGGCTTCCTGGCCTTCCTCAAGTGGCAGAAGTACTTCGTTCTGATCCTGCTCACCATCGTCGGCACGCGCCTGATCGCCAAGGACCGGCACGAGAATGGCCTCGCGCTCTACTTCGCCCGGCCGCTGACCCTGTTCGACTACGTGGCAGGCAAGCTGGTGATCATCCTCTTCTTCTACTTCATGGTGACCCTCTTTCCGGTCCTGGCCCTGGCCATCTTCGGTTACCTGGTGACCTCGGGTGGTACGGGTCTGGACATGCTGGTGCTGACTCCCCTGCGGGCCACGGTGTTCTGTGTCGGCGCGGGCGCGAGCTTGGGCCTGATCCTCCTGGCGCTCTCCTCGGCGGGCAAGCGGGCGGTCTTCATCACGGTCGGCTGGGTGCTGCTCTACGTCGGTTCGGAGCAGATAGCCAACATCCTGACCCTGTTCGGCGGGGACTGGCTGCGGATCGTCGACTTCCCGGCCCAGTACTTCCAGGCGGGCGCCTGGATCTTCGGCGCCGAGCCCGACCCCGACTTCTCTCCCTGGACCAGCTTCTGCCTGATCCTGCTGTACACCGCCCTGGCGTGTCTCGTCCTGCGGCGGCGGATCCGGCCGGTGGAGGTGGTCTCGTGAACGAGCCGGCCGTCGCCGCCGTCGGGGCCCCGCCCCTGCAGGCCAACCGGGTCAGCAAGTGGTTCGGCGAGGTGATCGCCGTCAACGATTGCACCCTTGCTGTCGGCCCCGGGGTGACCGGCCTGCTGGGGCTGAACGGAGCGGGCAAGACCACCCTCTTCAAGCTGCTCAGCGGCCTGATCGAGGTCAGCCAGGGCCAGGTCCTGCTCCACGGGCGGCGCCTGCGGCGGGAAGTGGGGCTCTTCCGCCGCCTCGGCTTCTGCCCCGAGAGCGACGCGCTGCCCGACTGGCTCACCGGCGACGAGTTCGTCAGCCTGATGCTGCGCCTGATGGGTTTCGGCGGGGAGGAGGTGCGGCGGCGCTGCGCCCGCACCCTCGAGATGTTGCACCTGACCGATGCCGCCCGCCGGCGGATCGGCTCCTACTCGAAGGGGATGCGCCAGAAGATCAAGCTGGCCCAGGCCCTGGCCCACGAGCCGGAGATCGTGTTCCTGGACGAGCCCCTCAACGGCATGGATCCAGTTTCCCGGCGCGAGATCATCGAGCTGGTCGGACAGCTGGGCGCCGCTGGTAAGACGGTGCTGGTCTCCAGCCATATCCTGCCCGAGATCGAGTCCATGACCCGCTCGATAATCCTGATCCACCACGGGAAGGTGCTGGCCGAGGGGGACGTCACCGAGATCCGGGACAAGATCCACGACCACCCGACGATCGTCGCCATCAGCTCGTCGGAACCGCGCCGGCTGGCGGCCTTCCTGGCGGCCGAGGAACTCGTGGTGGGCGTGGAGGTGGACCACGAGGGCCGGGTGGTGGCGCGGACCGATCACGCGGTCGATTTTTACCGGGAATTACCTGGCTGGTTGCTGGCCAACAACCTGCCGGTCTTCGAGATACAAACCCTCGACGACACCCTGCAGGCGGTCTTCGACTACCTGGTGGGAGATTGAGATATGCCGGAACCGGTTCTCGAGAATGGCAACGCCGGGCGCGAAACCGCTGCAACGATCCGGGGGCAGGGTAAACTCGCCGATCGTCCCCTGCAGACCTTGCCGGCGGCCTTCTGGATCGGCTTCTTCTCCTTCCGGGAGATGGCGCGCCGCCGCCGCCTGGTCTCTCTCGGCGTTCTCATGCTGTTGCCGGCCCTGATCTGCCTGGCCTGGCGCACCTGGGACACCGACGGGCTGGTCTCGGCTTCGCTCCTGCTCGCCAACCTCGGCGGCGTCTTCTACGTGCACTTCCTGGTGGCCATCGTCTCGCTGGCGGTCGGCCTGTCCGCCATCGGCGAGCAGGTGACCGAGGGCACAATCCTGTACTACTGGACCCGGCCGCTGGAAAGAGGCGCCATCTACCTGGGCCGCCTGCTGGCGGCTCAGGCGGTGGCGGCCGTGCTGCTGGTCTGCTCCCTGGCAGTGTGCTTCGTGGTTATGACCGCTGGGAACTTCGGCATCGTCGGCGTCGATCTCCTGAAGCTGTACCTGGGAACCTGTTTCATCATCATGGTCGGGGCCTTCGTCTACACGGCCATCTTCGCCTTTGCCGGCACTCTCCTGAAAAAACCGATGCTCCCGGCCGTTCTGTTCGCTTTCGGCTGGGAATCCCTGGGCGGCTGCGTTCCCTTGCG
>CAZAHC010000316.1:0-3411 GCA_964484595.1 uncultured Fibrobacteraceae bacterium | reverse complement strand
AGCTACGGCTCCCGGTGTCGGCACCGGGAATCAAGACAGTGGGCCGAACTACCCGAACCCGTTCAACCCGGTGACGAGAATCCGGTACCGCTTGCAGGAACCGTCACGGGTGGGAATCGAGATCTTCGATGTGGCCGGGCGTCTCGTGCGCGCCCTGACCCGGGGTTTCCAGGCGGATGCCGGCCTGAACGAGATCGCCTGGGACGGTAGAGATGACCTGAGCCGCCACGTACCCTCGGGTTCTTACTTCTTCCGGGTTCAGGCTGGACAGGAGGAAGTCACCGGTCGGATGCTACTTGTGCGCTGATGGCGGCGCTTCACCCTGGAAAGGTTGTGAATTTGAAGTGGTGGTTCGGTTTTCCCCTGTTGGCGCTGGCCTTGGTCGCTCCTTCCCGGGTGGATGCAGGTGAGGAGTCGCTGGCTCTTTTCTCTCCTGATCGAAACCTCGAAGTACGATTCCTTCTCGAGCAGGGAACCCCCCGGTTTGCCGTTCGGGTCGGGGGAGAGCCGTTGCTGGGGCCCTCCCCGCTCGGCTTCCGTTTCCAGGACGCGCCCCCGCTTCTGACCGGGCTGCGCCTGGTGGACAGTCAGCGCAGCACCTTCGACGAGACCTGGGAGCCGATCTGGGGCACCGACGAGTCGATCCGCAACAACTACCGGGAGCTGGCAGTCACCCTGGCCGAAGAGGAGTCTCCGTTTCGCCGGCTGACACTCGTCTTCCGGGCGTTCAACGACGGCATCGCTTTTCGTTACCTGTTTCCCGAGCAACCGGCGCTGCGTGAATTCCAGATCCTTGCGGAGGAGACCGGCTTCTGTTTCGTCGGTGACTTCGGTGCCTGGTGGATCCCGGCCGACTACGACAGCTACGAACTGCTCCATCGGCACAGCCCCGTTAGCGAACTCGCCGCCGCCAATACCCCGGTCACGCTGGAAACCGACCGGGGCGTCGTCCTCTGCCTTCACGAGGCCGATCTTACCGATTATGCCGGCATGACACTCGTCAACGCGGCGACCAGCGGGAGGGGGGCGGCGGTTTCCCCGGACTCGCTCGCCGGGCAAACCCTGCTCTGTGAGCTCGTGCCCTGGCCCGACGAGGTCAAGGTCAAGGGCAGCACCCCCTTTCGTACTCCCTGGCGGACGATCCAGATCGCTCCGGATGCCGCCCGGCTGGCCGAGTCCCATCTCCTGCTCAACCTGAACGAGCCCTGCCGGATCGCGGACACTTCCTGGATCCAGCCGCTGAAGTACGTGGGAATCTGGTGGGGCATGCACATCGGCAAGTGGACCTGGTACGAGGGTCCGCAACACGGGGCCACCACCGAGAACGCCCGGCGGTACATCGACTTTGCGGCCGCCCACGGCATCCCGGCCCTCCTGATCGAGGGCTGGAACAAGGGGTGGGAATCCTGGCTCAGCGGCCTGTGCGTGCAGGACTACCTGACGCCCTGCGCCGACTTCGACCTCGCCGCGGTGGTGGCCTATGGACGGGCGCGCGGAGTCGAGATCATCGGCCACCACGAGTCCGGCGGCAACGTGCCCCACTACGAGAAGCAGATCGACGACGCCTTCGCCTACTACCGGCGCCTGGGCATCCGGGCCGTCAAGACCGGCTACGCGGGCCCGATCGTTCCGGCCGGGCAGCATCATCACGGCCAGTGGATGGTGCGCCACTACCGGATGGTGGTCGAGAAGGCGGCAGAGTACGGCCTGATGATCGACGCCCACGAGCCGATCAAGGACACCGGCATCCGGCGCACCTGGCCCAACCTAATGAGCCGCGAGGGTGGGCGCGGCATGGAGTACAACGCCTGGAGCGCGAGCAACCCGCCGGAGCATGCGACTGTGCTGCCGTTCACCCGCCTGCTGATCGGTCCCATGGATTTCACGCCGGGTATCTTCGATCTGACCTTCGACGAGTACAAGCCGGCCAACCGGGTCTGCAGCACCCTGGCCCGGCAGCTCGCCTACTACGTCCTCCTGTACAGTCCCCTGCAGATGGCGGCCGACCTGGTGGAGAACTACGCGGGCCAACCCGCCTTTCGATTCATCGCGGAGGTGCCGGTCGACTGGGACGAAACCCGGTTCCTGGCGGCCGAGATCGGGGACTACGTGGCCGTCGCCCGGCGCCGGGGTACCGAGTGGTTCGTGGGCGCGATCACCGACGAGGTTTCCCGGCGGCTCGACCTGGTCTTCGCTTTCCTGGACCCGTCAGTCGAGTATGTCGTCCAGCTCTACGCCGACGCCGTGGATACGGACTGGGACCTCAACCCGGCCGCGATCGAGATCGGTACCTACCGGCTGAACGGAGGGGATACCTTGCAGGCGGTGCTCTCGCCCGCCGGCGGCCTGGCGATGCGGATTGTCCCCGCGGCCCAGGCGGCCCGGGTGAGCGATGTCCCGGTGGCCGAGCTTCCCGCGCTGGCGGAGTTCAACGACATCGCCCGGGAGCGCGTCGAAGCCTATGCCCGGATACGGCGGTTCGCCGAACCGATCCGGGTCCAGAACCCCGCCGTGGGTTGCGAGATCGAGGTAACATTTCCCTGCAGCCCCAGGTACCAGGCCGGGGGACCTGCCGCCTTGATCGATGGCTTGCGCGGTACATCCGCCCACGAAAGGTTCTGGCAGGGGTTCGAGGCCCGGGATCTGGAAGCCGTGATCGATCTGGGCGCTAGTCGATCGCTCTCGCAGATCGGGGCCGGCTTCATGCAGAAACCGGCCTACTGGATCTTCTTCCCCACCGAGGTTTCCTTTGCAGTCTCGACCGACGGTACGGAATACGAGACGGTTGCCCGGTTCCAGCTGCCCCCCGCCACTCCCGCCAGTGATTTCGCCATCGAGACCGTCACCCACGGTGCCTCCGGCAGGGAGGCACGCTTCGTCAGGGTGCGGGCCCGGAACGTCGGGCAGTGTCCGTTCTGGCATCAAGGGGCGGGCGGCGACGCCTGGATCTTCGCCGATGAGATTTTCGTCAGGTAGGGTCCTGTTTCGGACGGCATCCCGCGGCTCCCGGTCCGGGCGTGACCTGTGGTATAATTTGGGTCGAAAAGAGGGATCCGGGTTACTCGAATCGTTCGGCGGACGGTCCGGGTTGTAGGGGAGGGGAACAGCATGTCTATCGCCAACCAGTCTTTCCGGTTCATCCTGGTCTTGATCCTGCTCCTGGCTTTCGGGTTCGCCACGTCAGCGCCGGCTGAGACCGGCAACGAGATCCCCGCCAACCGCTTGCACAGGATTCCGCCCGGGGTCCACGACCCCCCACCTAGGACGCCGCGGACACCTCCGACGGGGCTCGAGGTGGTCAACCCGGCCGAGTTTTGTCGCGCCGATGCCATGATCATCTCCTGGACCAGCTGGCACGCCCAGGAGTTGCTCGACATGTTCGCGGCGATCCGCCGCGGCGGCCAGGTCGCC
>CAZAHC010000315.1:0-3432 GCA_964484595.1 uncultured Fibrobacteraceae bacterium | reverse complement strand
CATCGACATCCGCGCCTTCGGCAAGGGCTTCGAGGAGATGTACGACAAGAGCCGCGAGGCGGGCGTGAAGTACATCCGCGGTATTCCCGGCGAGATCACCGAGGACGCCGAATCGGGCAACCTGCGCATGATCGTCGAGAACACCACGACCCAGCAGATGGAGGAGCACGAGTTCGACATGATCGTCCTGTCGGTGGGGGTGCGCCCCCGCAGCGACGACGCCTCCATCCGGCGCCTCTTGACGCTGTCGACGACCCAGGAGGGGTTCCTCATGGAATCCCACCCGAAGCTCAAGCCGGTCGACGCGCCCACCCGGGGCGTCTACATCGCAGGCTGCGCCGAGGCCCCGAAGGACGTCAAGGACAGCGTGACCCAGGCCGGCGCCGCCGCCGCCCGGGCCGGCGCCTTGCTGAACGCGGGCAAGGTCACCGTCGAATCGATCACCTGCTCGATCGACAGCGATCTGTGCAACGCCTGCGGCATGTGCGTCAGCGTCTGTCCCTACGGCGCCATCAGCGCCGACAAGAAGACCAAGACCAAGGCGACGGTGGTCGAGGCCGCCTGCGCCGGTTGCGGCACCTGCGGGGCGGCCTGTCCCCAGGGCGCAATCACCATGCGGCACTTCACCGACAGCCAGCTGCTCTCCCAGGTGGACAGCCTGCTCGTCGAGAAGCAGATCGAGAAGGTCATCGTCTTCGCCTGCAACTGGTGCAGCTATGCCGGCGGCGACACGGCGGGCATCAGCCGGATGCAGTATCCGGCCTCGAACCGCCTGATCCGGACCATGTGCAGCGGCCGGGTGGACGAGGAGTTCGTCCTGCGGGCCTTCCGCAAGGGCGCGCCGGTGGTCCTGGTCTCGGGCTGCCACTTCGCCGACTGCCACTACATCGACGCCAACCGGCAGACCGTCAAGCGCATGTACCGGCTCTGGAAGTACATCGAGAAGCGGGGCATCCGGCCCGAGCGGCTGCAGCTCGAGTGGATCAGCGCCGCCGAGGGTCCCAAGTTCCAGAAGACCATGCAGCAGATGGAAGAGCTGCGCCAGACGGTCACCCAGGAGGAGATCGACCAGACGGTCGAGGTCCTGGTCAAGGAAGAGGAGAAGAAGCGCGAGAAGGAACGGAAGAAGAAGGAACGCCTGCAGAAGCAGGAAGAGGTGAGCACCAGCTGAGCGTTTGCTCCGGGCGCGGGCCCGGAGCAGGGAGGACGGACCGAAGTGGAAGAACCCTGGGTCTGGAAGTGCATGCGGTGCGGGCATGACTATACCGAGGCTTACGACCCCAAGGGGGTCCTGAGCGAGCGGTCGTGTCCCGAGTGCCGGTCCAACAGCGTCCGGCCCCTCGAGGCGGTGGCCAAGGCCAAGGCGGCCAAGGAAAAGGCGAAGGAGTAACAGCCCGTGACGGCGAAGAAGAAGAGAGAGACGCCGATCCAGATCGATCACTCCTTCCGTGAGCAGCTCGGCCTTGTGCTCGAGGGTGACGGGGTCAGCTACTGCTACCAGTGCGGGGCCTGCGTGGGCGATTGTCCCACGGCGCGGTTCAGCCCGAACTTCAACCCGCGCAACATCATGCTGGCCGTCCTGTACGGGATGAAGGAGGAGGTCGCCGGCGCCACGACGCCGATCTGGGAGTGCTCGAACTGCTTCACCTGTTTCGACCGCTGTCCCCAGGACGTCAAGCCGATCGAGGTGATCATCGCCCTGAAGAACCTGATGGCCGCCGAGGGAGTCCTGCCCCAGGGCGTGGACAAGCTGGTCGAGGGCGTGCTCAAGACCGGCCGCAGCGCCCTGATCACGTCGGCCACCCACCGGCGCCGCAAGGAGCTCGACCTGCCGGAGATCGAGGAGGCGCCGCTGGACGACCTGCTGGCGATCGTCGACATTCCCGGCGTCGGCGACGACGCAGCCGGGAGCGGCGGCAAGAGCGGGAAAGGAGGCCAGAAATGAAGTTCGCCTTCTTCCCCGGCTGCATGATCCAGGTGCGCTACCCCCAGATGGAGGCGGCGGTGCGCAAGACCGTGCCCAGGCTGGGCATCGAGCTGGTCGATCTGCCCGGATTGGGCTGCTGCCCCGATCCCGTGTTTTTCAAGTCCTTGCATAAGCTGGAATGGTTGGTACTGGCTGCCCGGAACCTGGTCATCGCCGAGCAGGCGGGCCTTGATTATGTCACCATCTGCAGCGGCTGCACCGAGACCCTGGCCGAGGCGGCGCACCTGCTGAACGAGGGGGGCGAGCTGCTCGAGCAGGTCAACGAGCGGCTATCCCGGATCGGCATGGAGTACCGGGGCGGGGTCCAGACCCGGCACCTGATCACCGTGCTGCGTGACGACGTCGGTTACGAGGCGATTCGCGAGTCGGTGACCAGGCCGCTGACCGGCGCCCGGGTGGCCATCCACTACGGCTGCCACTTGCTGAAACCCCGCGACATCATGCAGGTAGACGACCCGGACAACCCGACCATCTTCGAGGACATGCTACGCGCCATCGGCGCCACGCCGGTCAATCACAGCGAGCGGGTGATCTGCTGCGGCAAGTCGTGCCGCGACTGCGACCTGCCCGAGGAAATGACCAGGACCATCCTTAGCTCGGTGAACGAGGCCGACGTGGACGTCATGGGAGTGATCTGCCCCTCCTGCTTCGACTCGTTCGACATCGGCCAGATTCGGGTCGCCAAGAAGTTCGACCTGGAGTTCAAGGTCCCGCCCATCTATTACTTCCAGATGCTGGCCCTGGCCCAGGGGCTCGATCCCACCGAGGTCGGCCTGGACAAGCACAAGCTCAAGCCTGACAAGCTGCTGGCGCGGCTGGAGGAAGAGGCGCCGGCCTGAGATTCCACGAACCCAAACGGCTCAGGTTGCATCGTTTTCGAGACCGGATTCTCACCATCTGGTGAAGGGCCAGTTTGGTTTCTGTTCTTTGATGGGTTAATGTTGTGGCTTCGGATGATCCCAGATGCCTGAATCAAGGTGGTCGAGAGTCAGATTCTGGCCTGCTCCGGTTGGCTTTGGAGCCCCTTGCTTTGCTGATGGTTGTCGGAAAGCTAATCTGAAAAAGGTGTTGACAGAATAGGCCGGAGAATGTAACCTCCGCTCGATACAAAAGATTGTTTTGGAAATCGATCCACGGGATCTCGCCCAACGTTTCCATGGCAGGTTTAGCCTTGTTCCAATCCCTGGAACCAAGGCCAGGTGGAATAGTCTGCAATGAAGTCGCCACAGAATACCTGAAGCAACTTTCCACCAATAGATCAAAGCCTTGTGGGAAAAAACTCCTTTCGAACCAGGATTTCCTCGGGCACGGTGGTTGGATTGTTTCTCCTACCGTCATTCCGTCAGCGGTCCGCCAACCATGAATAGCCGAAATATTAGGAGGATTGAAATTGTAGCGCCCACTTATTCTGTTGCCGCTCCTGACGATAAATCATGTGACACATC
>CAZAHC010000314.1:0-3448 GCA_964484595.1 uncultured Fibrobacteraceae bacterium | reverse complement strand
AGCTGGTCCCTTTCGGTAACGAACTGGCTGGCCGGGAAGACCACTGCGTCGTCCGGCGTGGTGAGGGTCTTGCCACTCAGCGGTTCGGCGAAGGCAAGCCTTTCGATCTCGTCATCCAGGAACTCCACCCGCAGCACGGTTTCCTCCCAGGAGGACCTGATCTCGACGGTGTCGCCCCGAACCCGGAAGGTGCCGTAACCGGGGTCGACATCGTTGCGCTGGTAGTGGATCTCGACCAGCCGGCGCAGCAGATCGTCCCGGTTCAGCGCCTGGCCGACCGCCAGTGACAGGATGTTGCGGCGGAAGGTCTGCGGGTTGCCGAGCCCGTAGATCGCCGAGACACTGGCGACGACGATGACGTCCCGGCGCGCGAGCAGGCTGCTGGCCGCCCGCAGCCGGAGTCGTTCGATCTCCTCGTTGACGCTCGTGTCCTTCTCGATGTAGGTGTTCGTGGCGGGAATGAAGGCCTCGGGCTGGTAGTAATCGTAATAGGATATGAAGTACTCGACCGCGTTGCGGGGAAAGAACCCCTTCAGCTCGCCGTAGATCTGGGCAGCCAGGGTCTTGTTGTGACTGAAGATCAGGGTGGGCAGCTCCAGCTCGGCGATGAGGTTGGCCATGGTGAAGGTCTTGCCCGATCCGGTCACCCCGAGCAGGGTCTGGAAGCGCGTGCCGGCGCGGGCGGCGGTGACCAGCGATTCGATGGCGGCTGGCTGGTCGCCGGTCGGCTGGAAAGGCGCCTTAAGCTCGAACACCCCCATCGGTACACCTTCAGCGCTCGCCGCCGGCAACCGTCGCGTCCAGGAGCCATTCCCGTCCGATCACCGAACTCCGCACTTCCTGCCGCTTGCCGTTGAGGTCGACCTGGACGCCGGCCGCGGATTCCAGGCGCAGGTAGAAATGGTCCTCCGTCCCCCAGTAAACGACCAGGCCCTCCCGGACCGCGTAGGCGTGCCCGGCCACGATGCCCTCGTCCGGCAGGGGCAGCGCCTCGCCCTCGGGCCAGCGGGCCGGCAGGGAGTCCGACCGGCCGACCCACCTGACCGAGGCGCCCACCGGCTCCCGGCATAGCAGGCGCAGGACGAGGGAGTAGCGCCGCCCGCCGGCGAAAACCGTGCTGGCATCACCGGGCAGAGCCGCCGGCAAGGGCGGCCGGAGCGCGGGCTCGGGCAGGCTGAGGCCGGCCGCGCCCCCGGGTTGGGCCCCGGTGGTAGTTTCCGCTTCGTGCGAGGGTTGACCTGGAGAATCCGCGGCGCCGGCCGGACCCGGCGGAACCGAATCGGCTAGCGCAGTGGGGCCAGCGGCAGGGACGGAGGGCTCGGTCTCCGCCTCACCGCCGAACCACCCCCGCCCGAAGAGCAGCAAGATCACGATCACCGCCGCCAGCAGAAAACCCAGCCAGAAGACCAGCTTAACCCCGCCGGTCAGACCGATCCGGCGCACCTGGACCTCCTCGTGCCAGACGTCGCCACCGGCGGCTTCTTCTCCCAGGGGCGGCTTGGCGATGGTCTTGGCCACCTGCCGCGGCGGCTTGATCTCCTGCGGACCGAGATCCTGCTCCAGCACCGGTGGCTCGGGACGGGGCGTTTTCCCGGCGGCATCGACCCGGCGATAGTACGGTTCGAGGACCTCCCGGGGGTCGAGTTCCAGGGCCCGGGCATAGGTCTGCAGGAAGCTCTTGACGTAGAGCTCGCCGGAGAGCCTGTGGTACTCGTCCTGCTCTAGCGCCGCCAGCAACTTCTCGGGGATCTTGGTCTCCTGGGCCAGATCGGCCAGGGACAAACCGCGGGCCTCGCGCACCTCCTGCAATCTCTCGCCCGGCGATTTCAGGTTCCCTGCCAAAACCGACTCCTTCCCGAGAAGGTGGCCCCCGCCCGGGTTACTGCAGGGCCTCCAGTCGCAGGCGCAGAGTATCCGCCTTTTCCTCGTTCTCCGCCAGCAGATCGCGCTGCCGCTGGATCACCTCTTCCGGCGCGTTGGCCAGGAACTTCTGGTTGTCCAGCTTGGCGCGACAGCCTCGGAGCCAGCCGTCGATCTTGGCGAGCTCCTTCTGCAGCCGCTCGCGCTCCTTGGCGACGTCGACCAACCCGGTCATGAGCAGGAAGACCTCGACCGGACCGGCCACGCCGACGCCGGCGGGCGTGGGATCAGCGCCCCCGGTGACGACCTCCACCTTCTCGAGCTTGGCCAGCAGGGCGATCCGGTCGGCGTCGGCGCTCAGGGACTCGCTAAGCTGCCCGGGCGCGCGCAGGATCACATGCCCTCTCTTGCCCGGGGGCACCCCCAGCTCGTTGCGCAGGTTCCGCACGACGGTGACGACTTCCTTCACCTGCTCGAAGCGGCGGCGTGATTCGGGGAAGAACGGACCGCTCGGGCAGGTGGGAAAGGCGGAGGTCATCAGGAAGCCGCGCGCAGGCGGCAACCAGCTCCACAGCTCCTCGGTGATGAAGGGCATGACCGGATGCAGCATCTTGTAGCTGAGGGCCAGGCCGAGCACCGCTACCACGAGGGCTGTCTCCCGCCGCTCTGGATCGCGCAGCCGCGGCTTGATCACCTCCAGGTACCAGTCGCAAAGCTCGTGGCGAAAGAAGTTGAAGGCGACGTAGGTGGCGTCGTTCAGCCGCCGCCGTTTCATGTTCAGGTTGCACTTGGAGGCGGTCCGACCGAGCAGCTCCAGCAGCCACCTGTCCTCCAGCTGGATATCTTCGCCGCGCAACTCGCAGGGCATCCCGTTGCCGAAGGTGGCCTGCCAGAGCCTGCCCAGCCCCTGGGCCAGGTTGGCCTCGCTGTCGAAGGGGCCGAGCAGGGCGGCGAGGTCCAGGTCAGCGTTCGCCGAGGGCCGGGGCTCCTCGGGGTCCGCCTCGGGATCACCGGGTAGGCTCGCCTCGTCCCAGGCCCCGAGCACCAGCTTGGTGGCCTGGAAGATCTTGTTGCAGAAATTGCGCCCCACTTCGAGGGACGACTCGGAGAAGAAGATGTCCTGGCCGGTGGGTGTGAGCATGACCAGGGAGCAGCGCAGGGCGTCGGCGCCGTAGGTGTCGATCAGCTCGATCGGATCGGGGCTGTTGCCCAGCGACTTGCTCATCTTGCGACCCTGCTGGTCCCGCACCAGGCCGTGGAAGATGACCTCGCTGAACGGCTCCTCGTCCAGGAACTCGTACGAGGCCATCACCATCCGCGCCACCCAGAAGAAGATGATGTCCGCGGCGGTGACCATGACCGTCGTGGGATGGAACCGCTCCAGATCCTCGGTCTGATCCGGCCACCCCAGCGGCGAGAAGGTCCACAACCAGCTGCTGAACCAGGTATCGAGGACGTCGGAGTCCTGGACCAGGTCCTGTTCCTGGCACCGGGGGCAACCGGTGGGTTCAGCCTCGGCGGCGATCTCCTCGCCGCAGCCCTGGCAGTACCAGACCGGGATGCGATGACCCCACCACAGCTGCCGCGA
>CAZAHC010000313.1:0-3451 GCA_964484595.1 uncultured Fibrobacteraceae bacterium | reverse complement strand
CTTGACCATGTCGATCGTCGGCACGCCCTCGGTGATGCAAACCACCAGTTCGATGCCGGCGGCGGCGGCCTCGAAAACGGCCCCGGCGGCCGCAAACGGCGGGACAAAGATCACCGAGGCGGTGGCCCCGGTCTCCTGCACGGCCTCGGCCACGGTGTCGAAGACGGGGACGGACTCGGCGAAGGTCTGCCCGCCACGCCCCGGCGTGACGCCGGCCACCACCTTGGTGCCGTACTCCATCATCGACTTGGTATGAAAACTGCCGTCGCGCCCGGTGATCCCCTGCACGACGACCTTGGTGGAGGAATCACAGAAAATCGCCATTTCCAGTCTTCCCTTCCCTGCGGCGCCCGGCGCCGCAAGCTGTTATCCGCCAACCGGTTTACTGCGCAAGTTCAATCGCCTTCTGAACGGCCTCGTCCATGGTGTCGGCCGAGACCAGGTCGGTTTCGACGAGCATCCGGCGCGCTTCATCCTCGTTGGTCCCGGTAAGACGGACGACGATCGGCACCCCGATCTCCATCCGCTTGGTCGCCTCGATGATCCCGGCGGCGACGTCGTCGCAACGGGTGATGCCCCCGAAGATGTTGAAGAGGATCGCTTTGACGTTCTCGTCGGCCAGGATGATGTTCAGGGCGTTGACCACCTTTTCCGGATTCGAGCTGCCGCCGATGTCCAGGAAATTTGCGGGCATCCCGCCGTAGTACTGCACCAGATCCATGGTGGCCATGGCCAGGCCGGCCCCGTTCACCAGGCAGCCCACGTTGCCGTCCAGCTTGACGAAGCTGAGGCCCGCCTCGCGAGCGGCCCGTTCGGAGGGATTCTCCTCCTCCAGGTCGCGCAGCTCCTCGTAGTCGCGGTGGCGGTACAGGGCGTTGTCGTCCAGGTTGACCTTGGCGTCGATGGCATGGCCTTCGCCCGCAGGGTTGAAGATGTAGGGATTGATCTCCGCCAGGCTGGCGTCCAGGTGGACAAACGCGTTGTAGAGCTTCTGCATCGCGGTGGCCAGCTGCCGGGCCTTCTTGACGTCACCCGGGCAGAGCTTCATCCCCATGGTCAAGGCCTGGTGATCCAGCAGACCGAAGCGGGGATCAATGGCCTGCTTGAAGATCAGCTCCGGCGTGTCCTTGGCCACCTGTTCGATTTCCACTCCCCCCTCGGCACTCGCCATCAGGAGAACCTGCTTGGTGTTACGGTCGATGAGCATGCCGACGTAGTACTCCTCGGCGATGTCGACCGCCCCGGTGATGAGCACCCGGTTCACGGTATGGCCCTTGATGTCCATGCCCAGGATCGCCTCGGCGTGACGGCGCACATCTTCTTCGGTGGAGCAGAACTTCACGCCGCCGGCCTTGCCGCGGCCCCCGGTCAGGACCTGGGCCTTGACCATCACCGGCAGCCCGAACTTCTGGGCCAGGGTGACCGCCTCGTCCGGTGTGGTCGCCACCGCGCCGCCGGGCACCGGCAGCCCGAAGCGGCTGAAGAACTCCTTTGCCTGGTACTCGTGTATGTTCACTTAACTCCTCCCCCGATTTATGGGTAAGGTCGATCGCCCGCCCGCCGGACGACCGGCAAGCGGCCCGGTCAGCCCGTGAAACGGACCAGCAACTGGGTCAGGTTCGGCTCTCCGATCTCCTGCAGCTCGTAACGCACGCGAACGGTGTCTTGCTTGAGGTCGATGACCCGGCCCAGATCGATGGGCGTCCCGCTGATCACCGCGTCGCAATCGACCGCCGCGATGGTCTTGGCCAGGTCCTCCATCTGCTCCTCGCCATACCCCATGGCCGGCAACAGGTTGCCAATCTCGGGGTAGATCGCGAAGGTCTCGGCGATCTTGCCGGTGACCCAGGGACGGGGGTTCACGATCTCGGCGGCGCCGTAACGCAGAGCCGCGATGACCGCCGCCCCGTACTTCATCCCACCGTGGGTGAGCGTGGGACCGTCCTCGATGCAGAGGACTCGCCGATCCCGGATCAGCTCCGGATTGTCAACGAACAGCGGCGAGGCACCTTCGATTATCGCGCAGCCGGGATTCAGGGCGTGGACATTCTGGCGAACCTCCAGGACATCGTCGTACTCCGCCTCGACGACTTTGTTGATCACCACCGCGTCGGCCAGCCGGATGTTGGTCTCGCCGGGGTAGTACTGGATCTCGTGTCCGGCGCGGTGCGGGTCGGCAACGACAATGTGGAAGTCGGTCTTGTAGAATGGGGTGTCGTTGTTGCCGCCGTCCCAGAGGATGACGTCGGCCTCCTGCTCGGCCTGGCGCAGGATCGCCTCGTAATCGACGCCGGCGTAGACCACGCAGCCAGCATTGATGTGAGGCTCGTACTCCTCCATCTCCTCGATGGTACAGTCCTGGGCCGCGAGGTCCTCCAGGGTGGCGAACCGCTGGACCCGCTGCTTGACGAGATCGCCGTACGGCATGGGGTGACGGATGGCGGCCACCTTCTTGCCGGCGTCGCGCAGGATCTTGCTCACCCGGCGCGTGGTCTGGCTTTTGCCGCAACCGGTCCGCACCGCGCAGATGCTGATGACCGGCTTGCTGCTCTCGACCTGGGTGGCTCCCTCCCCGAGCAGCTTGAAATCGGCGCCAGCGGCGTTGACGACGGAACCGACGTGCATGACGGCCTCGTGGGACACGTCGCTGTAGGAAAAAATGCAGCACTCGACGCCGTGCTCCTTGATCGTGGCGACCAGATCCTCCTCGCTCACGATGGGAATGCCCTCGGGATAAAGCTTACCGGCCAGCTCGGGTGGGTAGACGCGGCCCTCGATGTCGGGGATCTGAGCGGCGGTGAAGGCGATGACCTCGTAGTCCTCGTTATCACGAAAGACGCAGTTGAAGTTATGGAAATCCCGTCCGGCGGCGCCGATGATGATTACCTTCTCTCTGGCCATGCGAAACTCCTAGCGGTGGAGATGGCCCTTTGCCCTGACCGGGGAACGACACACGAGGGCGCCGGGCATTTCCTGCCTGATTTTTCCGTCCACCGGAAGGCTGGCGTGGGCCCGGCAGACCGGGCCGTTCCCCCTCACGGCAGCTTCTTGATGGTGGCGATGATCCGCGAAGTCGACCAACCCGCTCGCATCGGGACCCGGATCACCCGGCCGCCCCACGATTCGACCTCGGAGGCGCCGACGATGTCCTTCTTCTCGTACTCGGATCCCTTGACGAGCACGTCGGGCCGCACCTGCAAGATCACTTGCAGTGGTGTCGGCTCGGCAAAAATAGTGACTGCGGACACCTCCCGCAAGGACGCCAGCAGGGACACGCGATCCCCTTCGGGGGCCAGGGGACGCCCCGCTCCCTTGAGCGCCGACACCGAGCGGTCGGAGTTGACGGCGACCAGCAGCTCGTCGGCGGCTCCGGCGGCGAGGCGGATGCTTTCGAGGTGGCCGCGATGCAGGAGATCGAAGCAGCCGTTGGTGAAGGCGATGGTCCGGCCGG
>CAZAHC010000312.1:0-3506 GCA_964484595.1 uncultured Fibrobacteraceae bacterium | reverse complement strand
ATCCCGATCCCGACGCGATGGGCAGTGCCCTGGCCCTGGGGGCCGCCCTGCGGGCCATGGGCAAGGACGCCGAGGTGTTCGCCTATCCCGATCCGGCGGTGGGATTGAACGAGCTACCAGGTTACGACCGGACGGTGCCGGCCGCCGAGGGCGCCGCCCTGCTGGAGGAAGCCCCGCCCGACCTGCTGATCCTGGTCGACTGCCACCGCACCGACCGTTGCGGTCCCCTGTCCGACCTGTTGCCGCGCATCGATGCGGTTTGGACCATCGATCACCACCTGGTCAGCGGCCGCCAGACGCCGGTGCCGGGCTGGGTCGAGGCCCGGGCCTGCTCTGCGGCCACTCTCGTTCACCAGGTCATCGCCGAGCTGGCCGCCGGCGCCGGCGACCGCTGCGCGCCGTTCACGATCGATGTCGAGATGGCGACCTGCCTCTACGCGGGGCTGGTGAACGACACCGGCGGCTTTCGCTTCCCCAACACCCTGCCCGTCTCCTTCGAGCTGGCCCGCCGGCTCGCGTTGCTGGGTGTCGACACCTCGGCGGTGGCGCGCAAGACCCTGTACCGCTTCCGCCGCGAGGGAGTCGTCCTGCTGCAGCTGGTCCTGGGCAGCTTCGAGTTTCACGCCCGCGGCCGGGTGCTCTCCCTGCGCGTCGACCGGGAGATGCTCGCCCGGAGCGGGGCCGTCCTGGCTGACACCGAGGGGTTCGTGAACATCGGCACCTCGGTCGAGGGAGTGGAGTTCGTCGTGCTGTTGAAGGAGCTGGACGAGGACCGGTGGCGCATCTCCTTGCGGGCCCCCGGCGGCGGCAACGTCCAGGAAGTGGCCGCCCGCTACGGCGGCGGCGGGCACCGGCAGGCCGCCGGCTGCACCATCGCGGGCAGCGGCGACGAGGTTTGCTCCACCCTGGTCGCGGAGCTGATCGCCGCCTTGCCCTCCGGGACAAGCTGAGGTCCGGGTCATGAGCTGCTGCGACGGCTTCCTCCTGGTGGACAAACCAGCGGGTCCGACTTCCTTCGCGGTGGTCGATCAGGTGCGCCGGGCCCTGGTCCGGGTCCAGCCGGAGCTGCAGCCGCGGCGCCAGCGCGGCGCCCGCCGGGGCAGCGGCCGCCGACGCTTCCGGTGCGGTCACGCGGGCAGCCTTGACCCCCTGGCCACCGGCCTGTTGATCCTGATGTGCGGCAGCGGCACGCGGCTCAGCCCCTTCCTGATGGGGCTGGACAAGTGCTACGCGGCGGTGGTTCGCTTCGGGGTCGGCACCGACAGTCACGACGTCCAGGGGGAGGTCACCGAGCGCCGGCCAGTGGCCGCCGGTCCGGCCGAGCTGGCGGCGAACCTGGCCTCCTTCCGGGGTGTCGTGCAGCAGGTGCCGCCGGTGATCTCGGCTCTCAAGCGGGGCGGCAAGCGCCTGTACAAGCTGGCCCGCAGCGGGGCGGAGATTCCGCCCCTGGAACCGAAGGAAGTGCAGATCCACAGCCTCGAGGTGGTGGACACCCGCTGGGGCGTGGCCCCGGCCGAGTCCGATTTGGCGGCGGCGGACGGGCTGGTTTACGAGGCGAGCCTGGTCCTGGAGTGTTCAAGCGGGACGTACGTGCGGTCGCTGGCCCGGGACCTGGCGGCCACGCTGGAAACCGTGGGGCACGTCTTTTCCCTGCGGCGGCTGGCTGCGGGACCGTTCCGGGTCGAGGATGCCCTCGCGGCGGACCGGCTGGACGACGGCGAGGAACTCCGGGCGGCGGTGCGGCCCCTGGGCGAGGCCCTGCCGCACCTGCCGGCGCTGACTCTCTCCCCAGTCGAGGCCGGGCGGCTGCGCCGGGGAGACCAGCCGGCGATCGGCTGGCTGCAGCGGCTGGACCGGCCGCTCGGCGAGAGTGGCGGCGACGAGTTCTTCCAGATGAAGGATCGTGCCGGTCGTCTGGTCGCCGTCGGCAAGCTGCCGGCGGCGGGAGGACTGCCCCGCAGCGCCGCCGTTTTCCCCGCGGCGGGAGAGGAGACCGACCGATGCGATTGATCCGGCTGACGGATGAGTACCTCACCCGGATCCTGGCCGGTCAGGACAGCCTGCCCCCGGGCGCGGTCGGGCCCTGCTCCCTCTCGCTCGGCTCGTTCGACGGCCTGCACCTGGGGCACCAGCGCCTGATCCGCACCGTGCAGGAAGCCAAGGACCGGCTCGGCCTGCCGACGAGCGCCCTGTTCACCTTCCGGCGACATCCGCGCCTGGTGCTGGACAAGAAACCCCAGCCCTTCCTGCTGACCACCTGGCGGGAGAAGCTGTCCCTGCTCCGCGAGACCGGCCTCGACGTGGTGGTCGCCGCCGATTTCTGCCCCGCCCTGGCCCAGCTTTCCTACGGGGAGTTCGTTGGCCGTTTCCTGGTCGAGTTCCTGGATATGAAGCACTTCGTGGCCGGTTACGACGTCCACCTCGGTGCCGACCGGGGGGGAACCGCCCAGACGCTCGCCGCCCTGGGCCAGGAGCTGGGTTACAGCTTCGAGGAGGTTTCGGCCCTGCGCGACCGCGAGTGGACGGTCAGCAGCTCGGCGATCCGTCGCGCCCTGGGAGAGGGGGACACGGCGGCTGCCGAGGCGATGCTCGGTCGCCCCTACGCCCTGTGGGGCGAGGTGACGCCCGGCGACGGCCGCGGGCGCAGCATCGGCTTTCCCACCGCGAACGTCGTGCCACTGTTTGCGTACAAGCTCCTGCCCGCACCCGGCGTCTACGCCGTGCGCGTGCAGGTGCCGGGGGACGCGGCGGCCGCCGGCGCCCGCAACGGCATCCTGGCCCGGGTCGTCGAGAACCTGCCGGAGGTGGATCGCAGCGGCTCGATCCTGACCATGGGGCCCAGCGAGTGGGGAGTTCTCGGCGGCATGCTCAACTATGGCCGGGTGCCGACCTTCCACGGGGCCGGGCTGCCCACGCCCCGGGTCGAGGCGCACATCTTCGACTTCGACGGCGACCTGCGGGGGCGGACCGTCAAGGTCGAGTGGATGCAGAAGCTCCGCGACGAGCGGAAGTTCGATTCGGTCGCGGATCTGGTCGCCCAGCTGCAGGAAGACGAGAAACAAGCCCGCCGGATCATCGGCTGCCCTGGGTAAGCTACCGGCCTCCCTCAATTTCCCCATTTGGTTGTGGCCCGGGAAATGTGTCCGGCGTTTTGGTGGTCGGGCAGTGCGCTTGGCCCCCATCTGGCTGTTTCCGGGGCGTCAGGAGGGCCCCGAGAGCCATGGAGGGCGGAGGGGCCCGGATGCCGAGCGAGCCGGCCACAGGAGGTGGCCGGGGAGCGTCCCCGGAAACAGCCAGATGGGGGCCAAGGGCATTATCCAGCAAAGACCTAGCCGGAAACATTTTTCGGGCCACAACTTATCCTTTGCCAATTCATCGGGTTATGGTAGACAGGAGGGGCCCGAGGAACCGAATCCCGTTTGGCCAGGGAGGGCCATGGTGTTTCACCTTCCCCTTTCTCGTATTCTGCCCCCGTTTGCCCTGTTCATCTTCTTCTGCTGCATGTT
>CAZAHC010000311.1:0-3507 GCA_964484595.1 uncultured Fibrobacteraceae bacterium | reverse complement strand
GGAGACGGCCTTGATCAGCGCCTGGATCTTGTTGAGCGCCTCCTGGTACTCGGCGGCCGGCTCGGAATCGGCCACGATGCCCGCGCCGGACTGGGCGAAGAACTCGTTGCCCTTGACGATGAGGGTCCGGATGGTGATCGCCAGGTCCATGTCCCCCTGCCGCCCGAAATACCCCACGGCCCCGGCGTAGGGCCCGCGCCGGTCCGGCTCCAGGTCGCTGATGATCTCCATGGCGCGGATCTTGGGCGCGCCGGTGACCGTGCCCGCCGGGAAGGTCGCCCGCAGCAGGTCGAACATGTCCAGCTCCGAGCGCAGGGTGCCGGTGACCCGCGACACCAGGTGCATCACGTGGCTGTACTTCTCGATCTGCATGAACGAGTCGGTGCTCACGGTGCCGATCTCGCAGACCCGGCCGAGGTCGTTGCGCCCCAGATCCACCAGCATCACGTGTTCGGCCCGCTCCTTCTCGTTGGCCAGCAGCTCCTGGGCGAGATTATCGTCTGCGCCCACGGTGTCGCCCCGCGGCCGGGTGCCGGCGATCGGGCAGAGGGTGACCCGCCCGTCGACCAGCTTGACCAGCATCTCCGGCGAGGAGCCGATCACCTGGAAGTCGTCCAGGTCGACGAAGAACATGTAGGGCGACGGGTTCAGGATCCGCAGCGCGCGGTAGATCTGGAAGGGCGGCGTGTCGGTCCGGCCGTGCAGGCGCTGCGACAGGACGATCTGGAAGACGTCCCCGGCCAGGATGTGCTCCTTGGCCTGACCGACCATCTGCTCGAACCTCTCGCGGGGAAGGTTCGGCACCGGCTCGGCCCCCGGGCCGGACCCGTCGCCGCTCCCGGGTACCGGCAGCGGCGAGGCCAGGGCCGCGAGCAGCGAATCGATCTGCTCGCTGGCGGCGGCGTAGGCCTCCTCGGCGGGCCCCTCCGGCGGCAGGGTCAGGATCTCGATCTCGCTCTTGACGTGATCGAAGACGGCCATGGCGCCGGGGAAGAGGAAACGATAGTCGGGCAGGCCGAGCGGATCGTCGTCAGGCAGGGGCAGCTGCTCGAAGAAGCGGGCCATGTCGTAGCCGATGTAGCCCACCGCGCCGGCGAAGGGGCCCGGCAGGTCCTCGCCGGGGGAGATGGCGTTGCTGGCCAGCTCCGCCCGCACCTGGGCGAAGGGAGCGGCCTCGTCCACCGGGACGGTCTCGGTCGCGCCGTTCCGCTGAACGGTCACGGTGCCGTCCTGCAGGGTGATCACCGCGTAGGGCGAGATCCCGATGAAGGAGTACCTGCCGACCTGGATGCCCTGCTCGACACTCTCCAGCAGGAAAGCCGCCCCGCAGGGCTTGAGCTTGATGAAGGCCGAGACCGGGGTCTCCAGGTCGGCGGGGATCCGCCGCCGCAGCGGCACCCGTTTCCCCGCGCCGGCCAGCTTGAGGTAATCGGACAGGGTCGGCGTGAGCATGCAGCACTCCTCGTTTCGGGCCACAAAAAAACCCGCCATCTCGCCGATGGTGGGTTCGTGATCGCCGTCTCGCAGGAAAACTAACCGGGAACGAGGACAGGCACGGGTACCACCATCCGGTCGGGATAGTAATACCATCGCCACCAGCGGTACAGCGGCATCAGAAGGTCGGCCAGGAATCCTCGTACCAGTTTCATCTGCGGCGCATCTCCGAAAAAAATATTTCCCGCGGGAAATCTTCCAGGTGATGAGTATAGTATGGATTCTCGAGCGAAGTCAATACCACCGGACCAGGAGAGGGCGCCATGTCCAGCTCGTTCGGAACCGTTTTCAGGGTGACGACCTTCGGCGAGTCCCACGGCCGGGGCGTGGGCGCGGTGGTCGAGGGATGCCCACCGCGGCTGCCTCTGGGCGAGGAGGACGTCCAGCGGCAGCTCGATCGCCGCCGGCCCGGCCAGAGCGACCTCGGCGACCTCGGCACCGCACGGTCCGAGAAGGACCGGGTGCTGATCCTCTCCGGCGTCGAGAACGGCCTGACCCTCGGCACGCCCGTGGCCCTGCTGGTCGCCAACCAGGACGCGCGGCCGGAGGATTACCGGGAGCTGCGGCAGATCCCGCGGCCTTCTCATGCCGACTACACCTACCGCGCCAAGTACGGGATCGCCTCGGCCAGCGGCGGCGGCCGGGCCAGCGCCCGGGAAACCGTCGGCCGCGTCGCCGCGGGCGCCGTCGCGGAAAAGCTGCTGGCCGACCGGTGGGGCGTGCGGATCACCGCCTGGGTCGAGGCGGTCGGCACCGTCCAGGCTGCAGCGATCGATCCGGTGCAGGTCACGCGCCAGGAGGTGGACGGTCATGCGATGCGCTGCCCCGACCACGACGCCGCGGACCGGATGGCCGCGGCCATCACCGCGGCCCGCGACGACGGCGACTCGGTGGGCGGCGTCGTCGCCTGCGCATGCTGCGGGGTGCCGGCCGGGTGGGGCGAGCCGGTCTTCGACAAGCTGGACGCCCTGCTCGCCGGGGCGATGCTGTCGATCCCGGCCGTGAAGGGTTTCGAGATCGGCTCGGGATTCGCCGGGACCCGGCTGCGGGGCTCGGAGCACAACGACCGCTTCGTGGCCCGGGGCGAGCGGCTCGGCACTGCCACCAACCGCAGCGGGGGCGTCCAGGGCGGGATCTCGAACGGGGAGCCGGTGCTGTTCCGAGTCGCCTTCAAACCCCCGGCGACGATCGGCAAGCCCCAGCCGACCGTCGACTTCGCGGGCAAGGAGGTGGTGCTCAAGGCCAAGGGGCGCCACGACCCCTGTGTGGTGCCGCGGGCGGTCCCCATCGTCGAGAGCATGGCGGCCCTGGTGCTGGCGGACCTGGCGTTGCGGCAGCAGGCGATCACGCTGCCCGACGCGGAGGAGGATCGATGAGCGAGGATTTCCTGCAACTGCGTGAGCAGATCGCCGACCTGGATCGGTCGCTGCTGGAGCTGCTGGAGCGGAGATTCGAGCTGGCGGCGGCGGTCGGGCGGCTGAAGGCCGAGCGCGAGCAGCCGGTGGTGGTCCACGAGGTGGAGCAGCGCGTCCTGTCGCGGGCCCGCGAGGCGGCCGAGCTGTGCGGCGCCTCGCCGGAGGTGATGGAGGCCATCTTCGCGGCGGTGATCCGCGGATCGGTCGAGCGGCAGCACCGGGTCGGGGTCCAGATGAAGGCCAAGGGCGGGGCCCGGATCCTGGTGATCGGCGCCGCCGGAGGCATGGGCGGCTGGCTGCGCCGGTTCCTGGCCAGCATCGGCCACCGCACCGAGGAGGTGGACACCGCCTGGGCCGGCCTCTCCCCCGCCGCGGGACGTTTCCCGAAGCTGGCCGCCGTTCCCGACCTCGGCGCCTACGACGCCATCTTCGTCGCCGTGCCCCTGCAAACCACCGGCGAGGTTCTCGACCAGCTGGCGGCGGATCCCCCGGGCGTACCGGTGTTCGAGCTCACCTCCATCAAGACCCCCCTGCGGGAGCCCCTGCTCCGCCTGCGGCGGGCCGGCACCGACGCCATCGCCATCCACCCCATGTTCGG
>CAZAHC010000310.1:0-3624 GCA_964484595.1 uncultured Fibrobacteraceae bacterium | reverse complement strand
TTCCCGGCCCCGCCGATATTGTGTTGCTCTCCTGCTATCCCAACCCATTCAACCCCCGCACCACGGTGCTCTTCACGCTCGACCGGCCGGCCGACGTCCGTCTGCGGGTGTTCGATCTGGCCGGCAGCCTGGTGAAGGAACTAGCCGCCGGTCCGCACGCGGCCGGGCCGCACCAGGCGGCCTGGGACGGCACCGATGCCGGCGGCCGGCTCGTCGGCGCCGGGGTCTACCTGGTTCGCCTGGAAACCGCCAGCCGGGTGCGGTGCGCCAAGCTCATCCTGCTCAAGTAATTGTGCCGGGGAGATCGTGCCTGGTCTCCTGACGACCGAGTTACGCCCTTGGTTTTATCCTGGCCGTTTCCGGGGACGCTCGCCAGGCACCTCCTTTGCCTGGCTCGCTCGGCATCCGGGCCCCTCCGGCCTCTGTTGATTGTGGCCCGGGAAAAGGGTCCGGTTCCCCGCCGCAACATTCACAGCAACCGCACCTCCGCCACGTTGATCGTCGCCACTCCGAACGACTCCTCCACCTTGCCCTCGATCACGTAGGGGCGGCACCGCGTGAGCATCTGGCAGAAGCGGCGGTAGGCCCGGGGGAAGAAGACGGCCTCGTAGATGGCCGTGGTGTCCTCGAAGCTGACGAATTCCATCGGCTCCTTTTGCCTGGTCACGACGGTATTGCCGGTCACGTACCAGCCGATCATGGTGACGCGCTCGCCGACGAACGCGGCCAGGTTCCGGCCCGCAACGTGGGGGATCGCCGCCAGTTCCCGCGCGTACAGGTCGAGCGGATGGCGGCTGGCCAGGAACCCCAGCGCCTCGACCTCGTGGCGCAGGATCGTCTTCTCGTCGTACTGCGGGGGGCGGGGCGGCGGGGCCGCGACGGTGGCGGTCCCGCAGGCCCCGGTCCCGCCAGCGGCGGCCCGGCCGGCTCCGGCCCCGGCGAAGAGGTCGAGGGTCTGGCCGGGCAACGCCCCGCCCCAGGCGCGCCCGGCCTGCGCCTGCCGGCACAGCAGCCGCCAGATCAGCTCCGGGCGCGTCGCTGTGGGCTCGACCGCGTCGAGGCAGCCGGCCTTGATCAGGATCCTGGCGTCGGAGGGGTCGGGGCGGACCCGGTCGAGGAAGTCGTCGCAGGAGGTGAAGGGTCCGCCCCGTCGCCTCTCGGCGATCAGCGCGTCGATGCAGTCCTGGCCGAGGTGCGCGATCTGCATCAGGCCGATCCTGATCCAGTCGTCCCGGCCGTGGTACCGGTCCTCGCTGGCGTTGATGTCCGGCGGCAGGACCCGCAGGCCCATCCGCCTGGCCTCGGACACGTAGGCGAAGGTGGCGTAGTAGCCGCCCTGGTTGGAGATCACCGCGGCCATGAACTCGGCCGGGTAATGGACCTTCAACCAGGCGCTCTTGAAGCTCACCAGGGCGTAGCTCGCCGAGTGGGGCTTGCAGAAGGAGTAGCCGCCGAACGAGAGGATCATGTCCCAGACGGCGTTCACCACCGGCCGGCTGACGCCCCGTGCGAGCGCGCCCTCGCGAAACATCCGCTCGTATTCGCCCAGGCGGCGCTTGCTCTTCCTGGTGAGGATCTTCCGGAGTCCCTCGGCGTCGGCGGGATCGAGCCCGGCCAGGGTCACCGCGGTGCGCGAGACGTCCTCCTGGTAGACCATGACGCCGTGGGTCTGGCGGAGCAACTCGCCCAGCACCGGGTGCAGCGGCTGGTACGGCTTGCCGTGCAGGCGGGCGATGTACTCGCTGGTGAACTTGTTCGCCGCGGGACGGATCAGCGACGAGTGGATCACCAGGTGCTCGTAGTCGCCCTTGCCGGTCTTCTGCTGTAGCTGCCGCATGGCGGGCGACTCGACGTAGAAGACGCCGATGCTGTCGCCCCGGGCGAGCAGGTCGATCGTCGCGGGATCGTCCAGCGGGTTGAGGGACTCGTAGCGGAGGTCCAGCCCGTACTGCGCGTTCACCGCCGCCAGCGCGTCGCGGATCACCGCGAGGGAGCGGTTGCCGAGGATGTCGATCTTCACCAGCCCCGCGTCCTCGGCCTGGTCCTTCTCCCACTGCACGATGGGCACGCCCTTGGCCGCGAGCTGGCAGGGAGCGTGATCGTCGATCCTGCCCGGCGTCACCACCACCCCGCCGCAGTGGACCGACAGGTTGCGCGGGCGTCCCTCCAGCTGCTGCGCCAGGCGAATGATCGCGGGCCACGGCTGATCCAGCGGCGCGTCGCGGAACATGGGGTGGTTGTTGAGGAGATCCTCGAGCGACCCCCGGTGCCAGTACCACAGCGAGCGCAGCCGCCTGGTCACGGCGCCGATCTCGCCGTCGGGCAGGCCGTGGACCTTGGCGATCTCCCGCAGCGAGGCCCGGGCCCGGAAGCAGACGTGGTTGGCGATCATGGCGGCCCGGTGACCGCCGTAGCGCTCGAAGATGTAGGCGAGGATGCCGTCCCGCTCGTCCCAGGCGAAGTCGACGTCGATGTCCGGCGGATCCTGGCGGTTCGGGCTCAGGAAGCGCTCGAAGTAGAGGTCGTGGCGGATCGGATCGACGTGGGTGATTCCCAGCAGGTAGCTCACCAGCGAGGCCGCCGCGCTGCCGCGCCCGCAGGTCAGGGTGGTCCGGGCGACGATGTCGGCCACGATAAGGAACACGTCGCTGAAACGCTTGCGGTGGATCACGTCCAGCTCGTGCGCCAGCCGCTCGCTGATCTCCGGCGTGGCGCCGCCGTAGCGGAGCTTGATGCCGGTCAGGCACTTCTCGCGCAGCAGGGCGAAGGACTGCTCGGCGTCGCAGCCGTCGAAGGCGGGAAAGAGCACCTGGCTGAAGGACCACTCGGACTGGCACTGCGCGGCGATCTCGGCGGCGCGGTCCACCGCCTCCGGCGCCTGGGAGAAGAGGCGGCGCATCTCCGCCTCCGGGGCCAGCGTCCAGGACGGGGGTGCGAGGCGGCGCGGGTCGAGGTTGGCCAGGGTGGTGTTCCGGTCGATGGCCCGCAGCAGGCGGTGCAGGTCGAACTGGCCGGGATCGGTGTAGTGCGCGGCGGCGGTGGCCACGGTCTTCAGGCCCAGCTCGCGCGCCAGCTTCGTGAGCCGGTGGTTGGGCCGACCCGGCAGCAGCTCGGCGAAGACGTTCTCGCGGCCGGCCAGGCGCCGCAGCAGCGGCTCGCTGTCCGACAGGATGAACAGGTCGCCGTTGGTCCCGGCCAGCGCGGCGGCCAGCCGGAAGTCCGGGTCCAGGTGGCGCGCGGTGATGAGCCGGCACAGCGCGCGGTAGCCCTCCCAGTTCCGGGCCAGCAGGACGGCGCGGGCGCGGCGGTCGCCTGCGGTCAGTTCCACGCCGATGATGGGGGCGATGCCGTGAGCCCTGGCCGCCTCGAGGAACCACAGCAGCCCGTACAGACCGTCCGTGTCGGTGACGGCCAGGCGCCGGTAGCCGCGCGCCCTGGCCGCCAGGACCAGCTCTTCCGGGAACGGCACCCCCCGCATCAGGGAGAAGCAGGTGTGGGCGTGCAGGTGCACGAAGCCGGCGCCGTTCGCGGGTTTCACGCCATCCCCTTCCCGACGGCGGCGGCGCCGAAGCGGTCGCGGATCCGGTCCAGGGCGCGGGTCAGCGCCGCGTCCCGCGCGGCCTC
>CAZAHC010000309.1:0-3646 GCA_964484595.1 uncultured Fibrobacteraceae bacterium | reverse complement strand
GAGTCTCCATTAAGTCAGGGCTTGACCGTGTCTGACTGAGTCTGATGGGAAACAGGTTATTACTCCTGCCTGGTGACCACTGGCACCCCCTACTGCGCCGACGTCCTGTGTGATGGCGAGGGCGCCCAGCCCCAGGGTGACCAGAACATTCTCGGCGTCTACTTCGACGAGGCCGGGACCATCTCCGAGACCACCGTCTCCTTCGGCCAGCCGGTGCCCGCCTATCTGTGCCTTCTGGAAGCCACCGAACCCAGCGGGGTTTCCGGCTGGGAATGCCTGGTCGAATGTACCGGGGACTTCCCCGTTCTGAGCTGGACACCCCGGGGCAACGCGATCAACGTGCTCACGCCGCCCGAGTTCGCCGTGGGCCTGGGTACACCGTTACCGTGGCAGCCAACCATCGTGCTGATGGATATCCTGGTCGGGGTTTTCAGCGCCGGCAGCAGCGAGTTCTACCTGCACCCGATCAGCCAGCCGTCCGTGCCCGGTTACATGGTTTACGCCGCGGGAGACGACCCCGGCTATCTCATCCCCTTCAGCTGGTCCTCCGGTGGCGAGGAGATCCCGGTGGCCATCCTGCACGCCGAGGCGCCGCCGGCCGAGTGTTCCCTCGATCCATCCGAGCTGGCCTTCGGAGACGTTCCTGTGGGCGAGGAACAGTTCCAGCTGCTGACGATCACCAACAGTGGTGGCCAGCCCCTTTCGGGCGAGGTGCCGGCTGCCTGCGGTGTCTTCGAGGTCGTTTCCGGCGCCGGGCCCTTCACCCTGCAGCCCGGGGAATTTCACGAGGCCACAGTGGGGTTCGCGCCTGCGGGCCAGGGGGAATACTCCTGTTCGCTGAACCTGGGCACGGAGGTCTGCGCGGAGGTTCCCTGCAGCGGCACCGGTTACCTCACCTACCCTCTCTGCGATCTCTGTCCGGTCCCGCTGGACTTCGGGAACGTTCCGGTGGGCGGTTACCAGGACCTGATCCTGACCATCAGCAACGCTGGGGGCGATACCCTGACCGGCGTGGTGCCGGTCGTCTGCGAGGATTTCCTGGTGGTCTCGAACTCCGGTCCGTTCAGCTTGCCCGCCGGCCAGTCCCTCCAGGTGACGATCCGGTTCACCCCGCCCGGCCTTGGCTATTATGACTGCACCCTCGTCATCGAGGGTATCTGCGACGACGTGCCCATGTCCGGAACCGGGGTCCAGGGCACACTTTCTTGCGTCGTCACCCCGGATCACCTCAACTTCTGCACCACGTATCCGGGCATGACCGACTACCAATCGTTCACCATCTACAACAACGGGGACCTCACCCTCGATGGCTGTCTGACGGAGACCTGCCCCGCCTTCTACATCGAGAGCGGGGGCGGTACGTTCAGCCTGGATCCCGGCGAACAGCTCGACGTCATCCTCGCCTTCACCCCGCCTGAGCCGGGGCCATTCACCTGTACCGTCCAGACGGGAGTGCCCGTCTGCGGCGACATCGTCTGCCAGGGGCAGGGCCAGCCCCTGTTCGGGAATCCGGATATCCTGGGCATCTACTTCGACGAGGATGGATTCCTGGATGACCTCAACTTCCCGATCGGCGAGCCTGTAACGGCCTACCTGTGCCTGCGGTACTGCTCTCAGCGGTCCGGCGTGTCGCGCTGGGAGTGCGAGATCGAGTGGAACGAGGACCTGCCCATGCTGGCCTGGAACCTGCGCGGGCAGGCTGTAAATTCCCTGCGGCCGCCCGAGTTCTCCGTCCGGCTGGCCAGCCCCCTGCCGTGGCAGGAATCGATCGTGCTGATGGAGATGGAGCTTCTGCTGACCCACCTGGTGCCTTGCGAGTTTTACCTGCACCCGCTGGATGGCGCCCTGATCCCCGGTCGGCCGGCGTACCTGCCGGGCAACGACACGCGGCGGATCCTGCCCACAAACTGGCCCTTCGGGGATGAGACCTACCCCGTCGCAATCTTGAACCCAGAGCAACCGATCGGGAACATCGCCCCAGCGCCCCGGGCCATGAACACGACAGCCGGCGTGGTCCTGAGCTGGGACTACGACGAGGCGGCGGTGGACGGGTTCCACGTCTACCGGCGTGTTGAGGGCGCCCCCTCCCCTGACCGTCTCACTTCTGCGCCGGTGAGCGGCGCGGGCGGGCACATCCGGTACACTGACCCGGCGCGCGGCATCCCGGCCGGGACCGTGCTCTTTTACTGCTACGGCTTGATTCAGAATGGCCGGGAGGCCCGCAGCGACGAGGTCAGGATCACCCTGGGCGGCCAGGTCCCGACCGCCGACGTCCTGCACCCGGTCTACCCGAACCCGTTCAACCCGGCGACAAACATCAGGTTCGAGCTACGGCAGGCCGGACACGTCAGGCTGGAGGTCTTCGACCTGGCGGGTCGCAAGATCCGGACCCTGGTGAACGAGAACCTGCCCGCGGCGGTTCACGAGCGGGTCTGGGACGGGCGCAACGATATGGGCAGGCCCGCCTCGAGCGGCGCCTATTACTGCCGGATCGAGACCGACCGGTTCACGGCCTTGCAAAAGATGTTGCTCTTGAAGTAGGAGGTTAATGCGATGGTGCGGCTGGCTGCCCTCTTACTGGTGGTTTTCCCAGCCGTCGCCTTTGCCGTCGACACCGGCAACACCAGGGACGGCTTCAAGGGCCACGCCCACGTCGGCCTGAACCCCGGCACCCCCGACAGCCGCGAGGGCGGGGAGACGGTTGCCGACGCGTTCGTGATTCCGGGGCTGCCCTTTGTCGATACCGGGAACACCAGCGACAACATCAACGATTACGACGAGGTCTGTCCTTTCCAGGGCTCGACTGCACCGGACGTCGTCTACGCCTTCACCCCTACCATGGACCTCGCGATCAACCTCGGTCTCTGCAGTAACAACAACCAGTACGACACCAAGATCTACATGTACCAGGATTCGGTCACTCCCGGCTCACCCTGGGCGTGCAACGACGACTATTGTGCGAACGACTGGACTTACTACGCCTCCTTCCTGTGGTATGTCACCGTTCATGCCGGCCACACCTACTTCATCGTGATCGACGGCTACGGCGGAGATGCCGGCAACTACGAGCTCGAGGTGGCAGAGTGCTTGCCCTGTGGTCTTGAATGTCCGGAAAACGCGGTCCCTGAGGGCGAGCCCCCGCTGGTCGACTGGTACGTCGACGAGTACAACGGCGGCTGCAACAGCTCCCCCACGGTCTTCCAGGATATCAACTGGGTCAACCAGGAGGACGGCTGCGCCTGGCTGTGCGGTGTGAGCGGGTGGTATTACGCCGGGGCCAGCTACCGCGACACCGACTGGTTCCCGATTGTCGCCTCGGGCGAACAGCTCAAGGTGACGATAACGGCTGAATTCCAGACCAGGCTCTATGTGATGTACCCGCCCGATTGCAACATTCCGCTTTTGTTTCCGCACATCATCGTCGATCCCTGCATCGCCGGAACAATCAGTTACCCAACCAGTCCCGGCATGGAGATCTGGCTCTGGGTGGGACCAAACACCTTCAGCGGTCCGGTTTACGAATACACCTATTTCCTCCACGTTTGTGGTATCATGTGGGAGGTCCTGCCCACCGAGAATTCCTCCTGGGGCGCGTTGAAGGCGCTGTACCGGTAGGAGGTAGACCAGAAACCGCTGGCGAGAAGGG
>CAZAHC010000308.1:3428-3653 GCA_964484595.1 uncultured Fibrobacteraceae bacterium | reverse complement strand
GACCAGGTTCACCGCCACCGCTGGCTGCCCGGGCCGCCGCTATCGCTGCCCGGGGGGCGGCTGGCTCGCCCTCGCTCTCCTGCTGACGGCCGGGTGGCCGGGCGGGTCCGAGCTGCCGGCCGAAGCCCGCGGGCAGGATCCTCAGGATGTCGGCGTCTTCGCCGACCCGCTGGTCTTCGGGCGCCTCGACCCGGAGGCGCGGGGACACCCCGGGACCCGGGGGAT
>CAZAHC010000308.1:0-3418 GCA_964484595.1 uncultured Fibrobacteraceae bacterium | reverse complement strand
CGACCCGGAGGCGCGTGACCTCGCGGTCACGGTCGTCTTCCGGGCCGACGGTTCGACCCGACCCGCCAGCGGCCGGATGCTGCTGGTCGGCTCGGAGGAGATCTACCTGAGATCGGCCGCCGTCGCGGGTATCTTCAAGGCCAGCCGTTTCTGGCAGGGACCCACCCGTCAGCTCACCTTGCGCGTGCGCGACCACTCGTTCGTGCTGAC
Organism: uncultured Fibrobacteraceae bacterium; assembly: GCA_964484595.1. Taxonomy (GTDB): domain Bacteria; phylum Krumholzibacteriota; class Krumholzibacteriia; order LZORAL124-64-63; family LZORAL124-64-63; genus CAZAHC01. Next base: position 3,208 of record CAZAHC010000308.1, on the reverse strand, counting down.
CGCCGGCAGCCGGCTGGTGCTACACGACGAGGGGGAGATGCTGCTGCCGGTGCCGGTGCTGGCGATCGACGGGGACCTGTGGCTGCCGGTGGTGCTGCTGACCCGCCTGCTGGGGCCCGTCCTGCGCGAGGCGGTCGTGTGGGACGGCGAGCAGCGGGAGTTGCAGATCGGCAGTGCCAGCTTCAACGTCACGGGGTTGCGGCTCGAGACCCTGACCCGCGCCACCGCGGTTCATCTGCTGTGCACCGAGCCGTTGAGCTTCCGGGCCTACTCTCCCGAGCGTGGCTCGATCGTCCTGAAGATCTACGGGGGCGAGGTCGACCCCGCGGCGGTATCCCGTGCGGGGCGGCGAGGCCTGGTGACGAGGGTCCAGGCGCGCCAGTTCAGCGACCACGCCAAGGTCTACGTGAAGGTCGACGAGCTGGTCGGCCGCTTCCGTACTTCCGCCGGCGCCGAGGGTCACGAGATCGTGCTCGTCGTCGAAGAGGAGCAGGTCTCCGCCCTGCCCGAGCCGGTACCCCGGGGGCGCCTCAACGTCCGGCTGGAGGATACCCCCCTGGATGTGACCCGGACCATCGACGTGCGGACGGTGGTCATCGATCCCGGGCACGGCGGCGTCGAGCTCGGCAAGGTGGGCGGGCGCGGCGTGATGGAAAAGGATGTGAACCTGGCCGTGGCCCGCGAGCTGGCGCGCTACCTCGAGCGCAAGAGCGACGTCGAGGTTGTCCTTACCCGGGACGGCGATGAACAGCTCGGCCTGGCCGAGCGGACGAAGCTCGCCAACCGGGCCGGCGGCGACCTCTTCATCTCCCTGCACTGCAACGGCTGGTTCAATGAAGCCGCCCGGGGGGTGGAAACCTACTTCCTGTCCCCCGCCAAGACCGAGTGGAGCGAGAACGTGGCCGCGGAGGAGAACCGCGGTCTCGCCGGGGCGTCGGAGGATGTCTCGTTCATCGTCTGGGAGCTGGTCCAGAACCAGTTCATCAGCTCCAGCAGCGACCTGGCCGAGGTGGTCCAGGAAAAGCTGTGCCGCAAGCTGTCGGCCACCAATCGCGGCGTGAAGCAGGCCGGCTTCCGGGTCCTCGTCGGGGCCTACATGCCGGCGGTGCTGGTGGAGATGGGTTTCCTGTCGAACCCCGCCGAGGAACGGCGGCTGGCCGAACGCTCCTACCAGCGACGGGCCGCCGAGGCGCTGGGCGAGGCGATTCTCGAGTTCAAGGAGCGCTACGCTCACACCGCCCGGCGGGCCGAGGCCCGCAGCGAGGAGGACTGGTGATTCTGGCCTCCGGCTCCGATTCTAGTTCCGGGCGTCCCGCCGGCCGCCGCGGGCCTCGACCTCGCGACCGGAGGTTGTGGTGGATCGTGGCGCTGCTGGCCCTGGCGGTGGTGGCGATCCTCGTGCTGATGGATCGCCGGGCCGGCCCCCCGCCGGACGCCGGCTTTCCCCTCGCGGAGCACGATCTAGAGGCCTCGAGCGGCGATAGGGCCGTCGTCCTCGTCTTCCCCAACTGGGACGGCACCGGGTTCGTGAACGAGGAGCGCCAGCTGCCGAGCCGCAACGAGCTGGAATCGGACCTGCTGGCCGTGATGGCGGCGCTGTGCGCCGGCCCGACGCTCAGCGGCGCCGTGGCGGCTCTGCCCCCCGGAACGCGTCCCCTGGGCGCCTTCTACAACGAGGACGACGGCAGCGTCCTGCTTGACTTCAGCCCCGAGCTGGTGACCAACCACCAGGGCGGCACCGCCGCCGAGCACGGCACCTTGACGGCCATCCTGCGGACCGTCGCCCTCAACTTCCCCGAGGTCCGGCTGTGCTTCCTGCTGGTGGACGGGGCCCAGAGCGAGACGCTGGCCGGACATCTTTCCCTTGACCAGCCCTTCCAGCCGCGGAGGTGGCTCTAGGTGAAGCCCATCGGCGTCTTCGACTCCGGCATGGGCGGCTTGACGGTCCTGCGGGCCCTGCGGGAGCGTCTGCCCGCGGAGGACCTCGTCTACTTCGGCGACACCGCCCGGGTACCCTACGGGACCAAGGGCGCCCGGACCGTGCGGGCCTTCGCCGGTCAGGACGCGAAATTCCTGCTGGCGCAGGGCGTGAAGATGATCGTCGCGGCGTGCAACACCGCCAGCGCCTTCGCCCTGGATCATCTGCGCGAAGCGTGCCCGGTGCCCGTCCTGGGGGTCATCGAACCGGGGGTGCGGTCCGCCCTGGCCCGCACGCGGGGCGGGGCGATCGGCGTGATCGGGACCAGCGGGACCATCCGCAGCGGGCGGTATCAGGAGGGCCTGGCGGCCGAAATCCCTGCCGCGCGAATCCTGGCCCGCGAGTGCCCCCTGTTCGTACCTCTGGTTGAGGAGGGGATGACCGATCATCCCATCACCCGGCTGGCGGTGGCCGAATACCTGACACCGCTGAAGGAACAGGGGATCGACACCCTGATTCTCGGTTGCACCCATTACCCGGTTCTGAAACCCGCCATCCAGCGCTTCCTGGGCTCGGAGGTGGTGCTGGTCGATTCCGCGGACGCCGTGGCGGAGGCCGCGGCCGAGCTGCTGGCCCGGGTCGAGACCGCGCCGTCCGCCCCCAGCAGCGGACGCTTGACCTTTTACCTGAGCGATATACCGTGGAAGTTTGCGGAGGTGGGAGCCCGGTTCCTGGGCCAGCCCATCGGTGATGTGACCACGGTTGACCTGGACGAGCTGGACCAGGCCCGGTAGCCGGCAACCTGGTCCCCGGAGCGATCCCCAAGCGAAAGGGTGGCTCGTGAGCGAGAGAGCCAACGGGAGGAAAGAGAACCAGCTGCGCCCGGTCAAGATCACGCGGGACTACCTGCCGCACGCCGAGGGCTCGGTCCTGATCGAGATGGGAAACACCACGGTGGTCTGCACGGCCACCATCGCCAACGGCGTGCCGCGCTGGCTCAAGGGCGGCGGCCAGGGCTGGGTCACGGCCGAGTACGGCATGCTGCCGCGTTCGACCGAGGAACGGATGCTGCGCGAGGCCGCCCGGGGCGGCCAGGGCGGTCGCACGATGGAGATCCAGCGACTGATCGGTCGCAGCCTGCGGGCGGTGACCGATCTGTTCGCCCTGGGGGAATTGACGATTACCCTGGATTGCGACGTGGTCCGCGCCGACGGCGGCACCCGCTGCGCGTCGATCAACGGCGCCGCGGTCGCCCTCTTCGATGCGCTCGGCCGGTTGCGCCTGAAGCGC
>CAZAHC010000307.1:0-3665 GCA_964484595.1 uncultured Fibrobacteraceae bacterium | reverse complement strand
GTTTCAGTCCTGAGCAGTTCGCCCGCTGGGAAGCGATGCTGGAGAAGATCCGGAAGCAAGGGCAGAGCGACAGCCGGGAGGAGCTGGTACTGGCAGCCTTGGCGGGCCTGCTGGAGGCCCCGGATGGAGAGGGCGTGCCACGTGGCACAGCGGCAAGTCTCTATCAGGTAGTCATTTACCAGTGCGGCACGTGCAAACGGGCCCACGTGGCGACGAGCCGGGGAGAGCAGCGATTGACCAAGGCGGCCCTGGAAGCGGCGCTCTGCGATGCCCAGGTCCTGGAGCCGGGCAGGAGAAACAGGTCAACCATCCCGCCAGCTAAGCGCAAGCAGGCCCTGGCCAGGGCAAAACACCGCTGCCAGATGCCCGGCTGCCATCACAGGCATTTTCTGGAGGTGCACCACAAAGTGCCACGGGAGCGGGGTGGCGGAAACGACTTCGACAACCTGGTCGTGCTCTGCTCGAGCTGTCACCGGCTTCTGCATGAGCGGCCGGAAAGGGAAGGGTTGCTGAACCCGATACCTGACTCGGCCGGGGTATTTGCTGACAGAGTCTTGCAGGCTGTTGAATAACCTCTCCCGTCGCCATGAATGCCTGATCGGCTCGATCCCTTCGTTGCGAATCCTCGCCATTGGTACGGCTACGCCTGCGGATTCGCGCCTCGGCCTCGGGCCGATCAGGCATCCCTGGCTCGGTCCGAGGTTTTTCAACAGCCTGCTAGCCTCGGTCCGGGTTGGATTTCGGCCCGAGAATGGACTACCATGGCCGGATTCCGTCTGGGGACCGGGTCGAGGAGCCGCCCATGTTTGGACATCCCAAGGGACTGAGCACCCTTTTCTTCACCGAGTTCTGGGAGCGGTTCAGCTTCTACGGCATCCGGGGCATCCTGGTGCTCTACATGACCGCCGGCACGGAGATCGGGGGGCTCGGGTTCTCGATCGCCAAGGCCACCGCCATCTACGGCTGGTACCTGATGCTGGTCTACCTGACCGCCCTGCCCGGCGGTATCGCCGCCGACCGCTGGCTGGGGCAACGCAAGGCCGTGATGCTGGGCGGCGGGATAATCGCCCTGGGCAACTTCGCCCTCGTGGCCCATACCCTGACCACCTTCTACCTCGGGCTGGCCCTGATCGTGATCGGTACCGGGCTGCTCAAGCCCAACGTCAGCGCCATGGTGGGCGGTCTGTACCGCCGGGACGATCCGCGGCGTGACGGCGGCTTCACCATCTTCTACATGGGCATCAACCTGGGGGCCTTCCTGGCGCCCCTGCTGGTCGGTTACATCGCCCAGAGCAGCGGCTTCCTGGCTGCCGCCCAGCGGGCCGGTTTCGACATCGAGGCCGGCTGGAACTGGGCCTTCGGTCTGGCCGGGATAGGCATGATCTGCGGCCTGATCCAGTTCCGCTGGGGCGCCGCCCGGCTGCTGGGAGACGTGGGCCGCTGGCCGAGCCGCCTCAAGCAGGGAGCCGAGGCGCAGAAGGTCGTCGACCGGGAGCCCTTCACGCGGGCGGAGAAGAAGCGGCTGGCGGTGATCGCCATCCTGTTCGTGTTCACCATGCTCTTCTGGAGCGCCTTCGAGCAGGCGGGCTCGAGCCTGAACCTGTTCGCCCGCGACTTCACCCGCAACACCATCCTCGGCTTCGACTACCCGTCGAGCTGGTTCCAGTCGGTCGGAGCCCTGCTGATCATCCTGCTGGCGCCGCTCTTCTCCTGGCTCTGGGTGCGCCTGGCGACGGCCGGGCGCGAGCCTTCCGGGCCGGCCAAGTTCGCGCTCGGCCTGCTCGGCGTGGGGCTGGGCTACGTGGTGCTGGTGGCCGCCGTTCAGGCCTCCGGGCCGGACGGACACCGGGTGGCGCCCACCTGGCTGTTCAGCACCTTCCTGCTGCACACGCTGGGCGAGCTGTGCCTGAGCCCGGTGGGGCTGAGCTTGATGACCAAGCTGGCCCCCCGCCGGATCGGCTCCTTCGTGATGGGGATCTGGTTCACCGCCGCCGCGCTGGGCAACGGCCTGGGCGGCTGGGTGGCCGGATTCTACGACACCGAGGGGGGCGGCTCGCTGCAGACGCTCTTCGGCGGGGTGGCCATCTACTGCCTGGCGGCGGCGCTGCTGCTGGCCCTGCTCGTCCGGCCGATCCGGCGCCTGCTGGCCGAGGAAACCTCTCCGGCGGGTGTCTCGTAGCAAGACCCGGCAATATCTCGACTGTCGGTTATTCCCGGATCAAGATCGAGGAGGTAACCATGACCCGCGAGTTTTCCCGGCCTGCTTGCCGGTTCCTGAAACATGCCGCGCTGCTGGTCCTGGCTTTCCTGTTTGCCCCGCTGCCCGTCCCCGCCGGCGAGGAGGTCGTCCTGGACGGGGTCCTGCACGTGCGCAACGGTGCGACTCCCGACCAGGGGATCGAGACCCTTCACCTGCGCGAGGTCTGGCGGGCCGGCGGTGAGGATGACGAGGATATCCTCTTCGGGCTGGTCAGCGAGGTGGGTGGGGACGAGGAGGGGAACGTCTACGTCCTGGACGCCCAGCTCTGCCAGGTCCACGTGTACTCCCCCGACGGCGAGTTTCTGCGGACGCTGTTCCGTGAGGGGGAGGGACCCGGGGAGATCCTGCGCCCCCGGGACCTGGTGATGATGACCGACGGCAGCGTGGGGGCGGTGCAGGAGTTCCCGGGCAAGATCGTGCTGGTCGATCGCCAGGGCGACCCCCGGGGTTCGGTGATGCCCGGCGCGGACGATCCCACCCGGGGCGGGTTTTTCAACGTTGTCTCGGCCACCTGCGCCGGCGGCAATCTCGTGCTGTCGGGAGTGCACGGAGGACCGGAGGATCAACCGGGTACCCAGAACCGGATCTACTACCTCGCCGGCTTCTCGACCGAGGGCAAGGAGCTGGTCCGCTACCTGGAAACGAACACCGTGGTCGAGTTCCGCAATTACGTCTTCTCCGAAAAGAATGACACTCCCCCCTTCTGGTGGGCCGCGGAGGTGGGGCCGGACGGGCGCGTCTACACAACCCCCGACCGGGACCGGTACGCCATCTCCGTCTTCGCGCCCGACGGCCGGCTGGAGCGGGTCATAGAACGCGAGTTCCAGTTGTGGAAGCGGACCCCCGCCGAGTTCGAGCGCATCGACCAGCTCTACCGGAGCGCCCTGGCCCAGATGAACATCCCGTTCACCCTCGAGATCGAGGAATACGAGCCCGCCATCTCGTACTGGCACCGCGCTCTGCACGTGGCTCCCGACGGCGCCTTGTGGGTGGTGAGCAGCCGCGGCAACCGGGAGCAGCCGGACGGCATCATGCTCACCTACGACGTGTTCGATCCCGCCGGCAATTTCACCAAGCAGGTCGCCGTTGCCTGCGAGGGTGATGGCGTCGATGACGCCCTTTTCTTCCTCGCCAACGACCAGGTGGTGCTGGTCAAGGGCTACATCGACGCCCTGGCGGCGCAGTTCGGCCGCGGCACTTCCTTCGGCGGCGAGGACGAGGAGTTATCCGTTCCCGAGGTGATCTGCTACCGGATCGAGTGACGGGGCGGCCGCAAGCCACGGGAGATGTTCAGACGGAATCCAGGCCGGAGTCGAGGCCGTAGCGCAGGATTCTCAGCTCCCATTCGCCGGAAGCGGTGTCGTGACGCAGCAGGTAGGTGCCGTCGTCGTTGCCGCGCACCTTG
>CAZAHC010000306.1:0-3693 GCA_964484595.1 uncultured Fibrobacteraceae bacterium | reverse complement strand
ATGCCCCAGACCGTCAGGATGAGCTTGGGGCGGTTGGGGTTCTCCTCGACCTTGTTCCGCAACCGGTTGATGTGCGAGTTGACTGTGTGCTCGTAGACGTCCGAGTCCTGGTCCCAGACCAGGTCCAGCAGTTGCCGCCGCGAGAAGGTACGGCCGGGCCGCGAGGCGAGCGTGAAGAGCAGGTCGTACTCCTTCACGGTGAGCTGGACCGGGGTGTCGCTGACGGCCACCTTTCTTTTCCCGTGGTCGATCTTCAACGGGCCCAGCTGCAGGATCCGGTCTCCGGCGGAAATGCGGGCCAGCTCCTCGGCGCGTTCGATTCGGCGGCGCAGGACCTTAACCCGGGCCACCAGCTCGCGCAGGCTGAACGGCTTGGTCATGTAGTCGTCGCAGCCGAGCTCGAGCCCGAGCACCTTGTCGGCTTCCTCGCCCCGGGCGGTCAGCATCAGCACGGGGGTGCGGCTGTCCTGGGCTCTGATCTCGCGCAGGACGTCGAGCCCGGAAAGAGAGGGCAACATCCAGTCGAGCAGGACCAGGGCCCAGGGTCCGGAATGGAAGGCGGTCAGGCCGGCATCGCCGTCGAAGGCGGGGGTAATCTCGTAACCTTCCGCCTCGAGGTGCAGGGTCAGAAGGTCGACCAGCTCCCGATCGTCTTCGATGATCAGAAGCCGGCGGTTGCCCTGGGAGCCACCAGCCATACCATCAGCCACGAGAGGACTCCTTTCTCGCGTCCACCGGAACGGAGCCTGGTCACCGGTAATCGTAACTTTAATAGTTACACAAAACAATCACGACTTTGTCACGACTTCCCCAATTTTTCCGGCAGCCCAACGGGCCCCCCGAAAAAAATGGATTGATTCACGAAAAAAACAGAATCCCGTGATAAAACCGTGAACATTTCAGGGCATTATCATGCCCGGCTAAAGTAGTGGGTGATGATTTTCGGGTGGTGCTCGCGCGCCGCCCTGGATATTCCAACCCGCGGAGAAAGGTCGTTGCCTCCGGAAGCTTTGTGTGGGGTCCTGTGGGAACGGGCAAAATTGATCTCCGACTCCGCCAAGTGTCTTGCCCTTTGCGAGGATCTATCCGCGGGTTGAAATTTTGACCGTACCGGTTCGGCTTCCCGGATGCGGTGATTGCAGGGCTTGAGGTCCCGGGTGGGGGTGGCCTCAAGCCCTGTTCCCTTTTTCCCTGGTCCGCTTCTCCTTGCCGCGCCTCGGCCCGTTTCTTACTCTTGGGCGAAGTTGCGTTTGCGGTTGACGTTGCCCCGGCGGGCGATGGGGCCGCCGGCCCGCCTCGTTTCTGGCAGGCCGCTAGCCTGGTTCCTGCTCGCGAACCGAAGAGGGATCGATGACCTCAGTGCCCAGTGATCTGCCCCGGCCCGGCGAGTCGATTCTCAGCCTGCGGGCCGTGTGCAAGAAGTTCGGCGAGGTCTGGGCGGCCCACAACATCACCCTGGATATCCCCCGCGGGAGCATCTACGGCTTTCTCGGCCCCAACGGGGCCGGCAAGACCACCACCATCCGTAGCATCCTGAACATCATCCTGCCGGACACCGGTGAGGTGCTCTTTGGCGGCCGGCCTCTCAATCCCCGCCTGCGGGATCGGATCGGCTACCTGCCCGAGGAGCGCGGCCTCTATCGCAAGATGAAGGTGATCGAGCAGCTGACCTACCTGGCCGAGCTCAAGTCGGTGCCCCGGGCAGAAGCACTGAAAAGGGCGACGGCCTGGCTGGAGAGGCTCGACCTGCTGGATTGGGGGCAGCGCAAGATCGACGAGCTGTCCAAGGGCATGCAGCAGAAGATCCAGTTCGCGGCGACGTTCATCTGCGAACCCGAGCTGGTGATCCTGGACGAGCCGTTCAGCGGGCTCGATCCGCTTAACATCGAGCTGCTGCGCGAGGTGATCCTGGCCGAGAAGGCGAAGGGCACCACCATCATCTTCTCGACTCACATGCTGGCCGAGGCGGAGAAGATCTGCGACGCGATCTGCCTGATCGACAGCGGCGAGGTCATCCTCGACGGCAGCCTGGAGAGTGTGCGGCAGGGTTTCCCGCTGCAGGCGGTGCAGGTCGCCTACCATGGTGGGGGTGAGCCTCCGGCTGCTCTGCCCGGCGTTGTCCACAGCGAGTTCGTGGACGACGCCTGGCGCCTCACCCTGGCCAAGGGCACCGACCCCCAGGACCTGCTGGGCCGGCTCGCCGAGGAGGGACCCATCTCGCTCTTTGCGGCCAACCGGCCCTCGCTGCGCGACATCTTCCTGACCGCCGTCCGTCGCCGGCGCCCCGGGGCCGCCGCCGATGCCGGCCGGGAATCCGCTCCGGGCGAGCCCGGAGTTACCGCGGGGGGTGAGTCGTGAGCAAGACCCTCACCGTCGTGCGCATGGAGTATCTCGTGCGGGTTCGCGCCAAGAGCTTCATCATCGGCACCCTGATCGGGCCCCTGCTGATGTCGCTGGTGATCGTCCTGCCCGTCCTGCTGGCCGATACGGGCGGGGGCGAGGCCCGGACGGTCGGGGTCATCGACCCCTCCGGCCGGTTCCTGGAGCCCTTGCAGGAGGCGCTCGGCGATCCTGCAGATCATCGGATAACCCTGTTGCCGATCAGCCTCCGGGAACGACCGCTGGCCGAGGCCGTCGCCGAGCTCAAGGAGAAAATCGTCAGCGAGGCGGTGCACAGCGGCCTGGTGATCGAGCAGGGATTTCTCCAGACGCGTCAGGTTGCTTTCTACAACAAGTCGGTCTCGGCGCTGGTGATGAGGGACGACTTCCTGCGGCCCGCCCTGAACCGGGCCCTGCGCGCGGGCCGTTTCGCCACCGCGGGCGTTCCCGACTCGCTGCACACCTACCTGACCGCACCCGCCGAGTGGACCAGCATCGCCCTGACCGACGAGGGTGAAGAGGAGGAACAGGACGAGACGGTGTCGTTCATGATGGCCTTCGTCCTGATCCTCATCATCTACATGATGGTGCTGGTGTACGGCAGCCACGCCCTGACGGCCGTCATCGAGGAAAAAAGCAGCCGCATCGTGGAGGTTTTACTGGCCAGCATCTCGCCGGGCAAGCTCATGCTGGGGAAGATCCTCGGCATCGGCCTGGCCGGCATGACCCAGTTCCTGATCTGGACCGCGACGCTCGCCTTCGTCGCCCAGCGAGGAATCACCCTGGGCGACCTGTCGCTGGATCTCTCCTTCCTGACACCTCTGATCCTGGTCTCCTTCCTGCTGTTCTTCCTGCTGGGGTTCTTTCTCTACGCGACCCTCTACGCCGGCGTGGGCGCGATGTGCAACACGGTGCAGGATTCGCAGCAGTTCCACACCCCGATCGTCATGGGTCTGGTCCTGCCGATGCTGATGCTCAGCTTCATCCTGCGCGCCCCCGACTCCACCCTCTCCACCGTGCTGAGCCTGGTGCCCACCTTCTCGCCGGTGCTGATGTTCATGCGGGTCTGCGTGCAAACGCCCCCGCTCTGGCAGATCGTCCTGTCCTGGGTGTTGCTGGCGGTGTCGATCTGGGGCGTGGCGCTGGCGGCGGGCAAGCTGTTCCGCCTCGGCATCCTGATGCACGGGACGTCGCCCACCTGGGTCAGCTTGCTGCGCGCCCTGCGCAGCTGACCGCTAGCCTGGATTATTCATGAATGGCCGTAGCGAGGGTGAGGAAAATGCCCGCCAGAACACGACCTCGCAAGGATCGGCG
>CAZAHC010000305.1:0-3698 GCA_964484595.1 uncultured Fibrobacteraceae bacterium | reverse complement strand
GGTCTGGGGCGAGGTTTCGGAGGATTGTTACCTCGAGGTCAGGGCGGCTGCCGGCGGCGACGATGCCGTCGATCGTTCCGACGCCCCCTTCGCCATCCGCAGTGGTAACCTCACCGGTATTCCCGCGGACCCGCCGGCCGTGAAGCTCCACCCCAACTTTCCGAATCCTTTCAACCCGGTCACCACGATCCGTTTCGATCTGACGGAGATTGTGCGCGTACGACTCCGGATCTACGACCCGGGCGGGCGCCAGGTGCGAGTGCTCGTGGCCGATGAGGCCCGGAGCCCCGGCCATCACCAGGTTGTCTGGGATGGCCGGGACCAGGCAGGCCGCCGGGTGGGTTCAGGGGTTTACTTCTTCTGCCTCGAAGCGGGCGGCTGCAAGCAGACAGGACGCGCCGTCCTCGTCAAATGAGGGCAAGCACTCTGATCAGCTCCCGGCCATAATCGCCTTCACGTCGGTGGCTGGATCGCCGCTGGGCTTCATGACGAAAGTGTCCACCAGCACCTTGCCCACCTTCGGCGACAGGAACGCCGGCAGGGTCCGACCGAGCCGGATCCCCTTGACGCCCAGGTGCAGGAGGGCCAGCAGCACCGCCACCGCCTTCTGCTCGTACCAGGCGATGTCGAACGAGATGGGCAGCTCGTTGATGTCCGCGAGGCCGAAAGCCTCCTTCAGCTTGAGCGCCACCACCGCCAGGGAATAGGAATCGTTGCACTGGCCGGCGTCGAGCACGCGCGGGATGCCGCCGATGTCACCCAGGTCGAGCTTGTTGTAACGGAACTTGGCGCAGCCGGCGGTCAGGATGACCGTGTCGTCGGGCAGGCTCTTGGCCACCTCGGTGAAGTAGTTGCGGCCGCTCTGCCGGCCGTCGCAGCCGGCCATCACCACGAACCGCTTGATGGCGCCGGACTGCACCGCGGCCACGACCTTGTCCGCCAGGGCGAGGACCTGGTGGTGGCCGAAGCCGCCGACGATGCTGCCGCTCTCGAGCTCCTGGGGCGGCGGGCAGCTCCTGGCCTGCTCGATGAGGGCGCTGAAGTCCTTGCGGCCGCCAGCGGACCCCTCCGGATGATCCGGGATGTGCTTGATACCGGGATAATTCACCACCCCGGTGGTGTAGAGCCGGTCCCGGTAGCTGTCCTTCACCGGCACCAGGCAGTTGGTGGTCATCAGGATCGGCCCGCCGAACGATTCGAACTCCTTTTTCTGATCGTACCAGGCTCCCCCGTAATTCCCCACCAGGTGGTCGTACTTCTTGAAGGTGGGATAGTAGTGGGCCGGCAGCATCTCGCCGTGAGTGTAAACGTCGATGCCGCTTTCCCTGGTCTGCTCCAGCAGTTCGGCCAGATCTTTCAGGTCGTGCCCGCTGACGAGGATGCCGGGCCGGTCGCCCACGCCGAGGTTAACCTCGCTGATCTCCGGCTGGCCGTAGGTGGAGGTGTTGGCCTCGTCGAGTAAAGCCATCGTGGTCACCGACACCTCGCCGGTCTTGAGCACCAAGGCGACCAGCTCATCCGCGCTCAGGTCCTTGGTGGTGGCGGCCAGGCCCTCCAGCAGGAAGTCGTAGATCTCGTTCTTCTCGTAACCGAGGACAGCGGCGTGGTGGGCGTAAGCGGCCATTCCCTTCAGGCCGTACAGCAGTAGCTCACGCAGGGAGCGGATGTCCTCGTCCTCGGTGGCTTTGACTCCCACCGTGGCGGCCTTGGCGGCGTTGCTGGTCCGGGGTCCGCTCCAGAGGGCGGCGTCGGGCAGGCCGATGTCGGCGCTGTCGCCGGCCATGGCACGGACCATCTCCCGCAGCTCGTCGCGGAGGGCCAGGACCTGCTCCACCAGGGCGGCGTCCATTTCCGCGTCGAAGCTCACGTTGGTGACGGTGGTGAACAGAGCCTCGGTGACGAAGGGACCGACCCCATCCCGTTCGAGGCCGAGTTCCTTCATCCGCTCGTGATAGCCCGCCAGACCCCGGAGGGTGAAGATCAGCATGTCTTGCATGGCGGCGGTTTCGGCGTTCTTGCCGCACACGCCCTTCGTGGTGCAGCCCTCGTTCTTGGCGGTTTCCTGACACTGATAGCAGAACATGCTCATGGCGGTTCTCCTTCATTCTTGGCCACGACTCAGGAGTGAATCCAGAAAAACGGTAAACCGGAACCAATTTACCTAAATATCCTCCCAAGTCAAATACAAATTGAGGTCGGCGGCACCCGATCCAGCCTGATTCCTCGGCTAGACTTACCTCCATTTGTGCTATCATTCTTTTTTGGTGGCGTTTCGATCTTGCCTGTGCGGCGCGGAACCGGAAAGTGGTCATGGTCGAATCGAGACGATCACGGATGGTCCTGCTTGTTTCCGTCCTGGTTGCGGGTTGTGTTTTTGGGGATTACGCGTGCGCCCGGACCAGCTACCTCGAAAACGGAGTGCTCCGGCTGGGCGTCGACCTGTCTCGCGGCGGGGCGATTTGCTACCTGAGCCCTTTCGGTTCCACCGAGAGCGTGGTCAACGTCTACGACCTCGGGCGTTACATCCAGCAATCCTACTATTCGGGTCCTGACCCGTTCATCCCGCCCGGTGCGATTCAGCACCCCGCATACGCCGGCTGGGGGTGGAATCCCATCCAGGCCGGCGATGTCTACGGCAATCGTTCTCAGGTGATCGCCGAGAGCAACGACGGGACCACCCTGTACGTCAAGTGCATCCCCAAGCAATGGGCCCTGTATGACGTCGATTCCGAGTGCACCATGGAAGCCTGGATCACCCTGGCTGAAAACCGGGTGCACGTCCGCAACCGTCTGGTCAACTTCCGTAGCGATTCCACGAACTACGGCGGTCGCCACCAGGAACTGCCGGCGATCTACACGATCGGCCGGCTCCACCGGCTGTTCACCTACACGGGCGACGCCCCGTTCACCTCCGACCCGGTGACCCAGATCAGCAACAGCGGACCGCCGTGGGAGTACTGGTCGAGCACCGAGAACTGGTCCGCCCTGGTCGATGACAGCAACTGGGGGCTGGGCATTTGCCACCCCGGGGCCTACCTGACCGTGGGCGGATTTCACGGCACCCCGGGCATGGGCGGTCCCCAGAGTGACAATACTGGGTACCTGGCGCCCCTTCATACCGAACTCCTCGATCACGACATCATCTTCGAATACGAGTACACGCTCGTCCTAGGTGACCTGTTCGCCGATATCCGCGCCCACGCTTACACCCTGGCCGGCCCGCCCGGGCCGAACCACGTGTTCGACCAGGATCGGGCCCACTGTCTGCCCGGCAACCTGGCGGACGAGGCGCCGCCGTTCGCCGGCTACTGGGCGCTGACCCTGGATCAGGGCGATCCCCAGATCCTGCTGCCGCCGTCCTTCTGGGACGCTCAGGATGTGCCGCGCCTGTTTGTTACCGCCGCCTTCTACACCCTGCATGACCAGGCGGAGGTTTTCTTCGCGGGTCTGGACGGGGTGTTCAGCGGGGACAAGAGGCTGCCCCTGACGGTTGTCCCGGATGGTGTGGCTCGCACCTACGAGGTCGATCTCTCCTCCCATCCGCTGTATACCGGGTTCATCTCGCAGCTGCGGTTCGATCCCATCCAGGCCCAGGCGGCGGGGGATCTGGTGAGGCTGTTTGCCTTCACTACGGGCTTGCTGAGCGCGGCCCCCGAAGCTACGGCTCCCGGTGTCGGCACCGGGAATCTTGTCAGTGA
>CAZAHC010000304.1:0-3717 GCA_964484595.1 uncultured Fibrobacteraceae bacterium | reverse complement strand
CATGAACCAGACGGAGCGCCAGCAGATGACCCTCTTCGACCGCCTCTCCAGGTGGTTCGGCCTGTTCCTGCTTGCGCCCCTGCTCTTCATCTTCACGATCCCCGTCGCCGTCCACATCTCCAAGAATCCCGACTTCGGCCTCTCCGTACGCCACCTGACCGTGGTTTCGGTCGATCCCGGCGGCCCGGCCGAGCAGGCCGGCATATGCAACGGCGACCGGCTCCTGGGCGTCGACCACAAACTCGTGTCGACCATGGTGGACTACTTCGTGGCCACGGCCGCCAACTACGACTTCCAGCCCCGCAGCTACCTCATCCGCCGCGACGGCACCGAGTTCAGCCTCAGTGTCTTTCCTCGCCCACCTTCCCGCTCGCGGATGATCTGGGGTTACAGTCTCTGGGTCGCCGGCCTGGCCTTTCTGCTGATGGGCTGGTGGGTCCTCTCGCGGCGCAACGACCCGGTCACGCGCAACTTCTTCGTGCTCAGCCTGATCTTCGCCTTCTTCCTGGCCGACATCCCGGACCTGCCCTCCTCCGCCTACATGACCAGCAAGGAGATCGTCCGCGACCTGATGCAGCTCCTGTGGCCGGTTTTTTTCCTGCGCTTCTTCCTGCACTTTCCCTCCCTGGGCACCCTGCCTCCGCCCCAGAAGACCCGGAACCGGTTGTTGCTGGTGCCGGTGCTGCCCCTGTTCCTGTTGAGCCTCTACGCCCAGGCGGCGCGGCTGGACCCCGCTTCCTCGAAAATCGTCACCGTGGTGCAGAACGGAGCCTTCGTTTACTTCATGGTCTACTTCATCGCGGGGCTGGTGATCTTCGCCCGCAAGGTCCTGCGCAAGGATCGGCCCATTCAGCACACCAAGATGCGGGTCGTTCTCTTCGGGCTGGTCGGAGGGCTGACCCCGTTCCTGGCCGGGGCCTTTCTCGGCAACGTATTCCCCAACACCCCGATTCAGCACTGGGAATGGCTCGGCTTCTCGCTCTTGCTGGTTCCGTTCAGCTTCGGCCTGGCCATCCTGCGTTACGGGGCGCTGGACACGGCCTTCGTCATCCGCTACAGCCTGACCTACGGTTCTCTGACCCTGCTCCTCTTGCTGTTCTACTTCGTGGTGGTAGTGGTCATGGGCAACTTCCTGGCCACCTACTTCCAGGTCTCATCGACCCCGCTGGCGATGGTAACCATCGCCGGCAGCGCCCTGACCGTGATGCCGGCCCGGCGCAAGCTGCAAGGCTGGATCGACCAGGCCTTCTACCCGGCGCGCAGGGCCAACCGGGAGGCCATCGAGGAGCTGGGGCACGAACTCTCCGGCCTGCTCGACAGCCAGAACGCGGCCGAGACCCTGCTGACTCGCCTGGCCGATCTGTATCGCCCGGAGCGCCTGTCCCTGTTCCTGACCGAGGAAAAGAACGAGCAGGTCCTCCGGGAAGTGGCCGGAGTGTGTGATCAAGAACCGGTCCGGCCCGTCTTCACCCTGCCCCACGAGAGCTCCCTGGCTCACTTCCTCAACGAGGCCCGGCGTCCCGTTTTCGCCGAGGAGTTCGAGGAGCTGCGCCTGGTCCCGGAGGAAAACGGCGAATCGGCCTCGTTCCTGGCCCGCCTCGGCAGTGAGCTGCTGGTCCCCTTGATCACCGGTAACCAGCTCTCGGGATTCCTGGCCTTCGGGCCCAAAGGCAGCGGCGCCCTCTACACGCAGGACGACCTCTCGAACCTGCGTTTCCTGGCCCTCCAGGCCGCCGCCTTACTCGAGAGCCGGCGCCTCTACCAGGAAAGCCTGGCCCGCAAGCAGCTCGAAACCGAGCTGACCGTCGCCCAGGAGATCCAGGCCCAGCTCCTGCCGACCGAGCCCCTCGTCCTGCCCGGCATCAGGGTCTGCGGCCGGATGGAGAGCTGCCGAGAAGTGGGCGGCGATTACTTCGACTACTTCCCCCTCGACCACCAGAGCATCGGCTTCGCCATCGCCGACGTGGCCGGCAAGGGCATCCCGGCCGCCCTGCTGATGACCTCCCTGCGCGTGACCTTCCGCAGCGAGGCCGTCCGGAATCGCCGTCCCGAAGAGGTCGTCAGCCAGCTCAACCACGCCGTCGACGATCTGACGGCCAGCGGCCAGTTCATCAGCTTCTTCTACGGGGTCCTCTCCATCGGGGAAAGGCAACTCAGCTACTGCAATTCCGGGATGAACCCGCCGTTACTGTTCCGCCGGAAGCGTCAATTCCTGGAGACACTCAAGAAGGGCGGCCCCGTCCTGGGTGTCTCCCCCGATCATCGCTTCCGCTCCGGAACCCTCGGTCTCGAGGAAGGCGATCTGCTCCTGCTCTACACCGACGGCTTGACCGAGGAGAGGAACCAGGAGGGCGAATTCTTCGAGCTGGACCGTCTCGTGGCGGTCGTGAAGGCCAATCTGGAGGCCTCCATCGAAGAAATCCGTGAAACGATATTTGCCGCCGTCAGCGACTTCGGAGGGCCCAACCGTTCCGACGACCGCACCGTTATGTTGTTGAAAATAAACTCCTTCTGAGAATTTCCCCTCTCCGGCTCCATTCTTGCTTGATTCCGGGCGCCACTCCCAGCCCGCCGGGGCGGCCAGCTAACTTCCTGCCAAACACTCAAGTGCACCCCGCGGATGGCCGAATGAAAAAGTGGTTGTCAAGTTTCCGCCCACATCAAGGAGGAGAGTCGTGGCGCCTGAGACGATTATCGTGGCTCTCTCGATCATCGATCTGTTTTGGTGGTTGAGGAAATGATCTCAGTTTCCTAGAAGCCTCTTGCTGAAGGTCATCTCGCCGCAGCAAGGGGCTTTTCTTTGCCCAGAACTCAGGCGACACCACTTAGATCCCCTAAAAAAATGAGGGCCCGCAGGCGGGCCCTCCGTTAATTGGCAGGAAAAATCCAGGCTAGGAGAAGAGTTCCGGCTTGAGCGCCTTGATGGCTCTCTCGTATTCGACCTTGTTCCGCAAGCCGATGAACTTCGCGGCGACCTTGCCGTCGGGACCGATGACGAAGGTGGTCGGGATACTGGGCACGCCGCCGAACATCTGGCCGACCTTGAAGTCACTCATGAGGATCTGGAAGGTGTAGCCGGTCTTCTTGATGAACCCCTCCACCATCTTCGGCCCGCCCCGGTCCATGGAGATGCCGAGCACGGTGACGCCCCGGTCGCCGTACTTCTGGTGGATCTCCTGGAAATGGGGCATGGACATCCGGCACGGCGGACACCAGGTGGCCCAGAAATCAACCAGGACGACGTTCCCCTGGAAATCGCTGAGCCGCACCTTCCTGCCCTGAAGGTTGGCCAGCTCGAAGTCAGGGGCGATGTTTCCGGGCCGGCCGCCCACCACTGCGGTCGGGGCGCCCGTATTGTCGGCGGCCGAGGCCGCTTCGGTCCGGGCGGTGGCTCCGGCCTGTGCCTCCGAGGAGTCCTCGCTGCACCCGATCGGGAAGGCGGAAAGGGCAACGATCAGCAAAACCAGGAAGAGTCGAGAAAACATGCGGCTCACGGTGGTTCCTTTCCTACAACAAGCAACGGCGTCTGGTGAAACGCGCGGGCCGGTTTTCCTGCCAGCCCGCTGTTAACCCGGGTTGAAGACCGGCGCGCCGGGTGCGCACATTGCGCTACAAGGTAACACGATTGGCGGGCGCCGCCAGGCCGCGCCCGGTCCCGGACCGCCCCGGGATCAGAGTCTTTTCTCCTTGCCGTGGTCTATGTCGTAAACCTTCAGC
>CAZAHC010000303.1:0-3721 GCA_964484595.1 uncultured Fibrobacteraceae bacterium | reverse complement strand
GCAAGAAAATCGCCCTAATCGCAAAACAGCTGATTATCTCTGTGGCGGTTTTGGGAGTTGGTCCTCCCGCGGAAGGACTGCTGTCGCCAGGAGTGAAGGGCATCCTTGTCGAGTCCAGAAGGAGCGAGGCCCCTGATGACGGATCGGATAGATCGTGCGGCGAAGAAGGATCGCCAGGTAACCATCGAGAGCTTGTTGTTCGACGGCCTGGCCGAACCCGAGGAAGCGGGCTCGGTCGACCTCAAGGAGCTGTCCCCCCCTGCCGGTTCCGGCGCCGAGCCGGATGTTGCCCCGGCCGCCACCACCGGCGACGAGCGGCAGAGCCCCGGCCTGGTTTTGCCGCGGCGCAACACCAGCCCCGGGATCAATCCCCTGGACGAGGTCCACTGGGAAAAGCGAACCGCCACGATCCAGAACGACAAGGGAGAGATCCTCTTCCAGCAGGAAGAGGTTGAGATCCCGAAGAACTGGTCCCAGATGGCGACCAACGTGGTCGTCAGCAAGTACTTCCGGGGCGGGCAGGGCACACCGGAGCGGGAGACCTCGGTTCGCCAGCTCGTCCAGCGGGTTGGTGACACCATCTGCGACTGGGGGCGGCAGGACGGCTACTTCGCCACCCCGGAGGACGCCGAAACCTTCCGCGCCGAGCTGACTTACCTGCTGGTCAATCAGGGCGCGGCCTTCAACTCACCGGTCTGGTTCAACGTCGGGGTCGAGGACAAACCCCAGTGCTCGGCCTGCTTCATCAACTCGGTCGACGATTCGATGAGCTCGATCCTGGACCTGGCGAAGACTGAGGGGATGCTTTTCAAGTACGGCAGCGGGACCGGGTCCAACCTCTCCAGCCTGCGGTCGGCCAGGGAGAACCTCAGCAGCGGTGGGAAAGCATCCGGCCCGGTCTCGTTCATGCGGGGCTTCGACGCGTTCGCCGGCGTCATCAAGTCCGGCGGCAAGACCCGTCGCGCCGCCAAGATGGTAATCCTGGACACCGAGCATCCGGACATCGAGGAGTTCATCGACTGCAAGGTCAAGGAGGAGAAGAAGGCCTGGGCCCTGATCGATCAGGGGTACGACGGATCCTTCAACGGCGAGGCCTACAACTCCGTCTTCTTCCAGAACAGCAACAACTCCGTGCGGGCGACCAACGAGTTCATGCGGGCCGTGGTGGACGACAAGACCTGGACCACCCGGGCGGTCCTCGACGGCGCTCCCATGGACACCTACCGGGCCCGCGACCTGATGCGTAAGATTGCCGAGAGCACGCATATCTGCGGTGATCCCGGCATGCAGTTCGATTCCACGATCAACGAATGGCACACTTGCAAGAACACCGACCGGATCTACGCCTCGAATCCGTGCTCGGAGTACATGTTCCTGAACAACTCCGCCTGCAACCTGGCCTCCCTGAATCTGCTGAAGTTCCGCCGCCAGGACGGGGAGTTCGATCACGAGTCGTTCCGGTACGCCTGTCGCATCATGCTGATCGCGATGGAGATCATCGTCGACAACTCGAGCTACCCGCGGCCGGAGATCGCCGCCAACAGCCATCGCTTCCGACCCCTTGGACTCGGCTATGCCAACCTGGGCGCCCTGCTGATGGCGCGCGGCCTGCCCTATGACAGCAACGAGGGTCGGGATTTCGCGGCGACGGTGACCGCCCTGATGTGCGGCGAGGCCTACCGTACGTCGGCCGAGATGGCGCGCGAGCTCGGGCCCTTTTCCGGCTACCCGGAGAACCGGGAGCCGTTCCTGGGCGTGATCCAGAAGCACCGCGCCGCCATCAACAAGATCAATCCCCACCTGGTGCCCCAGGAGCTGCGCGAGGAGGTGGAGAAGGTCTGGACCGAGGCCTACACCCTCGGTCACGACTACGGTTACCGGAACGCCCAGGTGACCGTGCTGGCGCCCACCGGCACCATCGGTTTCATGATGGGCTGCGACACCACGGGCATCGAACCGGACATCGCCCTGATCAAGTACAAGAAGCTGGTCGACGGCGGCATGCTGAAGATCATCAACAACACCGTCCCGGAAGCCCTCAGCCGCCTGGGCTACACCGAGGAGGAACGGACCCGGATCCTGGTCTACCTCGAGGAGAACGAGACCATCGAGGGCGCGCCCGGGCTCAAGGAAGAACACCTGACGGTCTTCGACTGCGCCTTCAAGCCGCAGAACGGGGAACGCACCATTCACTACCTGGGTCACCTGCGGATGATGGCCGCCTGCCAGCCGTTCCTGTCCGGCGCCATCTCCAAGACGGTCAACATGCCCCAGGAGGTGAGCATCGATGAGATCGCCCAGACCTACATCGAGGCCTGGAAACTGGGGCTGAAAGCCATCGCCATCTACCGGGACAGCTCCAAGCGCCTGCAGCCGCTCAATACCGGCCGCCAGCGCCAGCCGGCCAGGGCCCTGGCTCCCCCGGTGCCGCTGCGGGTACGGCTGCCGGACGAGCGAACCGCCGTCACCCACAAGTTCAGCATCGCCGGCCACGAGGGTTATCTGACCGTTGGTCTCTACCCGAACGGCAAGCCCGGCGAGATGTTCATCGCCATGGCCAAGGAAGGTTCGGTGGTCAGCGGCCTGATGGACAGCTTCGCCACGGCGGTGTCGATCATGCTGCAGTACGGGGTTCCTTTGCAGGTCCTGATCAACAAGTTCAGCCACGTGCGCTTCGAGCCGAGCGGGATGACCAGCAATCCCGAGATACCTCTGGCGAAATCCGTCATGGATTACATCTTCCGCTGGCTGGAGCTGAAGTTCGGCGACCACGAAGCGGAAGTTCTGGACCCGGAAGACGAGGGGGAGCCGGCGGACGAGGCAACCGCCTCGGCGCTGGCCGAGGGGTTGCTGGCGATGGAGGCCGCCGCCGGAAGTTCCGGGGCGCGGATTCGCCTGGAGGAGACCGAGCACCAGATCTTCCGGACCCAGGCCGACAGCCCGCCCTGCCCGGAGTGCGGGTCGGTGATGGTTCGCAACGGATCCTGTTACAAGTGTCTGAACTGCGCGGCGACGAGCGGTTGCTCCTGAGCCGGCGGACCTGTCGTCGTGGGAGTTGGGAGGGTTCAGGCATGACCGAACGAGTCGGGCGCCCTCGCCTCGGGGGGCGCCGCGTCGTCCTGATCTGCACGCTCCTGTTCTGTCTGCTCGGGGCGGGGCCCGTTGCCGCCCTGCAGGACTGGAACCGGGTGGACGACCCCATGAAGGGCGCGCTAGGGCTTCACCTGGGCAAGCTGGGTGGGGTGGGGCTCGCCTACAAGTACCCGCCGGTCTGGTGGCTGAACTTCCAGGTGGCCGGCGGCATCTGGAACACCAGTGATCACAAGCGCCACAACGTCGGCGTCGAGCTGCAGTACCTGCTGCGCCAGGACGACCGGGTGCGTCTGTTCATCGCCGGTGGCCTCGGTTACTTCTATCACAAGGCCCGCCGGGACGATCCTCCCGAGGGCGAGGAGGATTTCCGGGTTTCCGACTCGCTGAACACGGGCCTGGGGGTGGGAATCGAGTGGCTCTGGACCAGCCGGGTTTCGCTGCAGGTCGAACTCGATTTCACCCACGAGGGTAACGACGGCGACACCAAGGTCTGGCCCCAAGCCGGCCTCTTCTACTACTTCTGACGACTAGGCTCTGTCTGAGAACACTCGGACCGAGCCATGCGCGACTGACGGCCCGATCTCTTCGTTGCGGATTCTCGCCGTAGGTACGGCTACGCCTGCGAATC
>CAZAHC010000302.1:0-3725 GCA_964484595.1 uncultured Fibrobacteraceae bacterium | reverse complement strand
GGGCCGATAAAGAGAGCTTCACAGGAGTGGAGTTGCCTTTTGCGACCCTCAGTCCCGGCACAGTACCCGGGCGCCGGCCGGCGCCCGCGCGTTCTCACGTGGATTGCGTCCTTCGCCGTGTTGGCCTCGTCGTGGTGTCCCGGTGGCGGGTCGCTGGGGTGCCAGCCGGGTTGAGTAGCTCTAGGTGGTCGATGCCGGTTGGCTGGAGCTTGATCTCACCCATGTCCAGGGCTTCCCCGTCCTTCAGGGTGAAAACCTCCGATTTGTAGTGGAAGTAATTGGGGCTGTCCACTGACACGTAGTACTCGCCCGCCGGAAGGCCAAGCAGTTCGAATTCGCTCGCCGATCCGCGGCCGAAGAATTTGGACACCACCTTGCGGTCCTTGATGAAAGCGTTGGCCGCCACGTTCCATTCATTGAGCTTCTCGTGAATCGGCAGCCCGTCGGCGCCGTCGCAGATCGTCCCCCTGACCTTGCCCGCCGGCAAAACCAGGTCAAGCAGATATGGTTCGGAAGGGTTAGGCGGAATCTCGATATCGCTGAAGAGAACCGTGGTCCGCGGGTGCGGCGTCGCGCTCTCCCTGCCCGTCCGTATCATCGATTCCCGGTCCTCGGGGTGCAGGAAATAGAGCACCAGGGCCCAGTAACCCGGCTCCCAGTTCCTGATCATGAAATGGCTACGGTCACCGGTGAAACCCAGGGATCGCAAACGGTTCATCTCGCCGTAGCGGCAATGGCCCACGTGGACCCATACCGGACCCACCGGCGAACCGTCGGGCATCCGGACGCGGCCGTACACCTTGACGGGCGCATGTTCCTCGATCGTCAGGTCGTCGCGAAAGATGGTGGTTCCGCGCTCCTCGCCGGGAACGACGTCCACGGTACGCGTCAGGAGATCCCCGTCCGGCAGCTGCGCCTCGATGCGTAGCGGGCCCTCCTCGAACTGGACGGCCAGCTCGGTCGACAGGTTTTCGAAGCTTTTCATGCGGCTCACGGTAGCCGTGCAGCGGACCGCCAGCGACGCGAGCTCCTCTGCGTCGAAACCCACGAAGCTCATACGAACCGTACCCAGGGGAGGGACGGTCACGCGCACGTCTTTCTTGATCTCGCCCGGCGCCACCCGGACATAACCTTTGTACTTGCGGTTGTAGCCGTTGGGCCACCAGAGCCGGATGAAATAGGATTCGGCCGGCACGCAGCGAAAGCAGGCGATTCCGGTGGCCGGATCGACGGTGGTCTGGAAGTAGATGTTGCACATGGGGTGGTTGGAGAGCCGGACCTCGATACCCTCCTTGTCGACGGGCAGACCGGTGAGCTTTTCGACCACCTCGACGCATACCACGGCGTTGTCCTCTGAAAGAACGGCGAGGTCCCGCGCGCTGGTTTTGCCGGCCTTGAAGGTCTTCACCCCCCAGGGCGCGAAGGTACTGAGAAGCAGGTCCTCTTCGGTGGTGCCATAGAATTGCGTCGTGGGAAAATCGAGATAGACCTCGTAGCGGCCCGGGAGCAGGCCGGAAAGCTTGAAGCGGCCCTCTGTTCCGGAACGTGTCGTGAGGATCGGGAAACCTTCTCCTCCGGGGCGGTCCAATCGTTTCAGGCCAATCAACGCGTCGGCCAGGGGCAGGCCGGTGTAGTCCACCAGGGTCCCTTTCCAGGCCGTCTGGGCGGGTAGGTCCGCTGCCGGATCGAAGAGCTCCGGAAAAAGCGCCTCACGGTCGATGTTTGCCGGGATCACCGTCAGATCCGCGGGTTCGGCGGACTCGCGAGCGGCCGTCGGAGTCAAGACCGCCGCCGGGGTGATTCCCTGCTCCCCTGATCCGGGCCAGAGCTGCCAGACGAGGATCGACGTGGCACCGAGCCCCAGAAGACTGCCCAGGTACTTGGCGCCGGCGAGCAGCGACCAGGCCTTCTGGGCCGGAGAGAGCCAGTGGGCGATCGGATTGGGGAGGTCCGGTGCGATCCGGCCGATCTCGGCGGCCAGGGCGGAACGGTTGAGCGTCAGAGCGGTGAAGGGTAGAAGCGAGGCGATCCATTTCTTGCGTTTCCCCTTGTGGAGGTTGTCGAGCCGGTCCCGCATGAGAGCCAGGCCGCGTTTCAGGCGGTACTTCATGGTGTCCAGGGGAATGTCGAGGCGGTGGGCGGCCTCCTTGTAAGGCAGGTCCTCGTAAAAACGCAGGATCAGGGCGGAGCGAAAAGGTTCCGGCAGGTCGAACATCGCCAGGACAACCTGCTGCAGGATCTCTTCCTGCTCCAGGTTTTCGTCGGCCTCCGGCGTCCGCGTTCCCGCCTGCTGTTCGGAATAGTTGCGCTCCCGCCGGCGCCGGCGGTTTTCCCGGCGGAACATGATTCGTGAAAGGTTGCGCAAGGTGCCGGCCAGCCACGATCGCAGCGAGCCGCGCGGGCTCGGCGGATTCTTCAGGAAAGCCACCCACAGGTCCTGGGACAGGTCCTCGGCGCTGTGGCTGTCCAGGATCAGGCTCCGCGAGATACGCTGGATGAAATCGGAATGGCCGAGCAGATCTTCCGCTTTTTCTACCATTACATCAGTTTACATTAATAAATATGAAGTGCAAATAGTTAGCTGTCAGCAATCAGCTAACGGCAAACAGCTACTATTATGTTGCCGCCGATCGGGAATCGGGTGGCGCCGGGACCGGTTAATTTTGTCGCCCTGCCAACAAAATCACCGGTCCCGAGGTATTTATTTAAACCCTTAGATGACAACGGTATCCACCACGTTGGATGCGTTGCTCCCCATCTGTACCGCCTGGAACCAGACGTTCAGACCGACGGCAGCAGCCGGTACCGGGAGGGTCCAGGACCCGTTGCCGAAGGCGTCGGTCAAAATCGGGCCGCCTGCCTGTACGGGTGCGGCAATGCTCATCCACACGTTGAGCGGTGCGATGTAAACCATGCCCGGCCCCGCAAGGCTGTAGCCGAGGAAGGTCATCATGTTCGGCGCTCCGTTGGTCACCCTGAAGGTGGCATTCGCGCCGCCCACCAGCGGATCGGGTACGACCATCAAGGTGAAAGCGGTCCTGTCGAAGAGGGCAAAGTAGTTGCCCGAAAACCCTTCGATCCAGCACGTTCCGTGGTCGATGTTGCTGCCTGGCGCCGACGGAACCCATTCGATCGACATGTCGGAGCCGGTCTGGGCGTCGATCTCGTTGTAAACCACCGGCGTCTCCCAGATGCCTGGTGCGGTGTACGTCCTGGTCCGATACCAGCATGGATCCCAGGCACCGGCCTCCTCGTTCCAGGTCACCGCGATGCCTCCGCCCCTGCGGGCCGTCACGTCCGGCGACCAGTTGTTCCCGGTGTCGGCGACATACCACCAGAACCAGTTGGCGCCGTTGTCGTAGGAGATGTAGTACTTGATCGTGTTGTCGGCAGCGACCTGATACTCGTAGACGACGAAAATCGTGCCCTCGTAGGCCGAGATCGCCGTCGTGTCTCCAACGGGTGAATCGAAGTAGTTGATCACCCAACCGCCGAGAGCCTCCAACGCCACGGTGGCGTGCAGGTTGACGTTGACATAGGACGCCACGATGGGGTAGGGAAGGGGGACGGCTCCGTTCCACGAGGCATCCAGACCGTGCGATGCATCGGTGATGCCGGTTATCCGCGGAACCCAGATCATGCCGTTCAGGTCGGACTCGTAACAGACCAGCCAGGCGTGTGGGTGGCGGCACACGACAGGGATCGTCTCGAGCATCTGTGCAGGT
>CAZAHC010000301.1:0-3726 GCA_964484595.1 uncultured Fibrobacteraceae bacterium | reverse complement strand
GCCCCGATTTCTCCCGGAGCCAGATCCAGCAGGCCCTGGCTGCAGGGGGAGTGGAGGTCGCCGGTCGGTCCCGCCCCAAGAGCCACCGGTTGTCGGCCGGTGACCGGGTGCGGTTCCGGCCCCCGCCCGTGCCGGAGCTGGCGGCGGTCCCCCAGGACCTGCCGCTGTCGATCCTCCATGAGGACGAGGATCTCCTGGTGGTCGACAAGCCGGCCGGCCTGGTGGTTCACCCCGCTCCCGGCCATCCCGATCGCACTCTCGTCAACGCCCTTCTCCACCACTGTCGCCGGCTGGCCTCATCGGGGGACGACCTCCGGCCCGGAATCGTTCACCGCCTCGACCGCGATACGACCGGGCTGATCGCGGTGGCCTTGACCGGGGTAGCCCACCGTTCCCTGACCGAACAGCTCGCCACCCGGCGCCTGGGTCGCCGGTACCTGGCCCTCAGCTGGGGCCGATGGTCCGAGGCGGCAGGGACGGTTTCCGGTCCGATCGGTCGCAGCCCTCGCCACCGGCAACAGATGGCCGTGGTGAGCGAGGGAGGCAGACCGGCGGAGACCCGTTACCAAGTGGAGGAGGATTTCGATTTCGTCCAGCTCTGCCGCGTCTCCCTGGCCACCGGGCGCACGCACCAGATCCGGGTGCACTTCGCCTCTTCCGGCCATCCCATCGTGGGGGACGCCCTGTATGGCGAGGACCGACGGGCTCGGAACGTGCGGCCGATCGAGAAGCAGCAGGCGGCCCGGATGGTCCGCCTGGCCGGCCGGCAGATGCTCCACGCCGCCGGGCTGACGCTGGTCCATCCTCGTAGCGGCGAATCGCTGACCTTTAGCGCGCCGCTGCCGGCGGACATGACCGAGGTCCTGGCGGTCCTGCGCGACCGGCCTGGCGGGCCGGGCTCGGTCGGAGGATTCTCAGACGGAGCCTAGACACCGGTGGCCGGGTGGCCTATCTTTCGCCCGTGAGGGAGGAGGAGGGTCCGGTGCGGATAAAAGAGCGCAAGCGTGACGGGGTGGCCATCCTCGAGCTCAGCGGCAAGCTGATGGGCGGGCCCGACGCCGACTCCTTCAACATGACGCTCCAGACGCTCATCCACGAGGGTATCAAGAACATCATCGTCAATCTGGAAAGGGTGAAGTGGGTCAACAGCACCGGGCTGGGGATCCTCATCTCCGGTTACTCTACCGTTCGCAAAAACGGCGGGGAGCTGAAACTGTTGAAAGTATCGGAGCGTATCGAGAACATCTTCATCGTTTCGAAGCTTTACACCGTCTTCGAGTCCTTCGAAGACGAGGATGAGGCTTTGAAGAGCTTTTCCTAGGTTTTCCTTCCCCGAGGCCCGCGAGCGTTGGATACCCGTATCGAGCTCAAGATCCCCAGCCAGCTGATGTTCCTCGGGGTGCCGGACGTCGTGCTGATGGAACTGGCCGGCGACCTTTCCTGCAGTCAGAAGGATATTGACGAGCTGAGCACCTCGGTGATCGAGGCGTGCACCAACGCCATGGAGCACGGCAATCGTCTGCAGGAGAACCGGCTCGTCGAGCTGCACTTCGATCTGAACGAGAACCAGATCGAGGTCACCGTCCTCGACAACGGCCAGGGGTTCGACTGGGAGAACTGGCAACCGTCGGAAGATCTCATGCGCGAGCGCGGTCGCGGAATCCTCATCATGCGGGAATTCACCGACAGCCTCGAGTTCGGTTTCACCCCCGACGGGCGGTTCTGCGCCAAGTTGACCAAGCAGCTCCACCCCGCAGAAGAATAACCGTCATGTCTCCCCTCCTGGGACTCGACTTCGGGTTGCGCAGGATCGGCGTTGCACTGAGCGATCCCAGCGACACCCTGGCCTCCGCTGTGGGCACCCACCAGGCTGACGGCTCCCTCTTCGCCTACCTGGACGAGTTGATCGCCGGGAAGGGGGTCACCGGCATCGTGGTCGGGCTGCCGATAACCGCCGCCGGGACCGAGGGCGAGATGGCCCGCCGGGTGCGCGACTTCGCCCGCAAGTTGGAGCAGCACACCGGACTGTCCGTCACCCTGGTGGACGAGCGTTTCAGCAGCCAGGAGGCGGCGCGGTGGTTGCACCAGGGGGGGCGACGCGGCCGGCCGAAGGGAGCGGTGGACGCCGTGGCGGCGGAGATCATCCTGCAACAGTTTCTCGACGAGCGGAGCCGGCAACGGGAGTCGGACCCGACCGGGCAGGGCGAGCCATGAGCGAACCCGGGGCAGGGACCGGTCCTGCCAGCTCGCCACGTGGTGGGCGCCGACTCGCCCCCGGGCGCCTGGTCGGACTGCTGCTAATAGGGGCTTTCCTGCTGGTCGCCCTCTGGAGCTGGTCGGCCTGGACCAGGCCTTGGGGCCCGGCGCCGTCGGGGCCGACCGCCTCCCAGGTGGTGCGGATCCAGCCCGGCCTCACCTTCGCCGCGGTGGCCGACACCCTGACCGCCCGGGGCCTGTTGCGTCACCGCTGGCTCTTCCGTATGGTCGCCCGGCTGAGCGGGAGGGACCGTCTGCTCCAGGCCGGCCGCTATCGTCTGGCGGTGGGGCTGGCGCCCCGGGACCTGCTGGCGGCGCTGGTCCAGGGTCGGACGCTGCCGGTCCGCATCACGCTGCCCGAAGGAATATCCGCGGCCGAAGCTTCCCGCCTGGTCGCCGACGCCCTGGCCTGCGATGCGGCGCGGTTCCTGGCCGCCGCCGATTCGGTGGCGCGGGCGGGCGTGGTGGCCCTGGGCCTGATGGCGGACCCGGGCGAGGTGGCCGCGTTCGATTCGCTCCTGTACGCTCCGACCCCCGACCGAACGCGCACCCTGCACTGGGCGGAAGGTTACCTGGCTCCGGACACCTACCACTTCGCCGAGGGGACCTCTGCCACGGACGCGGCCACGACGATCGTCGGTCTGGGCCTGGCCCGTCTGGACACCATGATCCGCAGGGCGGAAAAGCCGGACGCCGAGGTTGGCCTCACGCCCCACGAAGTCCTGACCCTGGCCTCGATCGTGGAGGCGGAGGCCCGGCTCGCCGGGGATCGTCCGCTGGTCGCCGCCGTGTTCCGGAATCGCCTGCGCCAGGGCTGGCGCCTGGATGCCGATCCGTGCCTCGCCTACCTCCTGCAGAAGAAGGGACGTCGCCTGCTGTACCGCGATCTGCAGGTCCCCTCCCCGTACAACACCTACCTGAGGGCTGGCCTGCCGCCGGGGCCGATCGGTAACCCCGGCCGGGAAGCGCTGGCCGCGGTCCTGGAACCGGGCGCCGACGAGAGACTCTTCTTCTTCGTGGCGGACGGGCAGGGAGGACACGTGTTTTCCCGCACGCGGGCCGCGCACGAGCAGGCCGTCCGGGCATACCGCCGCGCCCGGGACCAATCCCCTCGTTGACGCCGGCAAGGCTCCCCGCTATCTTGGCTCCAGGCTTGGGCGGGATGGTTGTCCATTCCGGCGACACGATCCCTGAACAGGTGGTACCCTTTCTGGTCGGGAGTGGCTTGCGGGTTGTCATGAACGCGGCTTTTTTCAAACGAACCTGGTTGCTCTGGTGCGGTTTCGCCTCCCTGGTCGCAGGTTATCTGTTGCTGGCTTCCGGCGACATCTCCGCTGCCCCGCTACTCCTCGTGATCGGTTACTGTGTCTGTTTCCCCCTGTTCCTCTGGCGGTCCTTCCGACGCGAATCGGGCGAATAGCTCAGGTGGCTAGAGCGCCTGCCTTACAAGCAGGAGGTCACAGGTTCAAG
>CAZAHC010000300.1:0-3754 GCA_964484595.1 uncultured Fibrobacteraceae bacterium | reverse complement strand
CGCACCGAGTGCGAGCAAAGCCGTGTTCAACGAGCGGTTCGTTAACGATTTCATTCTTTCCCCCTTAATCTTGGCCAATGAACGAATCCGAGGAGTCCATTATAGCGGGGAACTTTCCACCTCCTGGATTTGGGTTCTGGGGGCCGGGGTTTTTCCGGTCGCAAGCCAGACGGGATCCCGCAGGGAAACGAAAAACCGGCCCCGAGGATCATGGGTTAATATGATCAAGCGGTTTTCCACGCCGGAGGCATGATACCATACCCATCCTGTCTTTTTCAACAACATAGTGGGATTCTTTGAGTTACCCGAAATCCGCGGGCTCGATATGGTTGGTCGAAGCCACCGAATCTGCGCTTTCACTTGACCGGGAGCCTTGGCAGCCCGAATATCGATCCAGGAGCTGGCCAGCGAAAAGAGAGACCCTGGTCGCTACCGAGCAGGCCACCCCCGGGCGGGGGTATCCTCTCGTTTGCCCACCTGAGTGTCTCGACATCAGGATCATCCGCATTTGACTGGACACGCAACAGGAACCCGACCGCGGCCGGCTCGAATCCCCGGTAACCGAGTGACCTGAACCGGCGCGTGGCCACGAAAATGCGAACCCCGTTTCCTTGCCAGCGACTCGATCCGAACCTGCCGACGGGCCTCATCCTGGGCGGCTGGGGCGGCCCGGATCGTCCGACCTCGGTCGAACCGTTCCTGCGCAACATCTTCCGTGATCGGAACCTGCTCCCGCTGCCGCCGCCGCTGGCCCGGGCAATCGGTTTCCTGCTGGCCCGTCGCCGGGCGGAGGAGGTGCGCCGCCGCTACGAGGCGATCTCTCCCAACGGCAGCTCGCCGCTGCTGGGCTGGACCCGCCAGCAATGCTCCCAGCTCTCCTACAGTCTGAACCAGGGCGGATACCGCGTTCACGCGGCGCCCGCCATGAATTACTGGGATCCCTTTCCGGAGCAGACCGTGGCCGACCTGCTGGCCCGTTCGGTCCGCCAGTTCCTGGTCGTGGCCATGTTCCCCCAGTTCTCGGAACCGGTCAGCGGAGGCATCCTGCGCCGGATCTGCCGGGTCCTGGAACGTCGCGCCACCGGCTTGCCGGTTCACGTCGTCGTGGACTGGCACCTCCTGCCCGGCTACCTGGGCGCGCTCGCCAGCCAGGCCGAGCCCGTGCTCAGAGGCTGGCACCGAGCAGGTATCCCGGCCGAGGAGTGCGGTCTGCTCTTCGCGGCCCGCTCGGTGCCGGAGAGATTCGTCCTGCGGGGGGATCCCTTCCTGACCCAGACCCACGCCTCGGTTGCGGCCGTCCACCAGCAGCTCTCGACCCGCCTGGGCAAGCTGGACGGCTGGTGGCGCCGGCTGCATGGCGGGCCTCGACCCCTGCTCGCCTTCCAGGGTCGGATCGGCCCTGTCCGCTGGCTCGGTCCCGACCCGGCCACCGAGATTCAACGGCTGGCGACCCTCCGCTGCCGCCGGCTGCTGGTGATCCCGGTGAGCTTCGCCTGCGAAAACCTCGGCACCCTGTACGATATCGATCGCCGGCTCGCCAGCGTCGCCCAGCAGGCCGGGATCACGGAGTTCGCCCGGGTACCGGCGCTGAACCTGAACTCCGGCTGGCTCCTCTCCCTAGCCGACTTCCTGGCCATGGCCGCCTTCGGCAAGCGGCTGGCCCAGGCGGCCACCGGCTGATTCTCGCTCGGACTTGCTATTCTCCGGCGCCCGGGCGCTGCAGCCGGGCCTGGTAGTTGATGATGTCGGGATCGACGGGGGGCAGCGACGCGATTCGCCCCAGGCAGAGCTGCAGGTTGTTGCTCGCCTCGGGGAAACCGCTCCACACGGCCAGGGCCTCCTGGTAGGCGCGGCCGGCGGCGGCGAAGTGGACCAGCGCTTGTCTGGCGTCGGTCCGGGCGGCCGCGGAATCGCCGCGGGCCAGGGCCAGGGCGGCCCGATCGGCGAGACCATCTCCCAGCCACAGGTGGCTCGACCCGAGGTTGCTGTGGGAACGGAAGGACCGCGGGTAGAGGTCGGCGGCCAGGCGATGCAGGGGCAGGGTCTTGTTAAGGTAGGTGGCGGCCGAGTCGGCGAGCTCGCTCGCTGCGCCCAGCTGACCACGCTGCCGCAGGACCTCGGCGCGTCTGGTCAGGGGCTGAGCGAAGCCAAGCAGGAACTGGCCGTACTGCTCGGGGAAGTCCGCCGCGGCCGGATCGAGGTCCATGGCCCTGGAAAAGTGGAACTCGGCAGCGCGGGCGTCGGCCGAACCGGGCCTGGCCTCCCTGGCGAAGATCGTCCCCAACCAGAAGTGGTCACGCGCGTGCCGGCCGGGTCGGTCCAGCTGGTACCAGTCGACGTTCACGACCAGGATGGCGGCGGCCAGCAGGAGCAGGGCCCGGACGGCGCTCCTCCGGTCACCCCGGCCCCACCGGCGCAGGCTCTCGACCAGGCCGCCAACACCGGCGGCGGCAAAGAGCGCCAGCACCGGCAGCAGCGGGGTCCGGAACCGCGCGTTGACGAAGAAGGGCAGCACCGAGACGGCCATCGTCACCAGGTAGAGCCACAGGATCTCCCCGCGGGGCCAGCGCCGACTCAACCAGAGGCCCAGTGCCGCCAGCGGGCCCAGCAGCCAGAAGCCAGGCCACCATCTGGCCAGCAGGAAAACCCCTTGCTCCTCGGCCAGGAAGGTGGCGCCGATGTTGTTGCGCACCTCCTGGGCCGACACCAAAACGGTGATCTTCTTGAGCAGGAGAGCGGCCGCCCGGCCCGGGTCGGCCAGGATCTCCCGGAACGCCTCGCGGGCCAGGAACCCCGACGAGGCCACCGGGCTGCCGGCACCCGCCTGCCGGCACCGGAGCTGCAGGTCGTCCCACTCGATGCCCACCGGAACCGGCGAGGTGCCGTCCGATCCCTGGTGATGACCGGTCCAGAGGTTGACGCCGAAGTTCGCGCACACCGGCACGAAGGCGTCCCCGACGCGGGCGTTGCGCAAGGTGACCGGGCTGATGGCCAGCGCCGCCCCGGCCAGCAGGATCGCCGCCGCCTGCCAGCGGGGTCGACTTGCCTGGGCGCGCCCCGGGCCATTCCGGCGCAGGCAGAGCCAGACCGCCAGCACCGGTGGCAGGAGCATCAGGTTGGGCCGGCCCAGCGCGGCGATACCCAGGACCAGGCCGGCCAGGGCCAGTCGCCCCAGCGACACCGTCCCGGCTTGGCGAGTGCCGGTCAGGACCAGCAGCAGGGCCAGCAGCGTCAGGAAGGTCGTGACGGTCTCGGCCAGGAGCTGCAGCTCGAAGAAGGGAAGGATGGGCAGCAGCGCGCAGGCCAGCGCCCCCCCGAGCGCGATCCGCGGCGAGAAGACGCACCGGCCGACAGCGAGCACCAGCAGGCAGCTGCCGATTCCGACCAGCGTTTGCAGGAAGAAGACGGCCGGCAGATTGTGCCCCCAGAGCCCGTAGGTCAGCGCCAGCAGGTAAGGATATAAAGGAGGCTTGAAGAAGACGTCCGGCTGCATCTGACGACCTTCGGCGAGGCTCTGCGCCCAGAGGTCGAAGAAGGAGGCGTCGACGACCGGTTGCGAGAAGAAGGGAGAGGGTGAGAAAAGGAGCCAGTACCCGGCCCGCAGCAGCACCGCGGCCAGCAGAACCAGCCCGGCATCCCGGGCCGGGAAAAGGGGCCCTGGTTGCCCACCGGCCGGTCGGGAGATGGGGCTGCCGGGCCGCCGCGGCCTGTCCCGCTTGCCCACGGCTGCTCCTTTGCAGGACCGGTCTGCCGG
>CAZAHC010000299.1:0-3798 GCA_964484595.1 uncultured Fibrobacteraceae bacterium | reverse complement strand
AGGCCAAGGAGAATCGCTACCTGGTCGAGTTCCACAAGAAGTTCGCCATCCCCGTGGCCTGTCTCGTCTTCACCCTGCTGGGCATCCCCCTGGCGGTAACGACGGCGCGCAGCGGCAAGGGCGTCTCGATCACCCTGGCCATGCTGTTCTACCTGATCTATTACCTGTTCCTGGTGGGCGGCGAAAAACTGGCGGACCGGGGCCGGCTGGATCCCTTCCTGGCGATGTGGTCTGCCAATTTCGTGTTGACAGGCCTGGGGATTCCGCTTTTTGTCCGCACCGTGCGCGAATCCACTCTGTTCCACTTCACCCTCAAGCCGAGGACCGAACCGAGCGCCCGCGCCCGGGAAGCGAAACCATGAACCTGGTTTCCCGCAGCATCAACGGCACCTTCTGCCGCTATTTCCTGATCACCGTGGTCGGCGCCATCATCCTCTTCAACCTGGTGGACCTCTTCGACCACCTGGGCAGCTTCCTGGACAACAAGGCCACCAAGTCGATGGTGGCCAGGTTCTATCTCTACAAGACCGTCTGGGTGATCGACATCGTCCTGCCGATCGCGATGCTCATGGCCACCCTGTTCACCGTGGGCAGCCTGGCCCGTTACAACGAGCTGACGGCCCTGTTCGCTTCCGGCCGCTCGTTGCTGCAGGTCACCCAGTGGCTGATGCTGCTGGCGCTGCTGGCCACGGCGTTCTCGCTGGCCTGGCGCGAGTTCGTCCTGCCGAACGCGAACCTCGCCCGTGTCCGGGTCTGGGAAACCGAGATCCACAAGCGACCCGAGAAGATCCGTCCCACCAGCAACATCGTTTTGACCGGGGAGGACGGGCGGGTTTACTACGCGCGGACCTACAACCCGAACAGCCAGACCGTGATCGGCCTGCGGGTGGTCCGCCTCGACGATTCCCAGGTGACCGAGCGGATCGACGCCGCCCGGGCCGAGTGGGCCCAGGGGCGCTGGGTGCTCCGCGACGGCGCCCGGCGCCTTTTCCAGGGCGACCAGGAACAGGTCTTCCCCTTCCAGGAGTACACCACCGCCGACCTGGCCCTCACGCCCGAACGCCTCTACCGGGACCGGATCGCGCCGGAGGACATGAACATTCGTCAGCTCCTGGGTCACATCGATCTCGTTCGCAAGAGCGGCGGCGACGTCACCAGCCCCAGCGTGGACATCCAGTTCATGCTGGCGTTTCCCTGGGTGAACCTCATCGTCGTCTTTCTGGGGATCCTGCTGGCCTCGGGACCCCGCAAGACCACCATCGCCACCGGCTTCGGCTGGACGGTCCTGATCACCTTCGCCTATTACTTCATGATGAACTTCGGGCGCGCCCTCGGTCACAGTGGCAGCCTGCCCCCGGTCGCCGCCGGCTGGAGCGGCAACGCGCTGTTCGCCGTGATCGGCTGGGCTCTCTTCGTGCGGGCCCGCCGCTAGCAGCGGCTTTTCCCCTGGACTCCTTGCCTCCCCTGTTCTAGCTTTATACCTTGATGGCAACCGCGGCGGGGTGCGAGTCTGCCCGGGGCTATCGTCAAATCCGGCCCTACCCCATCCGACAACGGAGCCAGATATTCTCATGCGCAAGACAATCGTATTGTTTTTCCTGGCGGCCCTCTGCCTGGCCGTCTTGGTGGGTTGCGCCAAGAAAGACCTCGCCCCCTACTTCACGCGCATCGCCACCAGCGGGGATTGCGGAGTCGCCCCCTTCCAGGTGGAATTCCTGGCCATGGCCTCCGGCGGCAACCCCAAGGCTGACCCCACCGGCGGCAACATCTACCTGGACATCACCTGGGACTTCGGGGACGGCACCACCGCCACCGGCAGCCTCGTCTATCATACCTACACGGTTCCAGGCACCTACCTGGTCACCGTCGTCGGTGTCGACGAGGACGGTGACGTCACCGATCCGCGAGGCGAGGTGACCATCTCCGTCCGCCCCGACAGTCTGCTCATCGAGCCCTATTCCCTGGCGGGACCTGCGGAGCGGGACACGATCAACGCCTGCGCCAACATCACCTTCGCCACCAGGGCCAACGCCTGCGGATTCGACTCCGAGACCGGCGACTACTCGCGCTTTCTCTATAGCTGGCGGCTGGACGACCCGGACAGCACCGAGTATCCCGGCCAGAACCCCCGGCACCACTTCCTGGCCGACCAGCTCGGAACCCATCGCGTGGAGCTGATCCTCGAGGACCCGGCCCGCTCGATCACCCGGGTGGGGAGCCACGAATTCGAGGTGGTCCCCGCCACCGTCGATCTGAGCCTCGCCGGGGAAGTCGATGAGGCGAATCCCGAGGAAGGCGACGAGATCACCTTCACCTTCACGCTCACCAACAACGGCCCGGACGACGGCATGGCCGTCGAGATCACGCGGGTTCTGCCGACCGGGCTCGCCTACGTATCCGACCTGCCGGACCAGGGTACCTTCGATCCCGAGACGGGCGTCTGGGCGATCGGCGACCTCCCCTTCCCGAGCACGATCAGCCTGGCCCTGACGACCCTGATCGAGGAGGGAACCGCCGCCAGCACTCTCGGCGACTCGTTCTACGTGAACGGTCCCGGCGGCTGCGACCCCAACACCGCGAACGACCGTCTGGCCGTAGACATCCTGGTCAAGGGCGCCGATCTAGACCTGAACAAGTACCTCGACACCCTGTACCCCGGCGAGGGCGATACCGTGACCTTCACACTGAATCTGGCGAACCAGGGCCCCGACGACTGTCCTGAAATCGAGGTGACCGATCTGTTGCCGCCCGGGGTGACCTTCCTGTCCGCCACCCCCAGCCAGGGAGACTACAATCCCGTCGACGGCCTTTGGTCGGTGGGTGGGCTCGCGGCCAGTGACGGAGCTTCCCTGGTGTTGAGAGTCACCGTCAATCCCGGCACTTCGGGCTATTCCATCGAGAATCTGGCCCAGATCACGGCTGCCGGCATGGCCGATCCGATCGATTCCAACAACGGCGACTCGGTCTACTTTTTCGTGCAGTAGCGACCGGCGAGACTAGTTTGGAAAAAGCAGCAGCGGGGCCGGGACGGCCCCGCTGCTTTTTTCCCCCGGCGAGCCGGTCTTCAGCGACAGGCTTCCTGGAGTCGGTCCGCCTGTTCGGTCTGCTCCCAGGTGAAGGAATCTTCGCGGCGGCCGAAATGGCCGTAGGCGGCGGTGGGCAGGAAGATCGGCCGCAGCAGGTCGAGGTTCTGGATGATTCCCCGGGGGGTGAGGTCGAAAACCTCGGTCGCCGCAGCGGTGATCCTGGCGTCGGGCACCCGGCCGGTTCCGAAGCAGTCGACCGCCAGCGAAACGGGTTCGGCCACGCCGATGGCGTAGGCAACCTGAACCTGGCAGCGGTCGGCAAGCCCGGCGGCGACGATGTTCTTGGCCACGTGGCGGGCGGCGTAGCTGGCGGAGCGATCCACCTTGGAGGGGTCCTTGCCGCTGAAGCACCCGCCGCCGTGGCAGGCGCTGCCGCCGTAGGTATCGACGATGATCTTCCGTCCGGTCAATCCGCAGTCGCCCAGCGGCCCCCCGGTCACGAAGCGCCCGGTGGGGTTGATGTGGTACTTGAAGCCGTGGTGGTCGATGGGGAACTGCGCGAGAACCGGCTTGACGACCTCCTCGAGAACCCCCTCGTGCAGGGTGTCGTTGGTGACGTCGGGATCGTGCTGCGTGGAAACGACGATGGTGTCGATCGCAACCGGCTGGTCTCCTTCGTAAGCCACCGTGACCTGGGTCTTCCCGTCCGGCCTCACCCAGGGCAGGATCCCCTCCTTGCGCACCGCCGCCAGTCTCTGCGAGAGGCGGTGAG
>CAZAHC010000298.1:0-3818 GCA_964484595.1 uncultured Fibrobacteraceae bacterium | reverse complement strand
GGCGGCGGCGTCGGCCTGTGCTGCTGCTGCGACATCGTCGTGGCGGATCCGCAGGCCAGGTTCGCCTTCAGCGAGGTCCGGCTCGGGTTGGTGGCCGGGGTGATCGCCCCGCTGGTCATCGGCCGGATTGGCCAGGCCGCCGCCAGGCATTATTTTTTGACGGGTGATTCCATCGACCCGGAAACCGCGGTCCGCATCGGCCTGATCGATCGCCTGGCAGGTCCGGAGGGGCTGGACGCCGCCGTGGCTCGGACTCTCGACTCGCTCCTGAAGGGCGGGCCGAGCGCCCTGGGCCGGGTCAAGAGCCTGGTCGAGGGGACCGTTGCCCTCGGGTTCGATCGCAGTCTCGATTTCACCGCCAGGATGATTGCCGAGGCCCGGACCTCGGACGAGGCCCAGGCCGCCTTGGCGGCCTTCTTCGCCAAGAAACCCGCCCCGTGGGCCACAGACGCGGCCGGGTCGCCCGCCGCCGAAGACCCGGAAGGGGAGCGATGAAGCCGTATTTCAAGAAGGTCCTGGTGGCCAATCGCGGCGAGATCGCCGTGCGGGTGCTGCGTTCCTGCCGCGAGATGGGGATTGCCACCGTGGCGGTCTGCTCCGAAGCCGACCGCCGGGCCATGCACGCCGAGATGGCCGACGAGGTGGTGGAGATCGGACCCGCGCCCCCGCTGGAATCGTACCTGCGCAGCGAGAAGATCCTGGAAGCTGCGGCCCGGACCGGGGCCGAGGCGATCCATCCCGGTTACGGTTTCCTCGCCGAGAACGCCGACTTCGCTGCCGCCTGCAGCGAGGCCGGGGTGGTCTTCATCGGGCCGGACGCCGCCGTCATCGCCAAGATGGGGGAGAAAACCGCCGCGCGCAGCATCATGGAGGAGGCGGGCGTGCCGGTGGTGCCTGGCGCCTTGATCCCGGCGCCGGACCGAGCGGGGAAGCTGGACCCGGACCAGGTGCGGGCCGCCGCCGAGCAGGTGGGTTTCCCCGTGATGGTCAAGGCGGCCTTCGGGGGCGGCGGCAAGGGCATGCGCCTCGTGCAATCCGCGGACGAGATCGTGTCCGCCGCGGCGGCCGCGGCCCGCGAGGCGCTCAAGGCGTTCGGCAACGGGACCGTGTACCTGGAGAAGTACCTCCAGCGTCCCCGTCACGTGGAGTTCCAGGTCTTCGGCGACACCCACGGCAACGCCGTCCATCTGCGCGAGCGGGAATGTTCCATCCAGCGCCGGCACCAGAAGATCATCGAGGAGACCCCCTCGCCGGTCCTGACCGAGGATCTGCGCGAGAAGATGGGTGCCGCCGCCGTCGCCGCCACCCAGGCGGTCGGCTACGTCGGCGCCGGCACCGTCGAGTTCCTGCTGGGCGAGGACCTGGGGTTCTATTTCCTGGAGATGAACACCCGTCTGCAGGTGGAACACCCGGTGACCGAGCTTGTCACCGGCCTGGATCTGGTCCGCGCGCAGATCGCGGTGGCGGCCGGCCAGCCGCTGCCCTGGACCCAGGAGGAGATCCGCGGCCGGGGACACGCCATCGAGTGCCGGCTTTACGCCGAGGATCCCCTCCACGATTTCCGACCCGCCCTGGGGGAGATCCTCCTGCTGCGCGAGCCGCAGGGTCCCGGGATCCGGATCGACAGCGGCGTGCGGCAAGGGGACGAGGTTTCGATGTACTACGATCCCCTGATCGCCAAGCTGTCGGTACACGCGGCGAACCGGCCCGCGGCCATCGACCGGGCCATCGCCGCCCTGCGCAGCTACGCCGTGCTCGGGGTAACGACCAATGCGGAGTACTTGATCGAGATCCTCGACCACACCGAGTTCCGGGAGGGGAACACGCACACCGGTTTCCTGCCCGAGTTTTTCGACGGCTGGCAGCCCCCGGCCAGTGGAGATCTCAACGCTGCCCTGGCCGCCGCTGGAGTCAACGAGCTGGTGAGCGCGGGGAGGGGCTGGTCGAACGGAGCGGAGGTGGCCGACCGGGTGGTGGCCGCCGGTCCCTGGCAACGGCTGGGCAGGTTCCGCCTGCACGGCCTGGGTTGACGAGTTTACGGTTGTAGGTTTACCCGCCCCGGTGAGGAGGCAGGAGATCTCGGCCCGAAAGGAAAGAGCGAGGTGCAGCTCCAATTCCGGACCGCCGATGAAGAGTATCGGCTCGAGGTGAAGATTCAGGGCGAACGTTACACCGTCCAGCTGGCCGGGCAGGAACTGCCGCTGGAGATCCTGACCGCCGATCCCGGCGAGGTCGACCTGCGCCTCGACGGGCGCCGCCGGCGCCTGCTCGTCGCCGCTCAGGGCGATGAGCGCTTTGTCTTCCTCGACGGCCGGGTGTTTCAGTTCCGCCTGGTGACCGAGGGGGAGGAGGCCGAGGAGGAGGTCGACCTGCTCGGGCCGAACGTTTGCGCGCAGATGCCCGGCACCGTCGTCAAGCTGCTCGTCGCACCCGGCCAGGAGATCGCCGAGGGCGCCGGTCTGCTCATCCTCGAATCGATGAAGATGGAGACGGAAATCGCCGCCCCGGTGGCTGGCACGGTGGTTGCCGTCCATGTCCAGGACGGCCAGACCGTCGGCATGGGCGATCTGCTGGTCGATCTCGATCCCGCCGCCAGCGAAGACTGATCCCATAATCCCGGTCAAGCCTGGGCTCCTCGTGCCGAATAGTAGGCAGGAACGCGCCCGGTTACGGGCCGATGATTACCCCTGTCCCTGTGGTCCCGTTCCGGGGAGAAAAGGTGGCCATGGCAGAGAATCTCAAGGACCTGATCGCGTCGACGAACGAGCTGGCCGCCCTGCCCACCACGACGGTCCGGCTGCTCGAGCTGCTGGAGGATACCACCGTCGAGGCCCCCCGGGTCCTGGAGGTGATCGGCAAGGATCCTTCCCTGACGGCCAATATGCTCAAGCTCTGCAATTCCGCTTACTACGGCCTGCGGCGCCAGGTCGGGAGCGTCAAGGAGGCGCTGGTCCTGCTGGGCAACAAGACCGTCGTCACCCTGGCCTTCGCCACCAGCATGGGGGACGTGATGCGGGGGCAGCTCTCCGCCTACCGGCTCGCCAAGGACGAGATGTGGCACCACGCGCTGGCGACGGCTCTGGCCGCAGGGGAAATCGCGAGTGTCACCAGCGATCCGGAGCTAAAGGAGCGAGCGTTCACCGCGGGGCTGGTGCACGATATCGGCAAGCTGCTCCTGAATCCCCAGCTGCTGAAGGAGTCGAACCAGCTTCCTCAGGGCGCCCACAGCTTGCAGCTGTTGCAGGCCGAGCGGGACATCCTCGGCTACGACCACTGCGAGGCGGGGACCGCTCTGGGGGAGGCCTGGAATTTCCCGCCCATGCTCGTCGCGGCCGTCAGCTACCATCACCGGCCCGAAGCCGCCCAGGGTGAAACACAGTTGCTTCAAGCGGTTTCAGCGGCCAATGTTGTGGCGAGCCTGGTCGGTCTCGGCGGCGGCGGGGTGATGCCCGCCAGGGAGGACGCGCAGGAGACTCTCCGCGAGCTGGGGGTTCCCTCCGAGACCGTGCTTCGGCTGACGCAGAGTCTGAACTCGAAGGTGGAGGACCTCCTCACGGTGATCGGGACGCCCGTCTGACCAGCTGTCTGGAAGCTTGACATGAAGATCATCTTCCTCTGCACAGCCAATTCGTGCCGCAGCCAGATGGCCGAGGCCTGGGCTCGTCACCTGCTGCTGCGGCACTGGGAAATCCGCAGCGCCGGCCTGCTCACCTATCCCATCTCCGAGCAGACACGGCAGGTCATGGCCGAGGTCGATCTGGACCTGGCCGGGCAGCACAGCAAGACGCTGGACGGATTCGACCTGGACGGCTTCGATC
>CAZAHC010000297.1:0-3840 GCA_964484595.1 uncultured Fibrobacteraceae bacterium | reverse complement strand
GCGGATGTCGGTGCCAGCTACCCCCGAGTCCGTCAGGGCCGAGCGAAAGCGGCGCAGGTCGGGCCGGGCGGCGAAGTCGGCCAGCATCCGCTCGATCTGCCGCAACAGGGCGGGGTCGTCGGGATAGGCGCGCCAGAAGCAGAGCAGCTCGTGCAGGCGCAGGACCGCCGCCGCTCCCGGCAACCGCATCCCGGCCAGCCGGCGCAGCAGTTCGCGCTTGCGGCCGCCGGCCTCGGGATCGAATCGAACCTTCAAGCTCTCCAGCTCGTCAAGTAAGATGGCAGCAGCTGACGACATGGGTCCCTCCGCCAGACGGGAAACGTAACCGGGCCGAACCTTCGGCCCCTGATCACGTAGGGCAAACGATCGGCCCAGTTTATCTGCTCCCCGGAAGGAACGACACGAAAAACCGCCCCACGTCGCTGCTCGCCGGCAGCGCTACCGAAACAGAAGGGGGAAACCATGATACCGCTCCGATTCATCCTGCCGATCCTGCTGACCCTGATCCTGGCGGCCCTGCTGCCAGCCCCGGCTCAGGGCGAGGTGATCCAGAAGGATATCCACCAGACCTACCCTGTGTCCAAGGGCGCCACCCTGCACCTCAGGCACGGTGACGGGGACGTCGACCTGCGGTCCTGGAACAAGGACGTGCTGGACATCAAGGTGCGCTACCACATCGAGTACAAGAAGATGGGGATCGGCTCCAAGCCAGACTTCGACGTGAAGTTCAAGCAGCGCGGCGACGACATCTTCGTCACCGGGCAGGAAAAGGGCGCGACGATAATCGGCTCCTTCAGCCGCAAGCGGCACGATTACACCTACACGATCCGTGCCCCCGCGTACCTGCAGGTCGATCTCGTGGGCGACGACGGCGACGTGGCGATCGACGACTGGCGGGGTAACATCACCTGCACTCTCGACGACGGCTCGATCTGCCTACACGACATCGAGGCCGCCGAGACCCGGATCGACATCGAGGACGGCGACCTGACCGTGACCGGGCTCGCGGGCGAGCTGGTGGTCAACTCCGAGGACGGCGACCTCGACCTCAGCGATTGCCGGACCACCCGCTGTATTCTGGAAAACGAGGATGGCAACATCGAGATCGAGGACGCGACGGGTGACTTCCGGATCGAGGTGGAAGACGGGGACGTCCGGCTGCAAAACGTACGCGCCGGGAGCGTCGAGGTCAGCGCCGAGGACGGCGACATCCGCCTGGCCCTGCTGAAGCAGGACGATCTCGACCTGGAAGCGGAAACCAGTGACGGCGACCTGACCGTGCTGCTCGAACCCGGTTTCTCGTTCGCCTTCAACGTGGCCACGGCGGACGGCCGGATCGACGTCGACCTGCCCGGCGCCGACCTGGAGATCGACCGGAAGCACAAGGTGGCCGGCACCCTGGGCGACGGCCGGGGCCGGATCCGGCTCCGGGCCAGCGACGGCCGTGTCACCCTGGCGCTGAAGTAACCGGGGAGATAGCACCATCAACATCCCCCGACTTCTGGCCGACCTGGTGGTCGTCCTGCACCTCGCCTTCGTGCTGTTCGCGGTGCTGGGCGGCCTGCTCGCCCTGAAGTGGCGGCGGGTCGTCTGGCTGCACCTGCCCGCCGCCCTGTGGGCCGCCCTGATCGAGTTCGCGGGGTGGTTCTGCCCCTTGACGCCGCTGGAGAACTGGCTGCGAATCGAGAGCGGTGGCGCTGCCTACCGGACCGGTTTCATCGAGCACTATATCCTGCCGGTCCTCTACCCGGCCGAGCTCACCCGGGAACTGCAGATTCTCCTGGGCGGGCTGGTCCTGGTTTTCAATCTCCTGGTGTACGCCGTGGTCCTGCGCCGTCTGGTCAGGCAACGCCGCCGGGCGGGATGATAGCCTTTGACTCACCGGCGCCCGGATGACCACTATTGAAGGCACACGGTCGCTCCTGAAAGGAACTTCCCGTGAGCCTCTTCCGGATTCTCCGCACCGTTCACAAGTGGTCCGGCATCGTTCTGGCCGTCTTCTTCCTGAACCTCGCGGTGACCGGGTTCCTCCTGCTCCAGAAGAAGAACTACGACTGGCTGCAGCCCCCCACCCGGCAGGGCGCCGCCGGCGCCCCGGCCGATCTGATCACCATGCCGGAGCTCTTCGCAATCGTGCTGGACCAGCAGCATCCCGCCTTCACGGAGGTGGCAGACATCGAGAGGGTCGACTTCCGGCCCGCGACGCGGGTGCACAAGGTCCGCTCGCGGCACGGGCACGCCGAGATCCAGGTGGACGCCGTCACCGGCACTGTCCTGAGCGTCGACGTGCGGCGCAGCGACCTGATCGAGGACCTCCACGACGGTTCCTTCTGGGGTCGCTGGCTGCACCACTGGCTGATGCCGGTCGTCCCGGTCGCCCTGCTTTTCCTGACCGCCAGCGGTCTCTACTTCTGGCTGCGGCCGCACCTTCGCCAGCGGAGCGGGCCGCACCGCCACGCGTGAGACTGCAAGGGAGATGGTGATGAAAAGAACGTTCGTGCTCTGCGCCGCGCTGATCCTGCTGCTCGCCGGCCCCGCTTTTGCCACCAGGGAAAAGGACCAGGACGACAAGGGGCCCCTGCAAGCGGCCACCTTCGCGGGCCTGAAGTTCCGCAGCCTCGGTCCCGCCCTGACCTCGGGGCGGGTCGGGGACTTCGCGGTCGATCCCGCCCAGCCGTGGGAGTACTTCGTCGCCGTCAGCTCCGGCGGGGTCTGGCGGACCATCAACAACGGCACGACCTTCGAGCCGGTCTTCGACGGCGAGGGCAGTTACTCGATCGGGTGCGTCGCCCTCGCGCCCGGCAACCCGCTCATCGTCTGGGTGGGCACGGGCGAGAACAACAGTCAGCGCAGCGTTTCCTACGGCGACGGCGTCTACAAGTCGACCGACGGCGGGAAGCACTGGCAGAACATGGGTCTGCAGCAGAGCGAGCACATCGGCCAGATCCTGATCCACCCCCACGACCCGGACATCGTCTACGTGGCCGCCCAGGGGCCGCTGTGGCGACCGGGCGGTGACCGCGGCCTCTACAAGACCACCGACGGCGGGAAGACCTGGGACCTGGTTCTCGAGATCAGCGAGGACACCGGGGTCAACGAGGTGGTCATGGATCCCCGCGACCCCGACGTGCTTTACGCCACAGCCTACCAGCGCCGGCGCCATACCTGGGTTCTGATCGACGGGGGACCCGAGTCCGCCATCTACAAGTCGACCGACGGGGGGGCGAGCTGGGACAAGCTGAGCCGGGGCCTGCCGGACGTGGACCTGGGCCGGATCGGCTTGGCCATCCCGCCCACCGCTCCGAACACCGTGTACGCCATCATCGAGGCGGCCCGGGACGAGAGCGGCTTCTATCGCTCCCGTGACGGCGGGGCCAACTGGGAGAAGATGAGCGATTACCTCAGCAGCAGTCCCCAGTACTACCAGGAGATAATCGCCGATCCGGTGAACCCGGACCGGGTCTATTCCCTGGACACGTTCCTGCAGGTGACCGAGGACGGCGGCCGCACCTTCTCGCGGGTGAAAATCGATCACAAGCACGTGGACGACCACGCCATGTGGATCGACCCCGGTAATACCGATCACCTGCTGGTCGGCTGCGACGGTGGCGTCTACGAGACCTTCGACCGCGGCCAGACCTGGGATTTCAAGGCCAACCTGCCAGTGACCCAGTTCTACAAGATCACCGTCGACAACGACTTCCCGTTCTACTCGGTGTACGGCGGCACCCAGGACAACAACTCCCTCGGCGCCAAGGTCCGTTCCCCCAGCGACCACGGCATCGGCAACAGCGACTGGTTCATCACCCTGGGCGGCGACGGTTTCGAACCCCAGGTGGA
>CAZAHC010000296.1:0-3878 GCA_964484595.1 uncultured Fibrobacteraceae bacterium | reverse complement strand
CTCGATGACTTGGAGGACCTTCTCGGCGGCGACCTCGACCAGGATCCGCCTCCGGGTGAGACCGACCCCGGAACAGAGCGGGAAGACAACCCCGACGAACGAGAGGAAGATCGATGAGCCCTGCCGCTCGGCCGCCGTGGGGGCGGAGACTCCCCCTCGCAGTCCTCGGTGGGCTGCTGCTGGGGCTGGCCGGCCTGACGCTGCTGGTCTCCGCCTGCGGCCGGTCGGGGCCCCCGCCGGCGTACGAGGGGGAGGGCCTGTCGCGGCAGGACCGGGAGCTGGCCGAGGGCCTCTTCCAGCGCCTGGTGAACGAGCAGGCCAACGGCCGCGACCGGGCCGCCCTGAGCTACGTGTGGGAGCTTATCGATCGGTATCCCGGTTTCCAGCGCAACGACGAGGCTACGCTCAGGGGGATTCGTTCCGCCCAGCGCCTGGGCGACCTGGTCGAGGGCCGCAAGCTGACCGGGGAGTTCCTCCAGAAGTACCCGGGCAGCGAGTTCACCTCCGCCGTGCTGTCGGTCGGGGCGGAGCTGGAAGCTGCCGCCGCCGACACGGTCGCCGCCGCCGGTCTGCTGATCCGACGCTACGACCTGCAGGTCGGGGGCGAGGCGCGCGAGGA
Organism: uncultured Fibrobacteraceae bacterium; assembly: GCA_964484595.1. GTDB lineage: Bacteria > Krumholzibacteriota > Krumholzibacteriia > LZORAL124-64-63 > LZORAL124-64-63 > CAZAHC01. The sequence continues at coordinate 3,259 of CAZAHC010000296.1, read as the reverse complement.
AGCTGCCGACCGGGCAGTGGCGCTGCTGCAGCGGCTCTCGGCCGCGGAGCTGGGTTCGCTATCCGCTTCTCACCCCGCCAGCGGGCTCTGGCCCTACCTGGAATTCCTGCGGACCGAGCGCTTGCTGGCCGCCGGGCGAGCGGAGGAGGCGGGGCTGGCGATTGGTTCCCTGCGCGATACCGCCCCGGACAGCGAATGGCTCGTGGCGGCGGAAAAGCTGCTCGAAGAGCCGGGCTACCGGCTGGTGGGACCGTCACCGCCTTTGCCGGCGGCGGAGGTGTCGCCCGACCGCGTCGGCCTGCTCTGTCCGTTGACCGGGCGCTACGCCGTCCTGGGCAACGCGTTCTACGACGGCGCCCTGCTCGCCCTGCAGAACATCAATTCCAGCGGCTGGCGTCAGTTCGAGCTGAGAGCCGAGGACACCGGCAGCGATCCCGTGGGGGCCGCCATCGGCGCCAAGCGGCTCGCCGGCGAAGAGAGTGTCATCGCCATCATCGGCTCCTTGATGAGCTCGTCGACCGTCATCGCCGCCGTGATCGCCGATCTCTACGGCCTGCCCCTCATCTCGCCGACGGCGACCAACGAGCGGATCTGGGAGCTCGGACCGGACGTCTTCCAGACCAACCAGACCGGCTTGTTCGAGGCCGGTTTGCTGGCCCAGCTCGCCAACAGGGTGCTGCTCAAGCAGCGCTTTGCCATTCTCCACCCCGATACCAGGGTAGGTGTTCGTTATCGCCAGGTCTTCGCCGAGGAGGTTCTCGAGCAGGGCGGCCTCCTGGTCGGGACCGCCTCCTTCTCTCCCGAGGCCACCGATTTCCGGGAGCCGTTGAGCCAGATCAAGAAGTGCCGGCCAGAGGTTGTTTTCATTCCTGGGTCGGTCGACCAGATGATCCTGCTCGGTCCGCAGCTCGATTTCTACCAGAACGGCGCGGTGGTGATGGGGCTGAGCAACTGGAATTCCCCGAAGCTGAAGAAGCGAGCGGGCCGGATCATGGAGCGGGCCATCTTTCCCAACGACAAGGCCCAGTTCCCCGGGGAGTGGACCGCCTATTTCCGGGCCCAGTGGGACGGCGAGCACGTTCCTCCCGAGGCCACCGCCCAGGCCATGAAGGCCTACCTGGCCACGATGCTGGTCCTTGACACCCTGGCCCGGTCCGAGCGGCAGGACCGGCGCGCCCTGGCCGACGCCCTGCGGGAACGTCTGGAGGTCAGGGTGGTTGCCACCGAGGGGCTCGAGGCCTTCGCCGGCAACGTCCGTATGTTCGCGGACGGCGAGATTGCTCCCTTTCCCACCGCGCTCTTCGCCGACACCTGGCCCGCGGCTCCTGACACCACTCTGGCCCCGGCTCCCGCCGACAGCGCGGCGGGAACGGAGGCTGGCGGTTCAACCACGCCCTGACCCGGGTCAGTATTCGCTGTAGTAGGGGCTCTTGAACCGCCAGACGATTCTCTGCCAGCGGCCGGCCGGGGGGCGACCGTCGCGGGAAACGGGTCGGTACCGCCACTGGTTCATCGCCTTGATGACAACCTCGTCGAACACGGGTCCTCCGTCCGACCGGAGGATCATCGCGGCGGTGACCTCTCCCATCTCGTTGATGAAGATGGCGACCTCGACCTCGATCACCGGGGTGTGCCGCTGAGCCTCGTTGGCGTCGACGGGGTACAGGGGACGCACCATCTCGATCAGCACGAACTCGGGGTTGGTCTGCTGTGGGAGCTGGAGCTCCACCAGATCGACGGCCGCCAGGTCCGGGTCTTTCGCGACGTCGAAATCCTCCTCGTCCGTCACCGGCCGGGTGTGCTCCTCGTGGATCGGAACCAGCTGGCTGGCGTCGGGCGAAAGGTCCTCCGGCAGGACGTCATACGTGGGCGGGGGCGGGTTCTCCCGGAAGAACTGCGGCAACTGGTGGACCGGGTCGCTGCCGTCGTCGATGGAGATCTCGGGCATGATCTTCAGCGGACCCTCGGCGCCCGGGAACTCGAACCGCTCCCGGACCTCCCGACGGCTGGGCCCGACCAGGATCAGGACCAGAGCGGTCACCAGGGCCAGGAGGGACGCCCCCAGCAGGCGCCAGCGTCCCTTGCCCTTGAAGGCCTCGTGGGCCCGGGTCGACCACGGGGTGACGAAGGGGTTGGTCACCGGGCCGACCGGCAGGTCCGGGTCGCTCTGGCGGTTCGGTGGGCGGCTGGACAGGGGAGTTCTCCTTCGCAAGGAAGCGCGGACCGGGAGTGCGCTGGCGGTCAGCGGTTTTCCAGGAGTTTCTTCAGGGTCACCCGCCGGTCCGGAGCGCGCCGGAATGCCCACAGCTGCCAGCTGGGGCCGGCGTGGATCTCCAGGAAGTGCTCCTCGCCGCGGCAGGGCAGACCGGGTGCTGTCGGGGGCGCTGCGGATAAAGGTACGGTTTCGCCGGCCGTCCCGCCCCAGCGGGGCGGCAACCACTGGAAGTTGCCGTCGAGCTGGATCCAGTCGATGCGCTCCAGCGGCGGGAACAGGTCGGGGTGGATGGCGAGCAGGGGCCCCGGCTGGAACTGATCGTTCAGGATCTGCTCGCCGGCCTGCAGCGCCGCGCAGCCGAGCAGCAGCGCCCGGGCGGTGGCCTGCTGGTGCGAGGGAGCGGTGAGCTTCTCCTCGGCCGCCAGGTCGGCCAGGGGCGGCAACCCGACCTGCAGCGCCGGGCAGGCGGTATGGCGCAGCAGGTAGGCGTACGAGCCGCCGACCAGGCTGGAATCGCCCCCGGCCAGGGGCGCGGCGGCGCGAGCGGTCAGCTCGGCCCAGGTCGTGCCGACGCGGCTGCCGTGGTGATGCGCGGCGGTGATCCTGCCGGCCGGATCCTGGCTGCGCCTGAGGGTCAGGAAGAGATCGGCGCCCCGCTCGTTGGCCAGCAGCACCTTCTCCTCGGGCGGCACCCAGCGCTCGTCGGTGCGGGTGAGGATCACCTCGGCGCCGGCGCCCCGCAGGAGGCTCGCCGTTTTTTCGGCCAGGCGCAGGTTCAGGTCGGCGCCGCGCGTGCCGAGCGGCCCGGCCCCGTCGGTCTCGCTGCCGCCGCCGTGTGGGTCGAGGACGATGACCTTGTCGATCAGCTCCGGCAGGACGGGTTGCCAGAAGAAGGTATCCGGGGGCGCGCTCCCGGGTTCGGCCCAGGGCTCGTGGTGGTTCTCGTCGGCGAAGATGGGCAGGGCGCCGGGGGCTTCGAGCCAGAAAGGAAGGGAATCCAGGACCGAGAACGCCAGCACGCGCGCATCGTAGAAAATCCGGTGC
>CAZAHC010000295.1:0-3881 GCA_964484595.1 uncultured Fibrobacteraceae bacterium | reverse complement strand
TGCGTGAGCGGGGCGTTCGCCTGATCGGCCCCAACTGCCCGGGGCTGATCGTTCCCGAGCAGTGCAAGCTCGGCATCATGCCCGGCACCATCGTTTCGCCGGGCAACGTCGGACTTGTCTCCCGGAGCGGCACGCTGACCTACGAGGTGGTTTTCCAGCTGACCGTCAACGGGCTTGGCCAGTCGGCCTGCATCGGCATCGGCGGTGATCCTGTGATCGGCACCACCTTCATGGACTCGATTCAGGCTTTCGGCAACGATCCCGAGACCAAGGCCCTGGTCATGATCGGGGAGATCGGCGGCGACGCCGAGGAGAGGGCGGCTGCCTGGATCAAGGACAACCTCTCCATCCCCGTGGTTTCGTTCATCGCCGGCCGCACGGCGCCCCCCGGCAAGCGGATGGGGCACGCCGGCGCCATCGTTTCCGGAGGAACCGGGACCGCTGCCGAGAAGAAGAAGGTCCTGGCCGCGGCCGGGATCCCGGTCGCCGATCGCCCGGTCGACATCGTGCCGCAGCTGAAGGAGATCTGGAAGTAGCGGCCCTGGTCCGGGGAGGGACATGGAACAGACCTTTTTCATGATCAAGCCGGATGTCCTGGCGGCTCCGGAGCAGAAGGTCGGGGCCATCCTCAAGCTGGTCAACGACGACGGTTTCCGGATCCTGGAGATGGAGACCCGGCAGTTCGACCGGAGCACCGTGGAGCACTTCTACGGCGAGCACGAGGGTAAGGATTTTTTCGCAGGCCTGGTCGAGTACATCTGTTCCGGGCCGGTGGTGGTGTTTAGACTGCAACGTGAGAACGCTGTCCGCCGCATGCGTGAGCTGGTCGGAAGCACCGATCCCGCTGACGCCGAACCCGGCACCATCCGGGCCCGGTTCGGTCGGTCGGTCCGGCATAACGCCGTTCACGCCTCGGCGAGCGTCGCCGAGGCGGCGCGGGAACTCGAGATCGTTTTCGGGCCGGGGAGCTGAAACCCCGACCCGGTTCTGCCCCCCCGGGGCCGGCGAATAGCCAGTGGTCGCCTTGACATCGGGGGGCTGACAAACTACCGTGGGGCGCTTGTTTTGAAGCTGGACCTGGACCGGGATCCGGTGGGCCGTTCCCGGGTCGCCGTGGCCGAGAGCAGTACCCTCGAGCGGGGCGACGAGGAACTGGTCGCGGTCGCTCTTAGCGGGTCCCTGGTCGTCGACAACCTGGAGAGCCGCGTGGTCGTCACCGGCAATTTGGAGGGCTCCTGCCAGGTCGCCTGTGACCGCTGCCTGGAGGATTTCGCGCTCACTTTCGAGGTGCCGGTGGAGATCCTGGTCATCCGGGATTTCGCCCCCGAGAGCGAACCCGACGTTTGCGTCATCCACCAGAGGGTCGGCCTGGTCGACCTGGACCCGGCGCTGCGCGAGGCGTCCCTGCTCGCTCTGCCCCAGAAACGCCTCTGCACCGAAACGTGCCGGGGGCTCTGTCCCGCTTGCGGGGGTAATCGCAACCTCACCGCCTGCGATTGCGCCGCGGCGGAAAGCGACCCTCGCTGGGAGGGCCTGCCCTCCGACTGAACGTGAAACAAACCGGCCGGTCCGCTGCCTGGGCGGCGCTCCCGGTCGAGAGGATCAGGAACGCTACCCGGACGGGAGAGAATTACCATGGCAGTGCCCAAGAAGAAGACCTCGCCCTCGCGGAAAGGGAAGCGGAGGGCCCACTGGCACCTCCGGGCTCCCGATCCCGCCAAGTGCCCCCACTGCGGAGCTCCGCGGTTGCCTCACCGCGTCTGTCGCGAGTGCGGCTACTACGGAGACCGCGAGGTGATGGTGGTCGAGTCCTAGCCCGGAGCTTCGCACCGGCAGGGAGGTCGGGGACGTGGCCAGCGATAGCCAGCGGCGAATCGTTGCCGTCGACGCCATGGGCGGCGACTTCGGGCCCGAGGTGGTCGTCCCCGGAGCCGTGGCGGCCCTGGTGGCCTCCCCGCACCTGGTCCTGGCCCTGTACGGTGACGAGAGTGCGATCCAGGACCAGCTCGCCCGTCTTGAGACCCCCGCTTCGCCCGTCAATGTCGTTCCCTGCAGCCAGAACATCACCATGTCCGAGTCGCCGGCCGCCGCCATCCGGGGCAAGCCCGACTCGCCCATCGTCCGCGCCATCACCGATCACCGCGACGGCCAGGTTGACGCGGTCGTCAGCGCCGGCAGCACCGGGGCCATGGTGGCTGCCAGCCTTGTGATCCTCGGCCGATTGCCCTCGGTGGATCGGCCGGCGATCGGTACCCTGGTGCCCACCCTCGATTCTCACCTCCTCCTGCTCGACGCCGGGGCCAACGTCCAGTGCACGCCGAAGCACCTGCTGCGCTTCGCCCAGATGGGTGACCTGTTCTGCCGGGAGATGCTGGGCCTGGCCACCCCGCGGATCGGTCTGCTTAACATCGGGCAGGAAGAATCGAAGGGAAACGAGTTGACCGTTGCGGCCCACCGCCTGTTGCGGGAAGCGGAACTGGATTTCCACGGCAACGTGGAGCCCAACCAGTTGCTGCTGGGGGTGGCCGACGTTGTGGTCACCGACGGGTTTTGCGGCAACCTGACCCTCAAGCAGATAGAGGGTTTCGGCCGGTTTCTGGAGGGGCTTGCCCGCAGCGAAACGCTACCGGAGAAGGAGCGGGCAACCCTGCTGCCGGCCCTGAAGCTGCTCCAGGAACGGTTTTCATACGAGGCTTACGGTGGGGCGCTCCTGCTGGGAATCGCCGGCGTGAGCATCATCAGCCACGGTCGCAGCTCGAGCCAGGCCATCACCGGCGCCGTGGTGAACGCCTGCCGGCAAGCGGACCTGGACATTCCCGCCAAGCTGCAAGCCGCCCTTGGCGGCTGAGACTCGCGTCGGATAAGGTGAAGAGATGATTAAGATTCCCATGGTTTTCCCCGGCCAGGCCTCCCAGTTCGTCGGCATGGCCCAGGACCTGACCGAACCGGCCGGACCGGCGGCGGAATTCCTGGCGCGCATCGATGACACCCTCGGCTACTCCCTGACCCGGATCATGTTCGAGGGCCCCCTCGACACCCTGACCGAGACTCACCACGCCCAGCCGGCGATCCTGGCCCATTCGGTGGCGCTGGTCCTCGCCCTGCGCGAGCAGGGAATCTCCCCTTCCATCGTGGCTGGCCATTCCCTGGGAGAGTTCTCGGCCGCCGTGGCCAGCGGCGCCCTGCTGCCGGAAGACGCCCTTTCCCTGGTCAGACGCCGGGGCGAGCTGATGTTCGCTGCCGGCCAGGAAAGCCCCGGGACGATGGCCGCGGTGATGGGTCTGCCCGCGGAGAAGGTGATCGAGATCTGCGGCGAGGTCACCGCCCAGATCGGCACGGTTTGCCTCGCCAATCACAACTCGGAGAACCAGGTCGTGATTTCCGGCGAGGTCGAAGCGGTCGCGGCGGCCGGCTCCCAGCTCACTGCGGCCGGGGCCAAGCGGGTCATCGGGTTGCAGGTCAGCGGCGCCTTTCACTCGCCCTTGCTCGCGGAAGCGGCGGCCCGGTTCGCCACCGCTCTGGAGGAGATACCGATTGCGCCCCCCGCCGTGCCCCTGGTGGCCAACTTCTCCGGTCGCGCGGTGGACAACGCGGCTGATCTCGGCGAGGGTTTCCGGCGACAGCTCACCGCGCCGGTTCTCTGGCGGGATTGTCTGGCCGGCGTCGTCGGTGGGGCCGAGGACGGCGAACCGGCGGCGGTGGTGCTGGAGGTGGGCCCCGGGAAGGTCCTGACCAATCTCGCCAAGCGCGTCTTCCCGCAAGTTAGCTTCCGGCCCGTGGCCAGCCGCCAGGATCTCGAATCCGTCCGGGATTTCCTGGGGGACAGGGAGAACTGAGGTCCGGGGGAATCAAAGGAGATGAGGATGGAAAATCGAACCGTG
>CAZAHC010000294.1:0-4010 GCA_964484595.1 uncultured Fibrobacteraceae bacterium | reverse complement strand
GTCCACGTCGCTGCCGTAGGCGGCCGCCACCTTGACCCGGACCCGCATCTTCTGGTGAGGGCCCCCGGTCTCGTTGACGATCTTGACGTTGCCGATCACGGCGTTGGGCACGGTGACCTCGATGTCGTCACGGGTCAGGAGCCGGGAGCTGCGGATGCCGATGTCTGTGATCTCGCCCCGGAGGCCGTCGTCGAGAATGACGAAGTCCCCGATCTTGAAGGGGGCGTCGGCGACGATGAAGATGCCGGCGAACAGGTTGGCCAGGGTGTCCTTGGCGGCGAAACCGACCGCGATGCCGACCACGCCCGCCGAGGCGATCCAGGAGGTGGGGTTGATCTTCCAGGAGATCAGCAGGAAGTACAAGAACCCCCCGACGACCAGGATCTTCCAGGCGATCTCCAGCAAGGGCAAGGTCTGGGGCTGGATCCAGGGCAGGCGGTCCCGGTAGCGGCTCATGGCCTCGAGGAACAGCGAGCCCACCCGCATGGCCGCGCTGCCCCAGAGGATCACCGCCAACGTCTTCAAGATCCCGAGCAGGACGTAGCTGGCCGGATCGGCCAGGTCGAGAAAAACCAGCGCGTACGCCGCCCCGGCCAGGATCAACGAGTAGGCCAGGGGGTTCCGCAACGCGAGCAGGACCTGGTCGTCGACATCGCTGCCGGTCCTGGCGGCCAGCCGAAGCAGGAAGCGAAAGAGGATGGCCCGAACCAGGAAGGCCGCCAGCAGCGAGGCGGCCATTATCACGGCCACCCGGACGATCGGAATCTGCAGGAGTTCCGAGAAACGGTCTGCCAGGGGTTCCATTCTCCCTCCTCACATTCCCAGCGGGGTTGAAATCAGGTTTGCGGCATTGTACAGGCGGCCCAAAATGTTGTCCAAGGCCAAGTTGGCCCGGGCTTGACCTGTGGTGCGTTTTGGCTTGGCCTGTGGGTCGTTTTGTGATAACCTGTTCATCTTGGTGAGCTTGTTTCTGGTTTCGTTCGCTCGCTTTTCTTTTTCGAAACTCAGCTCCAGGAGGTACCCAATGAAGACCAAGGCTCTTTTTGCCCTGGCGGCGCTGATCACGCTTGGCCTGACGGGCCCCGCCCTGGCCGTTCACTTCGAGACCCCGGTTGTCACGGGCGACTGCGAGGGCTGGACAGTGGACGTGGACCTCACCTTCGGCAGCGTTGCCACCGAGGCCGACGTGGACTGGGAATTCGTTCTTTCGCAGGACAGCACCCCCGTCGAGACGATTACCGGCATGGCAACGGTCTACAATACCGACCCCCACCTTTCGCTCAGCGGCACCTGGAGCGAGGAGCTGTGCGGGGATTACACCCTCGACGGCACCCTCCACCTGGTGAGTGTGACCAACGAGGACACGGCCACCTTCTCCGTCTCCTTCACCTGCGAGTGCGGGGGGGATGAGTGCACCTACACTCCCGGCTACTGGAAGAACCACCCGGACGCCTGGCCGACCGACAATCTCGACCTCGGCGACGAGAACTACGACCAGGGTGAATTGCTGGCCATCCTTCGCACCCCGGTGCGCGGTGACGCCACGATCATCCTGGCCCATCACCTCATCGCCGCCAAGCTGAACGTCCTGAACGGGTCAGACAGCTCGATCCAGGGCACCATCGATGATGCCGACGCCTTCCTGGTGGCGAATCCGCTGGGCAGCCGCCCCGGCAACCCCGAACGTCAGGAGGGGCTGGCCATCAAGGACGAGCTGTGCGCGTACAACGAGATCCCGTGCCCGGAGGAGGAGGACAGCCGCTCCCTCGGCCCCGAAATCCTGGCTCCTAGGTCGATCAGCGCAGGGGAAGAGCAGACCTGGGGTGCGGTTAAGACGCTTTACCGGTAGACGACTACCGAGTAGTCATTCGGAGAGGGGTTCCCGCCCGGGGTTCCCCTCTTCGTTTTTTTTGTCGCCCGCGGGAGCGGGACGGCGGTTACCCACCACCCGGGCCGGGTATCCGGCCAGGATCGAGAAGGGGGGGTACTTCTTCTTGCCCACCACGCTGCCGGCCGAGACGACGCAGCCCTCCGGCAGGTGAACCCCAGGGAGGATGAAGGCGTTGGCCCCGACCCAGACGCCCTCCCCGATGACGACCTCCTCGTAGTCGTATCCCTGGTCCCCGATGGGCCGGTCGACGTCCGCGAAGCGGTGGTTGACGGACCAGATCTTCACGCTCGGTCCGAGGATGACGTTGTCGCCCAGGACGATCCCGCCCCCGGCCTGCAGGAAGTTGTCCATGCCGATCGTCACCTTGTTACCGGCGGTGATCTTGTGGACGCTGCGGATACGCACCCCCTCGTGGATCCTGATCCCCGGGCCACAGGCGGCGAAGAAGCGGGGCAGGTAGCGCTTGCGCAGCTCCATGCCCGCCGAGCCGGGCACGCGGGACAGCATCCCGCTGATGATCTGGAACCGGCCGTAACGATCCCGCCAATCCCAGTAGAAGTGTTTCAAGACAATCAGCATGACAGCTCTCCGTCCTCACCGGGACGGTAACGCGAAACGCCGGCCAGATAAAGCCGAGATTGGCGACGGGGCGCCCGGCCGCCACCAAGTCCTTGTCAGCGGGGCGGGGCTTCGGGTATAAATTCCGAAACGCCAAAAGAAAGGTGCCCATCATGAGGAATCCCCTGTTCGAGATTGGCCCGGCCAGGAGGGAACGGTTCGTCTTCCGGCGGGGATTGAGATGCTCGGTGGCCGCTGTCCTGTGCCTGATGCTAGGGGTCTCGGTCACCCTTGGCGAGGAGATCACTCACTTCCGCTGCGGGGAGAACTTCCTGCTCAAGTTCGATGTGGGGGAGATTCCCCCGGAGGGTCTGCAGCAGATTGATCCCGGCCAGCAGACCGCGCGCAACGCGACGATCAACCTCAGTGCCGGGCCCGGCCTGGCGGGGAATCCCGACGCCCTGGCGGCCTGGCAGAGCGCGGTGGCGATCTGGGAGAGCTGGCTGGAGGACTCGGTCACCCTGCTGATCTCGGGTGACCTGCAGTCCCTGCCCCCCGGGGTCCTCGGGTCCACCACCCCGCGGGCCTTCTATTACAGCCCCTTCTCGGGGGTCCGCAACGAGATTGTGGCCGACGCGGAGGCCCACGAGGCCGTCTGCGCCGGTCTGCCCACCTGGGCCCAGCTCAACGTGCTGATTCCGCCCGGCTTCACCCTCATGGACGCGATGCTTGCCAACAAGGCCAATTTCCGCGCCCTGGGGTTCGACATGAGCTGGGACGACCCCAATCCCGACGCCACGATCATCTTCAGCACGGATTACCTCTCCATGTTCGACTTCGACCCCAGTGACGGCATCAGTCCCGGCAAGATCGACTTCGAGGCCGTGGTGGTCCACGAGATCGGTCACGCTCTCGGTTTCACGAGCTTCGTCGACTTCGCCGACTACTACCGCAACCTGGGCCAGGTGACGGATGTTTACCTCTATCCCTTCGACCTCTTCCGGCTGCTGCCGGGCCAGGGAGCCGCTAACTTCACCACTGCCCAGCGGATCATCACCACCGGCGATATCCAGCCGGTACATGTGACCTTCGTCGGGCAGGTCGATCTGGGCATGTCGACCGGAGTGGAGCTGGGCGACGGCCACCAGGCCAGCCACTGGGAGGCCGACGAGATCAGCGGGATCTACATCGGCATCATGGATCCGACGCTGGGGCCCGGGGTGCGCGAGGAGCTGACCAACGCCGACCTGCGAGCCTTCGGGCTGATCGGCTGGGACCTGACCGCGACCGTGGGCACCGAGCCGGGCGATCAGCAGCCCGACGAGGACGCCACACCCGAGCTGGTCTACCCCTACGCCCTGGATCGGGTCTATCCGAACCCGTTCAATCCCACCACCAACGTCCAGTTCACCCTGCCGCGGTCGACCGGCGTCAACCTGTACGTCATCGACCTGCAAGGACGGCTGGTAAGAACCCTGGTGGCCGATGTCCTCGCCGCCGGACCCCACACTGCGGAGTGGAACGGCCTGGACGATCGCGGCGCCCGGGTCAGTTCGGGTGT
>CAZAHC010000293.1:0-4011 GCA_964484595.1 uncultured Fibrobacteraceae bacterium | reverse complement strand
GAAGGGGCTTTGGCAGGCTGCCTGATCAGGACGTTTTGCAAAGTTGGGGTTAACTGGGAACTACTGGGGAACGGCTGACAGTACCCAGATATCGGAGTGGATCACCGACGGCTACGACGATCCCTCAATCCACGCGTTCGTGGACTTCGCGCCCTTTTCGGGCCAGCCCCTGCCTTCGGAGCAGAAGTCCTGGGGGGAGGTGAAGAACCTTTACAGGTAGGCCCCGGCCGATCAAGCTAGCCCTTTTCCTCACGGCAAACCGGACCATCCCAGCCAGCCCCAGAAGTTCTAAGAGAGTCAACGCCGGGGACCCGGGGTTGACGCTCTGCGGAATTCCGTCGGCGATCCCGAACACCCCGCCGGCCCCTACCTTACCTCCAGCGTCCCCAGCTTGACGTTCCGCCGCACCTGGCCGGTTGGCCAGGGACGAGGCGGCATCGGCCGCGCGGCGGCTTCGGCAAGGGAGGCGGCCCCGGACGCCAGCTCGAATGTCACCTCGACCGGCGCGGGTTCCTGCCGCAGGACCAGCCAGACCTGAACGACACCGGCCCACGGCCCCGCGTCCGCTTCCGTACCCGGAGCCAGGGTCACCCGGCAGTTGTGAGGTAGTGACCGGGGACCCGTCGGGCCGGGCACCTGCACGTCAGGGCCGACCGGGATCCGGTACCATCCCCAGCGGTCCTTCTGCACGTGGGACTGCACCGGGGTCGGCTTGCCGTTCAGGACGGCGGTCACTGCAGGCAAGTGCCAGGGCGCTGCGGCTTCCGATTCCCCCGCGGCCTCCGTCTCCGCGCCGGTCCCGCCCCACTCGCTGGGCTCCAGCAGCAAGGCCAGCGTCGCCTCGGCCGCTCCCGGCTCGAGGTCGAACTCGATGTCCAGAACCGGCAGCTCGGTCTCCGACGGCAGGCCTACTGAGGCGTTGCCGACCGGCCCGGTCAGCGGCTGCACCGGCAGGAACCGCTCGCCGGGCTCACAGGCCAGCCGCGCGGCTCCCTCCCCGACCCAGACCCTGCTCACCAGCTCCGGGTTCAGCAGCCGCGCCTCCACCGCCGCGTCGAGGCAGTGCAGCGTCAGCTCGTCGTCCGTCCGCCGGGCGACCTCGAAGGTCACCCCCGCCAACAGCGGCTCCGTCGCCTCGGTCAGAGGATAGATTTCGTACACGGCGGTCTCGTAACCGTCCAGGGCCAGCACCAGCTCCGAGCCGGCGCTTTGCAGCTCGGGCGAGATCCAGCGCGTCGGGTAAACCCGCTCGCAGACGAGGGAGGTCGCCTCGGGGTCGAGGCCCAGCTCGGCCGCGAACGGCACCCGCACCGTCAGCCGCTCCATGATCGGGTTGCGCACGGCGACCACCCCGCGCTGGCCGGTGAAGTGCGCGTATCCGTAGGCCTGCCGGTCTCCCGGATCGCCGCCGATCATCCTGGTGGTGCTCAGGATGTCGAAGCGGTCGCGGGCCCACTTCAGCGACCCGGCGATGGCGTTCCACTCGCCGTCGGTGAGCAGGTCGGGCGAGACGTACAGCTCCCACATCGCCACGCCGCGGGCGAAGTACAAGAGGGCGTTGTCGGTGAACTTGTCCAGCGGCTCGGCCTCGCCGCCGAGCTTCTGCAGGTCGCCCTTGATGATGCCGTGGGTCATCAGGTTGGCGATCGGGAACCAGCGGTCCTTGGTGACGAGGTCGTCGTACAGGACGAAGTCGCGGTAGGTGATCGCCGCGTCCCGCTTGCTGAGCGACGGCACGTCGGCGTAACCGTAGTCGTAACCCTGCATCCAGATCGTGTCGGCGTATTTCAGCCACCAGGGGCTGAGCCAGGTCCCGGAGGTAATATTCAGGAAGATGTCGGGATTCTCCTCGCGCACTGCCCGGCACATCTCGCCGACCGCCTCCATCACCGCCCGGCGGCTGTGGCGGCCCACGGGATGCCCGTGGTCGGGCTCGCTGCAGGAGAACTGGATGCCGTCCCACTTGTAATATCCCACCCCGTCGTCCCGGACGAGGTCGACCACCCGCTGCTTCAGCAGCCGCCCGTAATGGCGACCGGCCACGCAGAGCTGATCCCCGACCGTCTCGTACCCGTGCTCCCGCATCCAGCCGATGCGCCAGGCGCGGTGGGAATAGCCGCCGATGGGGCCGAACCACACGCCCAGGTCGGTGCCGTGCTGCTGTAACCGGGCCGCCACCGGCTGCAGCCCGCCGGGGAACTGCTCCCGGCGCAGGACCCAGTCGCTGCGATACACGTCCCAGCCGTCGTCCAGGACGAAGGCGTCCAGGGTGATGCCATGCTTCGCGGTCAGGTTGCGCCGGAACGAGTCCAGGATCCTCTCGACGTTGGCCACGTTCATCACGTTGACCGGGTTGTCCACCATCTCCGGGGCCCGCAGGTCGTACCAGCTGTTGTACAGGAGATAGGGCCGCAGCGGCGCGACGCGGAGCGAGGCGAGGTACCTCTCGAACCACAGCCGCAGGCAGGAGTCCGGCACGAGGGCGGTGACGGCCCACTCGCTCGCCTGCCAGCCGGCGCCGATCCGCTCGCCCATAAGCTGGCTGCACGAGAGGTCGGTCCCGCCGGCCGGCGCCTCGCGCAGGCTGTTCTGCGAGGCCGGGTACTCCAGGCCGAAGAACGCACCGCCGGAGCCGATCCGGCAGGCGGCCGGCTGGCCAAATCCGCCGCGCTTGACCAACGACAGGGTGGTCTCGATCTGCCCGTCGCGCGGGCTGATCCTCTCCAGGAAGTGTCGTCCGGTGACCGTGTCGCGGATCGCGATCCGGCGGCGCAGGAAGAAGTCCCCGGGCTCGAGCCGGTAGGTGACCCGCAGCTGGAAGGGATTGTCCTCGCCGCTGAAGTCGAGGATCAGCTCCTGGACGCCGCTCGACAGTTCGCCCCGGTCGTGTCCGGTGAGCAGGAAGTTCCGGTTGCAGAGCAAGAGAGGATTGTCGGCGTTGCCGATCTTGCCCGGAGCGCGCCAGCCGGTCCACATGACCTCGAGGCTGAAGCCGGCGTCGGTCTCCAGGGCGATCGGCTCGGTGCCGTGCTGCCGGGCCCAGGCGGCCGGGATCTCGACGGTCTCGGCCAGCAGCTTGCCCTCGTCGATCCTCACCGCGCAGCCGATCCGCCCGTTTTCCAGGCAGAAGACCTGGGCGCGATCCTCCTGCCGGTGCTCGACCGTCACCGCCGGCGGCGGCTCGGGCGGGGTGGGAGCGACCTCGCCGGGCTCCTTCTTGCCCTGGCAGCCGGCCAGCCCGCAGAGGGCGGCCAGCAGGAGCACGACGCCCCACCTTAGCAACAGCGAAAAGGGATGCTGGATCTTCACAACGGCACTCCTTATTACCTGGCCAGCAGGAGCTTCCTGGTGGCCAGCGCCGTGTCCGACTCGAGCCGGGCCAGGTACGTGCCGGAGGCCACCGCCCTGCCGTCGGCGTCGCAGCCGTCCCAGGCGACCTGGTGCTCACCCGGGGTCACGTCCCCGTCCACGAGGGTGATCACCACCCGTCCCCGCAGGTCCAGGATGCGCAGCGCCACCTTCCCGCCATCCGGCACCGTGAAGCGGATCCGGGTCCGGGGGTTGAAGGGATTGGGGAAGTTGGGCGCCAGGTCGAACCTGGCGGCCTCGGGTGGGAGCGGCGCCAGGCGGGCCGACCCGAGCCAGGTCTCGCTACCCTCCGGCTCGATCATCTGCAGCCAGTACTCCCCCTCGCCGGCCGGCGGGCCGGGGTCGGCGAACTCGTAGACCAGCGCTCCGGCGAGAGGCGAATCGGTTATCCGCACACGAGCCGCTGCCGGCTCCTGCCGCCAGACGTGGAAGCCGGTCCGGTCCGGCAGCTGCGCGACTTCCCAGCGGACCACCGCCTGGCCGTCCCGGCGCTCGGCGGTCAGGAAGCGGAGATAGACCGGAACCAGCAGGTCGTTCTGCAGGATCCACAGACCGTTCTGGGTCGAGGCCAGGAAGACCTTGCTCCCGCGCGCGGCCACGCTCTGGGCTGAGTAACCGGTCTCGAAGTACCCCACAGACACC
>CAZAHC010000292.1:0-4069 GCA_964484595.1 uncultured Fibrobacteraceae bacterium | reverse complement strand
ATCCGTCGGGACACCGGTAGAGAGCCGATCGGATCTCGGTGAAGACCGGGCCGCCCAGGCCACCGAAGGAGACCGACTTGTCCATCACCGCGACCGCCCGCAAGCCCGCCAGAGCCCGGGCGACCTGGGCGGCGGGGAAGGGCCGGAAGAGTCGAAGCTTCAGCAGGCCAACCTTCACCCCCCGGTCCCGGTACTGGTCGATGACGTCCTTGGCCGTGCCCGCGGTCGAACCGAGGATCACCAGGCCCACCTCCGCGTCATCCAGCCGGTAGGACTCGAAGAAGTCGTAGTGGCGACCGGTCAGATCGCCGAATTCCTGATTCACCGCGCGGATGACGTCGAACGCATTCTGGTGAGCCTGGATCTCGCTGACCTTGTGCTCGAAGTAGTAATCGGTGAGGTCCAGCGGACCGACCGTCACCGGATTCTCGACGTCGAGCAACGAGTAGACCGGGGCGAAGCGACCGGTGAACCGGTAGGCCTCATCGTCCGGGAGCATGTACAGCGCGTCGGAGGTGTGGCTGATGATGAAGCCGTCGTAGTTGACCATCACCGGCAGCCTCACGTCGGGATGCTCCCCGATCCGGAAGGCCATCAGGCCGGCGTCGTACGCCTCCTGGGCGTTCTCGCAGTAGATCTGGATCCAGCCCGCGTCCCGGCCGCCCATCGAATCGCTGTGATCGTTGTGGATGTTGATGTTACCCGAAAGGGCCCGGTTGACGACGGCCATGCAGATGGGCAGCCGCAGCGAGGCGGCGATGTAGAGGATCTCCCACATGAGGGCGAAGCCGGCCGAGCTGGTAGCCGTAACCGTCCGGGCGCCCGCGGCGCAGGCTCCCACGGCCGCCGACATGGCCGAGTGCTCGCTCTCGACGAGGATCAGCTCGGTGTCCACCTCGCCGTCGGCGACGAACTCGGCGAACTTGTGCATCATTTCAGTCTGGGGCGTGATGGGAAACGCAGACGCCACGTGAGGCCTGGCCTGCTTGAACGCGTAGGCGACCGCATCGTTTCCGGTCAGCGCCACGAGTTTCTGTTCCATGCTCTTTTCCTTTCCGGCGTCAGCTACTTCTCTTCACGCACCATGACCAGGGCCGACTTGTCCTTCCTGGCCGGCGGACACTCGTGAGCGCAGATGCCGCACCCCTTGCAGTGATCCAGAACGATCCCGGTCACCAGGGGCTTCGGGCCGGAGGTATCGATCTCGATGGCGCTGTCCGGGCACCAGATCCAGCAGAAAAGGCAGTGGATGCAGTTCTCCTCCACGAACTGCGGCACGAAGGTGCGCCAGTCGCCGGTCTGGAATTCCGCGGCGTTGCCCGGTTCGGTGATGATCCCAGCGGCGTGGAGTTCGCTTGCACTCTTGAGGCTCATTCGGACACCAGCTCCTTGTTGGCCCGGTCCACCGCTTCCAGGTTACCGGCGAGGACGGCCCGGGAGAACTTGGACTTGAACCGGTCGGCCATGGAGGCCTTCAGGTCCTCCAGGCTCATCAGATCGGCAACGGCGAGCAAGGCGCCGATCATCGGCATGTTCGGAATCGATTTGCCGAAGCAGTCCAGGGCGATGCCGGTGGCGTCCACGGTGTATACGGGATTGGCCTCGACCTTCAAGCGCCGGCGAATCTCCGCTGGCTTCTCGACTGTGTTGACCAGGAATACCGTCTCCGGGGTGGCACCACTTGCCACGCCGGCCGCCGCGGATTCGAGCAGCGTCGGGTCCAGCACGATGACGACGTCCGGGCCCAGAATGGCGCAGTGCCGCCGGATCGGCTGGTCCGCGATGCGCGTGTAACCACGGACGGGCGCGCCACGCCGTTCGGGGCCGTACTCGGGGAAACCCTGCCCGAACCTGCCCCTGTCCACGGCCGCCTCGGCGACGAAGATGGCAGCGGTCTTGGCCCCCTGGCCGCCCCGCGCGTGCCAGCGGATCGCGATCATCTTGCCTGCCATGCGTTTAACTCCTTTGGGGAACTGGACCGCCGGGGGCAAAGACAAGATCGCCCCCACCGAACTCCGGGCATAAGGTAGTCAGCAGCAAATGACTGTCCAGGAAAAAGGGCAGCGGGGCCGCGCCTGCGCGCGACCCCGCTTGGAGAGAACCATCCGGCCGGTTTACCGGGCCAGAGCCACCTTCTTGGTGACCGCCAGACCGTCGGCCAGGACCCGGACCAGGTAGACGCCGGAGGCGACCTCGGCGCCCTTTTCGTCCCGGCCCAGCCAGTCCACGCTGTGCCGACCAGGCTGGACCTGGCCGTTCACGAGCTGCCGGACCAGGCGTCCGCGCAGGTCGTAGACCCGCAGGCTGACCTGCGAGGCTCGCGGGACGTCGTACCAGATCGTGGTCCGCGGGTTGAAGGGGTTGGGCACGACGCCGGCGATGTCCAGCGCGGTGGGGAGCCCCGGTCCGCCGACCGCGGTGGTGGTGGTCGGCAGCCGGATCGAATAGCCGCCGACGTGTCCGTCGGTGTCAACCGCCACGATCAGGTAGTAACAGGAGTGGGGCGGGTTGTCCTGCCAGGTGGCCGTCGGATGGGGCAGGGTGGCCACGACCTTCGCGGGGTCGGGCTCGAACACCTGCGTCGAGTCGCGGTAGATCACGTACTGGGCCATGTCGGGCTCGGTGTTGGGAGTCCAGGACAGGGTGAACAGACCGCCCCCCTCGTCCTGGATGTTGGCGCCGGCGATCGCGGCCGGAGCCACGGTCTGGGCGCCCGATCCCCCGTACATCCCGATGTCGGCCGGGGAGCCGTCCGGATCGAGACAGAGCGGATCGGGTTCGCCGCGATCCAGGCAGGGCGAGTGCAGGCCCAGCCCGTAGTCACCGCCGGCCGGGTCGACAAGCAGCGGGTCGAGGTTCACGTCGTTAGGTCCCGGCGCGCCGCTGGGATAGTCGCCGCCGGTGTTGTCCCAGACGTTGTTGTAGTCGGCGACCAGCTCCGCGCCCATGGCGGACAGCCCGCCGCCGGTGTTCTGGACGATCATGCTGTTGCGCACGGTATAGGGCCCGGCCGCCGAGACGAACAGGCCGCCGCCGAGGATCGTGGCGGTGTTTCCGGTGAACAGGCAGTTCTCCACGCACCCCGAAGCCACGGTCATCATCATGCCCCCGGCTCCCATGTTGCTGGCCTGGTTGCCCGTGAACAGGAGGTTGCGCAGGAAAACCCCGCCCCCGATGGTGTTCAGACCGCCGCCGTTGCTGGCGGACAGGTTACCCGTCAGGTTGCCCCGGATCAGATCCAGCTGGGAGTTCTCGGCCCAGATGCCGCCGCCGGCGCTCTGGCTGCGGTTACCTGTCAGCTGCACGTCCTGCCCGGTCAGATCCGCATTCAGCAGGTAGATGCCGCCGCCGTTGGCGGACCCGCCGTTGTTCAGGAAAACGTCGCCGGAAAGAGAAACCTGGCCGCCGCTAACGTAGAGAGCGGCCCCCAGGTTGGTCCCCAGGCTGTCGCTGCACGCGTTGCGCCGGAAATCGTTGCCGCTCAGCGAGGCGGCGATGGGATCAAGGAGGGCCACGGCCCCGCCGCAGGCGCCGATGTTGTCCTGGAAGGTGCAGTTCTCGATGACCGGGGATCCGCCCAGGGCCATGATCGCGCCGCCGTAACCGAGCGCGCCGCCCGGCGCCGCCCGGCAATACTCGAACAAACAGTTGGAGATGGTGGGCGAGGCGTTCAGGGAGTAGATCGCACCGCCATGCTCTCCCTCCGTCGGCTGGCTGTAATACCCGCCGGCACAGTCGTGGAAGCGGATGCCGTCGACGGCGCCGAAATCGCCTGCGCCGTCGAAGAACCGGATGGCGCTGTTGACCCCCCGCAGACCGGTCACCTGGGTCTCGGGATCGCGAAGCGTAAACGCGGAGTCCCAGCCCCCGAAGAGCTGGATGGTCGAGGAGATGGTGACGGTCTCCAGGTACTCGTCGGCCGCGATCATGACCGAATCGAGACCGGTGCAGGCCAGCACGGCGTCGTTGATCGTGTGAGCCGCCGTGGCCGGCGACTCGTAGGGTGGCGTGTTGCTGCCCGCGGCCGAGACGTAACGAACCTTGTGGCCGATGACAGTGATCGGCTCGG
>CAZAHC010000291.1:0-4083 GCA_964484595.1 uncultured Fibrobacteraceae bacterium | reverse complement strand
ACGAAGAAGAAGGCCACGAAGAAGAAGGCAACCAAGAAGAAGGCCAAGAAGAAGGCGACCAAGAAGAAGGCCAAGAAGAAGAAGTGATCCGCTAGGGTTTTTCCGTCGCCTTGAACAACCGCCGTGGTCTGCCGACCACGGCGGTTTTCCTTGCTGACTGGGCTTTCAAAAGCGGTCCCGGAGTTGGGATCAGGAATCCGGCACCACGTCGATGATCCAGTTTATCCCCATGCGCAGGCTCTTGTAGGCAACCTGGCGCCCGTAATGGAGCTCTTCACGGGCGAAGGAGAAGGTGGTGGCATTGGCCTGCGCGTAGATCTGGAGGGACTCGGTCACGTTGACGCTCAGTCCGCCCGTCATCTGGAAGAAGAGGGCGGTCTTGTCCTCCAGCGCGGTGAACCGGTTGATGAGGGCGCCCACCCCGAAGCCGACGAAGGGGCTGAGGCCGAAGAATTTCACGGTCTTGGCGTCGTACATCAGATTGATGCCGCCCTGGTAAACCCGGAATCCCTTGTCGGTCCACCGGGGATCGTCGGCGAACTCTACGCGGTAGTCGATGCTGTCCGCGTGGGTTTGCGTGTACTCCTCGTCGAAATCGTGAACCATGGAGGTGACTGCCTGGCTCCGGGCGACGGAGAACACCAGGTCGATGTGGAACATCTCGGACAGGAACATGCCGACCCGGCCGCCGAAGATGGTGCCCGACCTTATTTCCTTGCGGGGCTGGGTGTATCCCCAGCCCTGGTCGTTTTCGTGTTCGTCCGGAGGTCTGAGCTCTAGTTCGGTGAAGGGATCGCCCTCGAAGGTGAATATGGGATTGGAACCCTCGGCCAGATAGGTGTTGGACTCGAGAGCCTGTCCCTCGTAGTAGGTGCCGCCGGAAAACAACCCGCCCCAGAAGGAGATGGAATAGGCCTTAACCCGGTACTCCTCGGCCGGATCCTTCTCTTCGCCGGCCGGGTCGGGATCCTGGGCCTGGAGCGAACCGGTCGGCAGCACCAGGGCCAGGAGCCAGATCAGGGCCACTGGAAAAAGACGCTTCATGGACGACACCTCGGTCGAAGAACAGAAACCCGGCGGTCAGGCCGCCCCGGATTGCGGGCATTGAGTGTGGGGGGGTGCCGGACAATCATGGACCTATCCTGCAACGGCACCGCGATCAACGGTAATGCACGCCGCCGGAGGTGTCCAGGGATTTCGGCTCCTCCCGACTCCGCACTAAAGGTAGGAAGCGAAGGGCTTACAGACAAGCGGCGGGGCCGGCCGCCTCCCCGGCGGGCATGTTGACAGGCCTTGGCCGTGCTATTACCATTGCCGTTCGGTCAAGAAACTACCCGCGGACCGCTGGCCCGGTTCTCCAGCCCCCATTTTTCGGGTCAAACCCTTACAGTCGGGAGGACGATCGTTGAAGACCTATCCCATGGAAAAAATCCGCAATGTGGCGCTCGTCGCTCCGCACGGGGTTGGCAAGACCAGCTTGGCCGACGCCATGCTCCATGTGACCGGGAAGGTGGGCCGGCGGGGGAATGTCGACGATGGTACCTCCGTGTTCGACTATCAAGAGGACGAGATCGAGAAGAAGCAGACGATCTCGGCCAGCCTGGCCTGGACCGAGGCTGGCGGCTGCAAGATCAACCTCATCGACACCCCCGGCGTCGATGATTTCCGCGGCGACCTCTACGCCAGTCTCGAGGTCATCGAGGGCACCCTCTTCCTGGTCAAGGCAGACGGCGGCCTCGAGGTTGCGTCCGAGGGGATCTGGCGCCTGTTGCGCAAGAAGAACCATCCCACCTTCATCATCCTGAACCGGATGAACAAGGAACACGCGAGCTTCGCCGCCTCGGTCGCCGGTATCCAGGAGCGGATCGAGGGGACGCCGGTGCCGGTCCAGTTGCCTCTGGGCGAGGGTGAGGCATTCACGGGCCTTGTCGATCTGATCAGGATGCAGGCCTTCGGCTACGAGGATGGCAAGCCGGTCGCCAGGGAGATCCCGTCCGAGATGGCTGGCGCCGTCGAGGAAGCGCGTGAGCAGCTGCTGAACGCTGCGGCGGAGACCGACGACGAGCTGGTCGAGAAATTCCTCGAGGAAGGTACCCTGACCGAGGATGAGATCATCAGCGGCCTCGCCTCCGGGGTCGCCGCCGGCACCGTGTATCCCATCTTCCTGACCGCCGCCGACACCGAGGTCGGCGTGGCCGATCTGCTCGAGGCCTGCGCCAAGCTGATTCCCTCGCCCGCGTCCCGGACCGAGCTGGCCGGTACCCAGCCCGATTCCGAGGAGGAGACCACCGTCGCCGCCGGCGCGGAGGGTCCCGCCGTCGCCTTCGCCTTCAAGCGACAGATCGAAGCGCAGGGGGGAGAGGTCACCTGGCTGCGGGTCTTCAGCGGCGCCGTCAAGTCAGGCGACAACCTGGCCAATACCGGCTCCCGTTCCAGCGAGCGGATCGGGCAGATGAGCCTGGCGATCGGCAAGCAGCGGGAAAAAACCGAGGTGGCCGGCGCGGGCGACATCGTCCTCGCCGCCAAGCTCAAGGCCACCGCCACCGGCAGCACCCTCCACGATCCGGCCACCCCGATCGCCCTGCCGGCCATTCCCTATCCCACCCCCACCAGCGCCGAGGCGATCTTTCCCCTGACCGCCGGCGACGAGGACAAGATGGGAACCGGCCGGAACAAGCTGAGCGACGAGGATCCAACCTTCGAGGTTCGCCACGAGCCCGAGCTTCACCAGACCCTTCTGATCGGCCAGGGCGAGATGCACCTCGCTTACATCCTGGGCAAGCTCAAGAAGATCTACGGCGTGGAGGTGGAGCGCCGGCGTCCCCGGGTGGCCTTCAAGGAGACCATCAAGGGAGCCGCCGAGTCCCAGGGACGTTACAAGAAGCAGACCGGCGGTCGCGGCCAGTTCGGCGACGTCTGGCTGAAGCTGGAGCCGCAGGCGCGAGGCGAGGGTTTCGAGTTCGTCAACGCTATCGTCGGCGGCGTCGTGCCGGGCAAGTTCATCCCCGCCGTCGAGAAGGGGGTCCGGGAAACCCTGGCCCAGGGGGTCATCGCCGGCTACGCGATGGTCGACCTGAAGGCCACCCTCTACGACGGGTCCTTCCACGCGGTCGACTCGAGCGAGAACAGCTTCAAGGTGGCCGCGCGGCTGGCGATCCAGAAGGCGGTCCCGGACGCGAAGCCGTCCCTGCTCGAGCCCATCATGCTGGTATCGATCACCGTTCCCCAGACCTACATGGGGGATGTGATGGGTGACATCTCCACCCGACGCGGCCAGATCCAGGGCAGCGACTCGGACGGTCCCTACCAGGTGGTGAATGCCCACATTCCCGAGGACGAGCTGTACCAGTATGCGACCGCCCTGCGTTCGATGACCCAGGGCACCGGTTCCTACTCCCTGGCCTTTTCGCACTACGCCGAGGTGCCGGGGGATCTCCAGAAACGGCTCGTCGAGGCGTACCTGAAGAGCCGTTCCGAGGGGAGCGATTAAAGGAGCGGTACCGATGTCCGGACATTCCAAGTGGAGCACGATCAAGCGCAAGAAGGGCGCCAAGGACGCGCAGCGCAGCAAGGTCTGGTCCAAGGTCATCCGGGAGATCACCGTCGCCGCCCGCGGCGGCGGCGATCCCGAGGCCAATCCCCGGCTGCGGGCGGCGATCACCGCCGCCAAGAGCGCCAACATGCCCAACGATACGATCGAGAAGGCTATCAAGCGCGGCACCGGTGAGATCGAGGGGCTCGTTTACGAGGAGATCGCCTACGAGGGTTACGGACCCGGCGGCGTGGCCATTCTCGTCGAGACCCAGACCGACAACCGGAACCGGACCGCGGCCGAAGTGCGGCACGTCTTCACCAAGTACAACGGAAAGCTGGGCAGTGCTGGCTGCGTTGCCTATCTCTTCGACCGGAAGGGAATGATCGTTCTCGAGTCCACTCGCTGCGATCTGGACACGGCGATGGACGCCGCCATCGAGGCGGGGGCGGAGGACGTCGCCGAGGAGGGCGACTCCCTCGTCATCACCACCGGTTTCGAGGACCTGCAGGCAGTGAACCAGGCCCTGCTGGAGGCGGGGCTGCCGGTTG
>CAZAHC010000290.1:0-4084 GCA_964484595.1 uncultured Fibrobacteraceae bacterium | reverse complement strand
CCACCACAAGCAGGAAAGCCCCGACGGCCCACCGCCAACCGCCCCGCCGTCGGGAACGGGCTGGCCGCCGGGCCTTCCGCGTGGGTCTACTTGAAGATCGGGAAGCTCTGCGCGCCAACTCCGCCACCTCTGAACCGACCGCAAAGAGGGGAGCCCGCCTGGGCTCCCCTCAGCTTCCGGTCGCCGGCTGGTTCGTCACGAACTGCCGGAATTCTAAGGGCTTCCGGTGTCGGTTCTGTCCACCTGACCTACGAGTTGCCAGTACTGGGCGGTCGTGCCGTCTCCTTGCAAGGAGTCGCGGGACGTGACGAAGAACTCCGTCTGGCCCTGCACGATGATGGTGCTGGCGCCGGGCCGGCTAAAGTTCAGCTCGACCCAGTAGAGGCGCCGCTGGGCGTTGGGGAAATCCGGGTCCGTCGATCCATCCCAGATCGTCTGGGGCGTAAGGATGGGGAAGGTGATCTGGGAGATGCCCGGGATCGTCTCGCCCTGGGAATTGACGACCGCATCGCCGGAGAAGACCCTGGTCATGACTTCCAGATCCTCGTCGCGGTTGAGGTGGTCGCTGGGCAAGTCGAGTTCATCGATGTCGAACTCCTGGAACCGGAACAGGTAGTTGGTGTGCAGGACGTTCCGGTACCCTTCGTCGTCCATGCGCATGTACGTCAGCTGGAAGTTGGACATCAGGATATCCGCCGTCGAGGGGAACGGATAGGTGGGATCCGGGGGCTTGGGACCCGGATCACCAGGAGGATTGCCGTCGTCGTCAGGGGAGAAGATGCATCCCCCGGAAAAGAGCACAAGGAGCAAGCCAAGGCCGAAGATCAGCGCTCTCGTCTTCATTTCTACCTCCAGTTGTCGGGCGCACCCGAACTCCGGACGCCCGACCAGCGTCTCTGATCGCCAGATCGAGACGACTCTTTAGTATAGCATAACCCTTTTTTATTTGCTACCAAATGCGCCACGCACACTCCCCATCGTTGCCAGGAGGCCGCCGGTGTCCGGATCGGTCTCCCCTTCCAGGTCCCGCCAGTCATCTATGAACCAGTAGCTGCCTATCAGGCGGAGGGTCAGCTCCGCCCGACCGCTGTACTTCGTCTGGGTCCCCTGGCTTGTAGTCACGGTCATGAAGTAGACCAGGGTCCAGAGCTCCGCTCCTCCTCCAAGTTCTTCGACCGATTGGACCGTCTGGTTTAAGTCCATTTGCACCTGGTTGACGCTCGCGAAGAAACTGGCGACGAAAGCCATCTCCCGGGAGCGGTCCCAGTTATCCCAGTCGACGTCCGGATAGTCCACGTTGCTGGTCTGGTCGTCGGGATGATAAGCAAAATTCTCTCCGATTGCATCATCCCAACCTGCTGCGTCCCTTGCGTTTAAGGCGATCTCCGCGTTCGCCACCACGTTTTCCGCTTCGCCGCGAGGCAGGTACACGACCGGCGTCCCCGAGGCCGGGGGCTCGGGGTCCCGCGGCTCGAAGAAGCATCCCGCGACGGCCGGAAGCAAGGCCGCGAGAAGCAGGGTCGCCATCATATTTCGTGCCATCAAACCCTCCCGGGCGGGAATCGTTCCCCTAGAACTTCCAGCTCAGCGAGACGTCCGCATCCCAGTAACGGGCGTTCGTCTCCTGGATGTTCGGCCCGAAGGCATTGTAACGCCGCACGTTGGCTTGCAGGTGGAGGGCATCATTGGTGGGCCCCCACTTCTTGTCGATGCTGCAACCGACCCAGATCTCACCGCTGCGCCGGTCCAGGGTCGTGGTCGTGGTCCCGAAGGTGTCCCGGACGTCCTTGGTCTGGAAGCTGGCCCCCTGCACGGTGAACCAGGGCGACACCCGGTAATTGACGGCAAAATCGATGCGCGAGATCCGCTGTTCCTGGTCGCGATGGTAGTAATCGTGCCCGGTGACGTCGGTGGCGAGGCGGCTGGCGTTGAACTTCTCGTTGTAATCGTGGCTCACGGTCAATCTCAGGTCGGGACTTGGGTTCAGGGAGACCTGCGTGTTCAGGTTGCCACGCTTGTTGTAGTCGTCCTGGCGGTTCACCACGTCCAGGTCCGAGTAGATGTAGTCGGTGTACTGGATGGAGATCGTGTAGCTTTGCTGCAGCTGGATGATGGACCCGACCGGCCAGGCGTAGCCCGGGGAGATCTCGTAGGTGTCCTTGAAGTTGTTGTTGGCCGAGCGGCTCTGGCGAATGGACAGGTCCTCGACGTGGCGATACGAGAAGAGCATGCTGGCCTTGAATCGGGTGGGCCAGTCCGCGGTCAGCTTGGCCGAGGCGAAGGTCTCCAGGCGGTCACGGTCGTTGTCGTTGAACTGATCCTCGGCCATGTCCTGCGACAGCCCGTTGTTGAACTTCGCCAGAAAGGTAGTGTGCCGGAAAAGCCGGTGACCCCAGGTGAGGGTGACGTCCCGCCGCTGGTTCATCTGCCGGCCGCGGGCCGCGGTGGCCCCCTTGTAGGTCTGGTCGTCCCACTTGAACAGGTAGCCGAAGGCGACACTGACCGAATCCCGCTGGCCGTAGTTGTAAGCCAGATCCACCTCGGTCTGGTCCTGGTACTTCTCCTGGCGGCCGAGCCCGCTGGCCCGGTAGGTGTGCTCGTCCATGTCCCGGGCCAGGTCGCAGGAGAGGGTCACCGGGCCCAGCCGGAACCGGTTCTCCCAGACGAGACTGATCGCGTCCATCCGTTCCAGTTCCTGGACGATCTTGTCGATGCCCGCGTCGGAGGTATCGACCAGGCCGTTGGCGTCACGGTTGTAGTCGAGAAAACGCTTCTCGAAGCTGGACCGCTTCACCTCGAAGAAGCCGGTCACCAGGCCCCGCTTGTAGAAGAGCCCGGCGCCCAGGCTGTCCGCATTGGTGGACGAGGGACTGGTGGTCTCGCCCAGGACCCGCTCACCCTCGCTGAACTTCCCGTAGACGGAGGTGGCAACCGAGACGCCGGTCACCGGTTGCAGGCTGCTGCGTAACCCGCCGGAGAACGACCCCTCGGAGGAGTCGATTCTCTTCCGCTGGCTCTCACCCTGCTGTTTCTTGAGCTGGCCCATGGCGCGGAGATCGTGCTTGAGAAAGGCGGTCTGGATGTCTTGCCGGTTCAGGGTCAGGGACGCCTGCCGGTTGTCGTTCTTGTTCAGGTTGGCCGTGCCGGCGGAGTTCACGGTGTGGTCCTCGAGCCAGTTCCAGGAGAGGTCCAGGTTCAGGTCGGTGCTGAAGGGTAGCAGGCTGCCGTCGCGAAAGCTCAAGGTCCCGTCGCGGGTCTCGGTGGTCTTGTCCTGCTTGCGGTAGGTCTCGGTGGCATACTTGAACATCTTGGTGATGGTGGCGCCCTTGAGCAGCTTCAGGTTGCTGCCCAGCTCGCCGTAGTAGCGAACCTTCCGCACTTTGGCCGAGATACCCGCCTTGGGTAACCGATCCCAGGAGACCAGGAAGGGTCCCTCCGCGTCCGTCTGCTGGTCGGCCTGCTGACCCTGTTGCTGGGCCTGGGCGGCGATTTCGGACAGCGAGGTTGGCCCGGCGGCGGAGTCGGCGTCGGCAACGGCCGCGTCCAGGCTGTCAGGCTCTGTCGTCTGGCCCGACGCCGGCCCGGCCGCGGCGAGGCCGGTCACCAGAACCAGCGACAGGAGCAGAGGCAATCCCGGCCAGCGGACCTTCACCTGTCGCCCCTTTCGGCCAGGACATTCGCGAGCGCCCGCAGGCGTTCGACCGGGAGTTGCTCCGGTCGCCGGTTCGGGCAGATCTGCGCCGCGGCGGCGACGCTCTCCAGATCGCCCGGGTCCAGCGCGAACAACGAGCGCAACACCGTTCCCACTTTCTTGCGGCGCAAGCCGAAGAGCGCCTTGATTAACCGGCGGAACCACTGGTACTCGGCGTCGGGCCAGGCTTCGGTCGGCACGAGGCGCACGACCGCCGAGGAGACATCGGGGCGGGGCCAGAAAACGGAAGCCGGAACCTGGCGCACCACCTCGATGGCGAACTGCGAACCGAGCAGCACCGAAAGAATGCCATATTCTCTCGAACCCGGCCCGGACGTCAACCGCTCAGCTACTTCCCCCTGGCCCAACAGCACCGCCCCCGCCACCCGGCGG
>CAZAHC010000289.1:0-4142 GCA_964484595.1 uncultured Fibrobacteraceae bacterium | reverse complement strand
GTTCTATTTGGGCTGTGCATCACCCCTGGCCGTCCGCTCCGGCGGACAGGACGTCACCAAGATCGAACCAGCCTGCTTCCTGCCCCGCCACGAACCGCACGGCCGGCAGGATTCCCCGCAGGAACGCCCGCCGGGAATGAGCCCGGTGAACCAGCTGCAAGGTTTCCTCGTCGTCACCGATGGTCCAGGCGTGTTCACCCACGATGCCGCCGATACGCTGGGAAAAAACCGGCACCGGGTCGCCGCCCCGGGCCTCCTGCCAGGCGTCGGCCAGCATCCGCGCGGTTCCGCTGGGACTGTCCAGCTTGTGACGGTGATGAGTTTCCACCTCGGCGGCTGCAAAACCTTCCGGCAGGGTCCGGGCGAGTTTTTCCAGCAGCAGACGCAGAGCGGGAATCCCGACGCTGAAATTGGCCGCCTGCACAACCGCCCGGCGGCTGGCATACCCGGTCAGGGCTTCCTGCTGGGCCGGTGAGAAACCCGTTGTGCCGACGACCAGGCGGGCGTCCGTTGCCTCAGCTCCGGCCAGCAACCCAGGCAGGGCCCCCGCGAGGGAAAAATCGACAATGACCCCTCCGGAGGGGTGGACCTCGGCGAGCCGGTCCTGCCCCGTGAGCGGCACCTCGGGGTGGAACCGGCCGGCCGCCTGGTCGCGGCCGGTTTCGGTCACCAGGGCGGTCAGCGTGCAGTCGGGCGCCGCCGCGACAAGCTCGGTGATGAGCCGGCCCATCCGCCCCTCCGCGCCGTGAACCGTCACCGGGATCGTCATTTCTCCTCCTCGGCCAGCAGTTCCGCGAGCACGGACTGGTGGAAGCGGCTCAGGAAATGCCTGGTCGGGTCGCTGGCCACCGCCAGGGGCAGCCGCGGCTCCCGCTCACAGAGGCGCGACAGGTAGAGCAGCTCCTTGACCGGCACCGGGTTCGTCTCGACGAAGCAGGCCTTGGTCACCGGGTCGAGGGCGCGGCTCAGCCACCAGGCCTGGCCGATGTCCCCGTCCTGCCAGGCGTGCCACATCTTGACCAGAGTCGCGGGCAGCAGGTTGCTCACGACGGAGATGGCGCCCCGGCCCCCCAGCCCGAATATGGAGAAGTTCAGACCGTCGTCCCCGGAAAACACCTTCAGATCGCACTGCCCGATCGCCCCCTCGATCTGAGCCAGGTCGCCGCTGGCTTCCTTAAGAGCGACGACGTTCGGCTCGGCGGCCAGGATGGCCGCGGTTTCGGGCAGGATGTTGACCGCCGTGCGTCCCGGCACGTTGTACAGGACGAGCGGGATGTCCACGGCGTGGGCCACCGTCCGGTAGTGCTCCACCAGGCCGTGCTGCTGGGGTTTGTTGTAGTAAGGTGTGATGAGCATGGCGGCATCGGCGCCCCACTCGGCAACGTCCCGCGTGTTGGCCAAGGTCAGGGCCGTGGAGTTACTGCCGGCCCCGGCCACCACGGCACAGCGGCCGGCGGAGAGCTCGACGGTGGTTCGCACCAGCCACTCCCGCTCCTCGCGGTCGAGAACCGCAGCCTCGCCCGTACAGCCGGCCGGGACGAGACCGGCCACGCCCGCCTCGATCTGCCGGGTGACCAGATGCTCCCACGCCTCACGGTCCAGCTCGTCGCCCTTGAAGGGAGTCACCAGGGCGGTGTAGATCCCGTCGGGCATCTGCCAGGATTTTTCAGTCATCGATCCTCACCTCTCCCCCGAACACCTCCACTGCCGGGCCGCGCAGCCAGAGGCCGGATTCGGGTTCCTTATCTTCCACCAGAACGGTCAGCAGGTCACCGCCCCGCGTGCGCACGGCAACCGGCGAGGTCGCCTGCCCCAGCCGGCAGAGAACCACCGCCGCCGCCGCCGCTCCGGTGCCGCAAGCCAGGGTCTCGGCCTCCACTCCACGTTCGTAGGTCCGAAGCGAACACTCCGCCTCGCCGGCCTGCACCCAGTCCACGTTGGCGCCGTCGGGCGCCAGAGTCGGATGGCGGCGCAGGCGGGGCCCCCAGCCGCCGAGGTCCACCGCCGCCAGATCGGCCACCGGGATCACCAGGTGCGGAACTCCGGTGTCGACGAAATGGTGGGCCGGAAACGGCGAACCGGTGACCTCGATGCCGAGGCGCAGATCGCGCCAGGGGGACATCTGGATGGTGACCTCGCTCTCGGTGAGCCGCCCGGAGTGAGTCCCGGCCGCGGAGGTGAACTTGCACTCCTCGCCGCAGAGCCCGCGGGAGAAGGCGAAGGCCACGGCGCAGCGGGCGCCGTTGCCGCACATCGTGGCCGGCCGGCCGTCGGCGTTGAAGTACGTCATCTGGAAGTCAACCCCGGCGGCGGGGGCCACGAGAACAAGACCGTCACCGCCGATGCCGCGGCGCCGATCGCAGAGCACCGCGATCCTCTCCGGGGTGAGCTCGCCGCCGGACAGATCCCGCCCGTCCACCACCACGAAATCGTTGCCCGCCCCGTGCATCTTCACGAAGGGCAGCGAATAGGCCACGT
Organism: uncultured Fibrobacteraceae bacterium; assembly: GCA_964484595.1. Taxonomy (GTDB): domain Bacteria; phylum Krumholzibacteriota; class Krumholzibacteriia; order LZORAL124-64-63; family LZORAL124-64-63; genus CAZAHC01. Next base: position 1,664 of record CAZAHC010000289.1, on the reverse strand, counting down.
CAATCCTCTTCCCCGACGGCGACGCTGTCCGGGTCGGCCGGGGCAGCGGGCCGCCAGGCAGACAGGGTAGCAGGGAACCGGGGCGGCGGGAAGGAGCTATCGAGGCCGGGTTCCACCGTGAGGGAATCGATCAGGGCGACCGGCTCGAGGAACCAGGCCATCGAATCGGCGGCGGCAGCGCCTGCCGGCAAGGCGCTGAGCAGGCTGTCGCCGTCGGCGTCGACGAAGAAGATCAATCGCACGAGACCCGGGGGCACCGCAGCAAAGACCACCTCCGCTCCTGGCTGAACAACTAGCTGGCCGGCCGCGGCGATTTCCTGAGGAGCGACGACCCATCCCGTGTCTTCCTCGGTGATGGCCATCGGCCAGCCAAGTACGCGCCCGGACCAGCTGAGAAGGCTGTCGAGCCCCCCGAGCAGCCTTCCAGGCGTTCCGGGATCGAAGAGGATGGTCAGGCCGACGTCCTGGAGCCGGACCGAGTCGACGAGGCTGAACTCGCCCGGCAGCAGGCGTTTCGCCTCGTTTTCCCCCGGGCGGTGGTCACCGTTGACATCGGCGAAGGCCCGGATCACCCAGGGCCCGCCGGGCACCGGCAGCCAGGCCAGGCGGAACCGGCCGAGCGAATCGGTCTCGGCCCGGCGCAGGATATCCTGCTCGAAGAACTCCAGGGTATCCGGCGGCACGTCGTAAAGCTCGACCACGCCCTGGCTCAGCGGCTCCTCGCGATGCAGGAGCTGGCCGTTCAGCTCGCCGTCGGGCAGCTCGCCCGCGGTCGCGATCGGAAAGCGGAAACTGCGCTCGCTGGGGACACGGTGGACGTCGCGCAGGCCGGCGGGGATCTCCACCACCACGGTTGTGTCCGGCGGCAGGGGTTCGGCCAGGATCACCCGCACCTCCTGCCGCCGCTTCCACTTGGTGGACTCTGTCTCTAGGGGAGGATACAGAAACAGAAAACGCGAGGCGGGCACCGGGTCCACCTTCTCGGAAAAACGGAGCCGGATTTCCTGCACCTGGTCCAGACCCACGCTGCCGGATTCCGGCCAGGCCGCGGCCAGCACGGGAGGTGTTTCGTCGACGGGCCCACCCGAGGGAGGCTGAACCGTGGCGCAGGCCAGCGTCAGCGCGAGCCCGAAGGCCGCCGCCAGTCCGATCAGGGTCCCGGCCCTGCCGCCAGTCTCGCGCCCCATGCCTACTCCATCAGCAGGGCCAGGATGGCTCGCTGGGCGTGCAGGCGATTCTCCGCCTGGTCGAAAACGGCCGAGTGCTCACCGTCCATGACGTTGTTGGTGATCTCCTCGCCCCGGTGAGCCGGCAGACAATGCAGGACGATGTGATCAGCCGCAGCGCCCTGCAGCAACTCGTCGTTGATCTGGAAACCGGCGAAGGCCTGTAGCCGCTCGGCGGCCTCGGCCTCCTGACCCATGCTGGTCCAGACGTCCCCGTAGATCACGTGGGCCCCGGCCACCGCTTCCTGGGGGTCGTGGGTGATCAGGAACGAGGCCCCGGCCCGTTCGCACTTGCGCAGGACCTCCTCCCGGGGTTCGAAGCCCGCCGGACAGCCCAGGACGAAGTTGAAGGGGAACCGGGTGGCGGCGTTGAGCCAGCTGTGCGCCAGGTTATTGCCGTCACCGATCATCACCAAGGTCTTGTCCTCGATGGTGCCG
>CAZAHC010000288.1:0-4144 GCA_964484595.1 uncultured Fibrobacteraceae bacterium | reverse complement strand
GACCTGACCGAGAATTTTCCAGCGAGGTCTGCGGGGCCCACCCTCTGGCCTCGCGGGGATCGCTGCGCGGGTGAATACAAACCACGGCGTCGGTTCTCATTATCGTCAGGGGGCCAGACTCGATGAATGGAAATGATCATCCACGCTTGCGGTCGGGAAAATGGAGCCCGGTGCACAGTTTAGCCGGGAAACCGTGGGGCGTCACGGGTGAGCCTGGCTGGTGAAAGAAGAGGCTGGATGGTCCGTCAGCGCAGCAGCAGCAGCTTCCGGCTCTGGATCTCCTCGCCGATCCTGGCGCGCACGAAGTAGGTGCCGCTGGCGACGGGCCGGCCGGCGTCGTCGCGGCCGTCCCAGGTGAACCCGTGGCGGTTCCCGCCGCGCAGGGTGCCGGAGAACAGCGTCGTCACCCGACGCCCGCGAAGGTCGTAGACGGCCAGGGTCACCGGCACCGGGGCCGCCGACGGCGGCAAGGCCAGCTCGATGGTCGTGCGCGGGTTGAAGGGATTGGGGAAGTTCCGCAACCAGGTCCGGCGCGGCGTCAGGTCGGTTCCGCCCACGTGGGTGAGTGGGGAATCGTAGACGGTCTGCGCGAAGGTGACCGTGGCGGTGGTGGCGGCCGGATCGCTGCACCTCACCTGCAGGAACCGGAAGTTGTTGGGTGACGGAACGGAGGCCGGACTGTCGGCCGGCACCCACGGCTCCCACTCGACGAACATGATGTCGTCGAACCAGGCGTGGCCGGTGCCCGACGCGGGGGGATCCATGGCGCAGCGTACCTCGAAGTAGAGGCTGTGCGAGGGAGTTTCCAGGTTCAGCCACTGGAAGATCCAGTCGGTGCTGCCGGTGAAGCGCGGGGCCAGGTCGGTACTCGTGATGTGGTTCTGGGCGTTGCGGCTGTCGTAGAAGCGGCCCAGGGTCCGGGCCTGGTCGGCGTTGTCGGCCTTCAGCCAGCCGCAGAAGCTGTGCTCCTTGGCGCCGTCGCACGGCAGGTGTTTTTCCAGGTCGGTGCCAACCTCCTGGTGATCCGAATCGTCGCGGCGCAGGGCCAGGGAGCGCAAGCCGCCGTGTGACTCGGTATCGTCCAGCCACTCGTCCGAGGTGTTGTCGTCCCAGAGGGTGGCGCCCTCCGCCTCGAAGCCCCCGTGCCAGAGGATCTCGCGTCCCCAGCGGACCTCCCAGCCGCCCGGAGCGTCGCCGATCACCGAGATCACCTGCGAGAGATTCCCCGGGCCGGCCAGCGCCGTCGGCGGGCAGATCGCGAAGCCGTCCTCCTCGATCAGCGCCACCGGCGCGTCGGTCTCGACCACCGACGAATCGGCCTCGTCCCGCGAGGGGAAGATGCGAGCCAGGTTTTGCTCGGGATGGACGGCCAGCAGGGCGTTCATGGGCCGCGAGTAGTCGGCCAGGCGGTCGAGGATCTCCCGGCCGAGCTGACCGGTGGCCGGGTGCGGGATGAAGTCGTCGATCCAGGCGGGAACGCAGGTGTAGCCGACGATTCCCTCCTTGTCCATCTCCAGCGTCAGGACCAGGGTCGGGAAGGTCTCGATGTAGGACAGGTCGAAGATGAAGTTGCCCAGGCTGTGGGCGATCAGCTTCCCGTCATGCCCCTCGAAGCCTTGCAGGACGTGGGGGTGGTGGTTGATCAGGACATCCGCGCCCAGGTCGAGGGCAAGGCGCCGCAGGGCCCGGTCGCCGGGCGACGGCTCGGTGCGGAACCGGAACTCCGGATCGTCGGGGTGGCTTTCCGCGGCCTCGACGGGCGGGGGTGCGGTATAGGCGACACCCTTGCCGGGGGGCGGGGCCGGTTCGTACTCGTCCCCGCTGTGGGTCTGCAGGACGATGATGTCGGCCAGACCCTGCGTCTCGCCGAGGGCCCGCTCCAGGTTCCAGGCCACGAAGTAGGCGAAACCCGGCTTGTTGTACCCGGCGTCGAGGAACGGCTGGTAGTTCCAGGTCCGGCCGCAGCGGTTGCACTGGCCCAAAAACGCGATGCGCACCCCCTGCTCGGTCCAGAACGCCGGCTGCAGGGCGAAGTACTCGTTGATGCCGGCGCCGCTGTACGGGATGTTGAGCCCGTCCAGCAGGCTCAGGCACTGCAACATGCCCTCCTCGCCGTAATCGATGATGTGGTTGTTGGCGATGTCCACCACGTCGATCCCCGCGTAGACGAGGCCGACGATGTTCTCGGGCCGGCTGCGGAACACGACGCTCTTGGTCGGATGAGGCGTGCCCTGGTCGGTGTAGCAGACCTCCATGTTGCACACGCTGACGTCGGCCGCCTGGCCGAAGATGGGCAGGGTCGGCTCGAACAGCGCCTCGATCCCGTAGGTGTCGATGATGCCGCCCGGGTACTCGTACTGGCGGCCCGTGAAGACGTCCCCGACGAAGTTCACGGTCACCGGCAGATCGGCCGTACCCAGCTCGACCATCACCTGGCAGGTGTCGTGGCCCGCGAGCCCGTCCGGATCGGTGGCCCGGAAGCCGACCGTGTACGTGTAGTCGGCCGCGACGAGGAACTCGTGCAGGGGGTTCTGCTCGGTGCTGGAACTGCTGTCGCCGAAGTCCCAGTGGAAATCGTGCGACGGCGAGTCGGGATCGAAGACCAGCCCGTGGAACTGGACTCCGACCCGGTACAGCCCCTTGCTCAGGGCCACGCTGCTCTCGATGGTGTACTGGATGTCCGCGGTCGGCACCACCGGCAGGTCCTCGGTGACGTCGTGGATCTCGTCGAAGATGGTGGTCCCGTTCTGGCCGCCGCCGTCGTCGTCGTTGACGTAGATCAGGCGGGAGATGGTGGGCAGGTAGCCGTAGGTGGCCTGCCAGGCGACGCCGAGCGGCAGCAGGTAGACGTGCCATTCGTGGTGGTCGAAGGCGCCCTGGTAGACGGTCCACCACTTGTCGTCCTGGGGCAATTGCTCGCCGGCGAAGGTGTAGAGCAGCTCGTTGGTGCCGTCACTCACCCCGAAGGCCTGCATCTCGCCGAGGTCCTCGACGTAGATGGCCACGCTCCAGACGGTGCTGTCGGTGATCGCGACCGGGAAAATCTCCTGCGTCTTCCAGGAATTGCCGTAGATGCGCAGGGCGTATTGCGTCCCGCCGTAGGTGTTTGAGGTGGTCAGCTCCCAGTGGTTGGGTTCCTGGTCCTGGTCCGGGTAGCTTTCCAGGGTCACCGAACCGGATTCGAAGTCCTCGACCATCACGCCGCGGGCAGGACCACCCCGGGCGGGGTCGGCGTTGGTCCAGGCCAGAGCCAGGAAGATCAGGACCGAAGCAAACTTGCCCATGTGAAACCCTCTCCGGGAACGAGTTCTGCGGATCAAAAGCGCCCTTAATGATACCACAGTTACCTGGCTGAGAGGAATCTGCCTGGTTGCGGTAGCGGGTCCGGGCCCGGAAAAATCCGCGCGCTGCGCCGAACCTTCCGCTTCCCTGCTGCGTCGTTTTGAGCGAGGGTGAACCCGGGTGGATATTCGCGGGGCCGGGACACCGAAAGGGCCCCTTCCCCAACTCGCAGCGAGCAGGAACCTGGATGAAATTGGCCGAGCTACTGCATAGATGTCGCCGGGGCGACGAACTGGCCTGGGAGGCTCTAGTGCGCCAGCACCAGGGACGGATATGCGGGATAGCCTATACATATGTCGGCGACCTCGACGAGGCCCGCGACCTCGCCCAGGACATCTTCGTCCGGATATTCCGGCGGCTCGACACCTGCCGCGAACCGGAGCGATTCCTGGCCTGGATGATCCGGATCGCCCGGAACGTCTGCCTGGATCACCTGCGGCGTCAGAAGGCGAGGCCGCCCCGCCAGGACATCCCGGCCGAGGAGCTGTCGAGCCTCACCGACCCGGGCCCGGACCCACACCAGCAATGGGCAGCCGATGCTCGCAAGCGACTCGTTTTCAAGGCGTTACAAAAATTGAGCAAGATCAACTGCGAGATCATCCTCTTGAAGGACATGCAGGGTTTGCCCCTGGAGGAGATCGCGGAGATGCTCGACGTTCCGGTCGGCACGGTCAAATCCCGTTCGAACCGGGCGCGCATCGAACTGGCCAAGGCGGTACAGGCCCTCGGTGGGCCGGCCGCCGCGGAGGCCTGACCCGAGAGATGAAGTGATGGATTGCCGGGAATGGGAAAACCAGCTCGC
>CAZAHC010000287.1:0-4155 GCA_964484595.1 uncultured Fibrobacteraceae bacterium | reverse complement strand
TGCTGTATCCGGCGATTCTGCGGGTTCTGTACCTGGGCATCGTGGCGACGAAGATTTGTCACGAATTCGCCCACAGCTTCGCCTGCAAGCGGTTCGGCCGGATCGAGGGCGGCGCCGGCGAGGTCCACGTCATGGGCGTGATGTTCCTGGTCTTCACCCCGCTGCCGTACATGGACGCCAGCAGCGCCTGGGCTTTTCGCAGCAAGTGGCGACGCGTCGTGGTCGGGGCCGCCGGCATCCTCGTGGAGCTGGCCATCGCGGCGATCGCGGCCGTCATCTGGTCCAAGACCGCCTCGGGCACCCTCCACATCATCTGCTACAACATCATGTTCACCGCCAGCCTGTGGACGCTGCTGTTCAACGCCAACCCGCTGCTGCGGTTCGACGGATACTTCATCCTCTCCGACCTGCTGGAGATCGCCAACCTCTCCCAGCGGAGCAAGGACTATCTGTACTACCTGGTCAAGCGATACCTCTGGGGGGTGCGGCAGGCGAGAAGCCCCGCCACCAGCAACGGCGAGCGTGCGTGGTTCGTCGTTTACGGGATCGCCTCGACGATCTACCGGGTGTTCATCCTGGTGCGGATCCTGCTGTTCCTGACCAAGAAGCTCCCGGAGCAGTTGAAGTTTGTGGCGGTCCTGCTGGGGGTGGTTTCGGCCGTGGTGTGGGCGTGCGTGCCGACCTACAAGTTCGTGCGCTATCTCCTCACCAACACCGAGTTGATGCGGGTCCGGCGCCGGGCAGTGCTGACCACCCTGGTCTTCCTGGCGGCTGTGTTCACCGGCCTGGGGCTGCTGCGAGTCCCCGATCGCTGTCGGGCCGAGGGCATCGTCGAGCCGGTGGAGATGAAGGTGGTCTACAAAAAAAAAAAAAAAATACTGACAGACCACCTGCCCTCGGGCAGAAAGGTCCGTCCCGACGGACCGCCCCTCTTGCGGTGCGTGAATCCCGACCTGGTCACGCAGCACGAGCAACTGCTTGCCGACCGGCGCGGGCTGGGGGCGCGCCGGCGGATCGCCGAAACGCGGAGCGCGGCCGAAGTGGACGCCCTCAACAAGCAGATCGGCGCCCTGGAGGAGAAGATCCGCCACGTCGAGGACCAAATCGCCTCGCTCCAGTTGCCCGCGCCGCTGGCGGGCATGTGGGTCTCGCCGGAGATCGACAAGGCCAGGGGAAGCTACCTTGAGCGGGGCACGCAGGTCGGTCTGGTGGCCGATCTGCGGAACCTGTGGATCCGCGTCGTGGCGGATCAGCAGATCGCAGTGATGCTCGTGCATGAGGCCAGGCCGGAGGTCGAGATTCGGGTCAAGGGCCGGGCCGAGATGAAACTGGGCGGGACCATCCGCGAGATTATCCCCGCCGGCCAGCAGCAGTTGCCCTCGACCGCCCTGGGCTACGCTGCCGGCGGATCGATGCAAACCGACGTGGACGATCGGCGGGGAACCAAGACCACGGAGCGATTCTTCGAGATCCGTGTGGCCCCCGACCCGGCCGGCCGGCCAAAGCTCTTGAGCGGCCAGCGGGTGGTCATCCGCTTCACAATGCAGAACGAAAAACCCCTGGCGGTTCAGTGGTGGAGATCGTTTCTGCAACTGATCCAGCGGAGGTTCCACATCTAGTGACGGCCGTGCCGAGCACAACCTGGCGGACGCTGGCCCAGCGGACGGGCGGAAAGGAACTGCCCAAGGGCCTGGACGCGGCGTGGGATGCAACGGCCGGCCTGGCCGGGCGAATGGTCGTCCGCACCGGGCGGTTTCTGCGGCGGGCCCGGAAGGTGCTGGCCTGGGAGAAGCACTTTGCGGAGATGACCGACGCTGCCCTCCGCGAGTCGGCGTTGGCCTTTCACGAGCTGTTCCGCCGCGGGCGCGACAAGCCGGACGATCTGGAGCGGGCCTTCGCCCTCGTGCGCGAGGTGGCGCAGCGTCAGATTGGCGAGAAACCCTTCCCCGTTCAGGTTGCCGGGGCGCTGGCCCTCCAGGACGGCTGCATCACCGAGATGGCCACCGGCGAGGGCAAGACCCTCACCGCGACGCTGCCGGCGACGGTGGCCGGCTGGCGCGGGCGCGGCTGCCACATCATCACCGTCAACGACTACCTGGCGGCTCGCGACGCGGACTGGATGGGCAGGGTCTACGGTTTCTGCGGCCTGAGCGTGGCGTCCGTTGAGCAGGGCATGCCGCCGCCGGATCGTCGCTCGGCCTACCAGGCGGATATTAGCTACTGTACCAACAAGGAGGTCACGGCGGACTTCCTGCGGGACCGCCTGGCGCTCGGGCGGCTGCGCGGTCTGCCGCAGGCCCTCCTGGCCAAGATCGCCGAGGGCGTCGGAAGCGGCACGGACCGGCTCGTTCAGCGCGGGTTGAACTACGCGATCGTGGACGAGGCCGACTCCATCCTGGTCGATGAGGCCGTTACGCCCCTGATCATCTCCGGCGAGGCGCCGAATCCCGAACAGGTCGATGCCTTCCGCCACGCAGCGGAACTGGCCGAAGCGCTTCAGCCGCGGGCGCACTACCGCGTCAACCATCGCTATCGGGAGGTCGAGCTGACCGACGCAGGCAAGGATCGCCTGACCGATCTGGCGAAAGATCTGGGCGGGCTCTGGCACGGCGCCCGACGGAGGGAAGAGCTGGTCACACAGGCCCTGACGGCCCAGGCGCTGTATCTGTCTGATAAGCAGTATGTGATCCAGGAAGACAAGGTGGTGATCGTGGACGAGTTCACCGGCCGGCTCATGCCCGACCGCGAATGGCGCGACGGCTTGCACCAGGCCGTCGAGGCCAAGGAGCGCCTGGAGGTCAACCCGCCCAAGGACACCTACGCCCGGGTGAGTTTCCAGCGGTTCTTCCGCCTCTACCGGCGCCTGGCGGGCATGACGGGCACCGCCGCCGAGGCCCGCCGAGAGTTCTGGCAGATCTACCACCGTCCCGTCGTCGTGATCCCCACCAACCGCCCCTGTATCCGCCGGAGGTTTCCGGACCGCGTCTTCACCGGCGAGCAAGCCAAGTGGGAGGCGGTGGTCGAAGAGATCCGTCGTATTCACCAGAGCGGCCGCCCCATCCTCATCGGCACGCGGAGCGTCCGGTCCAGTGAGCATCTCAGCAGCATGCTGGCGGGCGAAGAATTAGAGCACCAGGTCCTCAACGCGGTCCGCCATGCGGAAGAGGCGCAGATCGTGGCGGCCGCCGGACAGGCCGGAAAGATCACCGTCGCAACGAACATGGCCGGGCGGGGCACGGACATCAAGCTGGGGCGGGGTCTGGCCGACGCCGGCGGATTGCACGTGCTCGCCACCGAGCGCCATGAGGCCGGACGGATCGATCGCCAGCTCTTCGGGCGATCCGCTCGCCAGGGAGACCCCGGCACCGCCCAGGCCTTCGTCAGTCTCGAAGACGAGCTGGCCCGCCGCCATGCGCCTCGGCTCTCTGCGGCCCTGCGGCGCCGCTTCAGCCGGACCGACCGCGAGGTTTCCTCCGGCCTTGCCCGCCGGATGTTCGACCTCGCCCAGCGCCGGGCCGAGCGAATGGCCCTTCGACAGCGAAAATCGGTCCTCCGGACCGACGACTGGCTGGATGAGTACCTCGGCTTCGCCGGGACGGAACGATGAAGCAGCCGCCGAGCCGCCGAAGGGCTTAGATTCCGGCGAGCCGGCGCCGCTGAAGAGTTTCCCGGCGTCAATGAGATAGGACGTCTTCCCTCGGGCCGAACGCTCGGCCACAAGGGCGCCGCCCGGCAGGTCACCCGCCGCGATCGTCTCCAGAAGCCATGGGCACCATGTTTCTCCGGTGCGCACCACAATGACAGAGACATCGTGCGTTTGGCACAGTTGGTGAAGCGACTGCGGCGACTGGGGCCGGTCGTTCCCCGGCGGGTCGTGAACGTGAACGATGCGTGCGTCGGCGTAGTACGGCAGCTCGGGGGTCCTGTCCGTACCGCGCTCGAACGAGCCGCCCCAGCTCACGAAGCTCGCGGTTGTGCGTTCCCACGTTGCCTCCGAAGAGCGACCAGCACGTCATGCCGCCCGCGAGGAGCCCCAGGGCCACCATCTGCCGCCCCAGCGATCGGCCGAACGCGCCCCAGGAGTTGCGGAAGCGTCGCGTCCACTCAGCGAAGGCGACCAATCCCAGCGCCCCCCAGATCTGGGCCAGGCCCGCC
>CAZAHC010000286.1:0-4174 GCA_964484595.1 uncultured Fibrobacteraceae bacterium | reverse complement strand
CGGTGGCCATCTCGCTGCCGTTCTCGAAGTCGTAGCCGGCGTAGACGTCCTCGGTGTTCTCACGGAAGATGATGAAGTTCACCTTGTTGGCGTACTTGTTGGGGCTCGGCACGCCCTCGAAGTAGCGGACGGGCCGCACGCAGGCGAACAGCTCGAGGTGCTGGCGGAAGCGCACGTTGATCGACCGGAACCGTTCGCAGACGCCGTCGTCCTTGCCGCACTTGTCGCAGGCGCCGGCATGGTATTGCTGGTGGGCGCAGTTCAGGCAGACGTGGGTTTCCTCGCCGATGGGGGTGGTGAACGGTCCCTTGATGGCGATCCGCAGGTGCCGGATGGCAGCGACGGTCTCGTCGGGGAACTCGCTGCCGTAGTGGTGCAGCCCTTCCAGGCCGGCGTACAGGGGACACCAGATGATCTGCCGCTGACCCTCGTAGGCCTTCGCGACCGCCGTCTCGACGACCTTCTGCATGGTCGGCGTGATGTCCAGGCCGATTCCGTCGCCGCGCAGATAACCAATGACCGGCCGGTCGCCGATGATCAGCTTGCCGTCCCGATACTCGATGAGATCGCCCTCGGGGATCTTGACTTCGTGGAACTCCATCGCGCCCTTCCTTTTTCTGCGGTTTCCTGGTCGATGATATCCGCCCAGGAAGATAGGCGACGGCCGCTCCCGCAGCAAGAAAGTCGGGACCCGACGAAGATTCAGCGGCGGCGGGTCAGGATCACTCCACGAGCTTAAACCAGACTGGTTTCATGTTCAGGCCGGCATCCTGAGCCCTGGTGCCGTGGACCAGGGCGGTCCGGTCCTGCTCCAGGTGAGCGCTGGCGATGGCCAGATAGGCGCTGGCCAGAGCGCTGTCCGGATCGATCGCCAGGGCCGCCCGGCATTCCAGGGCGGCGGCCTCGTATTGTCCGTAGCGGCAATAGAGACGGCCCCGCCGGCTGTGGGCGGGCGCGCACCTGTCGTCCCAAATGAGGGCCTGGCCGTAGCAGGCGAAGGCCTCGGTGAACCGCTCCTGCTTTTCGAGGGACTCGCCCAGCAGCACCATCAGCTCGGCGTGACCGTGGCCCCCGGCGAGGAATTCCCGGCACGACCTCTCGGCCTCGGCCGGCTGGCCGGACAGGAGCAGGCAATAACCGATGCCGATCTGGGCCTGTCGGTTGCCGACCTCGTGGACCAGGGCCTGGCGGTAGCTGGACAGCGCCTCCCCGTAGGCTCCGCTTTCGGCCTGGATTCGCCCCAGCTGGATCCAGGCTGCCACCCAGGCGGGATCGAGGGCGAGCGCCTCGCGGGTCACCGCGCCGGCGTCGGCCCAGTGACCCTCGGCGGCGTACAGCTCGCCCAGCGCCACCAGCAGCGGCGCCGAGGGTTCGGCCAGCTGGCGACCTTCCTCGAGGATGCTGATGGCGCGCGCTTCCTGGCCGGCCAGATGCGCCAGCCGGCTGGCCCGGCAATAGTTGGCCGGATCGAAGTGACCACCCGGATCGGCCTGGGTTTCCCAGCCGGTTGTCCGGGTCGGCGGCGCCGCCACCACCCAGGAGGCAAAACAGAGACCGAGCAACGCCGCCAGCAGGCCTGAAACGAGCAGGTTGATCCCGCGGCGGGCAGGCCGATCGCTTCTCCGGAACGTGGCAAAAGGAAACATATCCGCGCACCTCCACCGGAACTGGTGTCATTTTGCGTGAAAAACGGCCCCTGATTCTGGCGGGGAGGTGACGGAACAAGATACGTGCCCAGCCCGGATGATTCCTGGATGGCCCATTGCGGCTGGTCAGGAAAAATCCGGACTAGCGAGGCTATTGATGCAGCAGGTTGGAGAGAGCGGCATCCAGTTCGCCGTGCTCGAAGCCAAACCCCCGGGCGCGCAGGGCTTTCGGCACGACTCGCTGGCTGGCCAGCATCAGATCGGCCTTCTCACCGAGGACCAGGCCGAGCACCGCCGCGGGGACGGGCAGCAAGCTGGGTCGGCGCAGCGCGCCGCCCAGGGCGCGGGCGAAGGCCTTCTGGGTGGGCGGGTCGGGCGCCACGGCGTTCACCGGGCCCTTCAGATCTGGCGTGTCGAGAGCGAAGAGGAAAACCCGGACCAGATCCTGGATATGAATCCAGGGGAAGTACTGCCGGCCGCTGCCGACGGGGCCGCCCAGGCCGATCCGGAAGGGAACCATCATCCGGGGCAGGGCCCCCGCCTCCCGGGCCAGGACGACGCCGATGCGCACCAGCACCACCCGGGTCGAGGGCGATTCGGCCAGCAGGGCGTTGCTTTCCCACTCGTAGGCCATCCGGGCCAGGAAGGAGTCGCCGGGCTGGCGGGACTCGTCGAGCGCCTCGCTGCCGCCGTCGCCGTAGTAGCCGGTGCCCGAGGCGCTGACCAGCACCTCGACGTTGCCGGCCTGCTCGATAGCCTCGGCCACTTTGCGGGTGGTCTCGAGCCGGCTGCGCCGCAGCTCTCGCTTGCGCCGTTCGCTCCACCACCCGGTGGCGACGGACTCGCCGGCCAGGTTGATCACCGCGTCACACCCGGCCAATCGTTCCTGCCAGGGGCCGGGCCGGCTGGGATCGGCCTCGATCACCTCCACCCCGACCGGCAGCAGGGAGCGCGCCCGGGTTTCCAGCCGGCTGACGCAGACCACGGCGTCCTTGCGCCGCACGAGTGCCGGAATGAGATGCCGGCCGATCAGGCCGGTGCCACCGGTGACGAAGACCTTCACCGTCCGCTCCTCCTCGCCGAGAGCCGGGCCGCCTGCAGGCGACGGGGGGGCCCGGAATTCGCCCCAAGATAGCCGGGTCCCCGGTTTCTGTCCAGACCGCTGCCGCGGGGGTACGCGGACCCCCGGTACCCGGACACGTTCCTCTTTGCCCCCGGCCGTTTCGGGTTTACCTTTTAACCCGGATCCTCCGAACCGGAGCGTGAAACAATGGATTACCAGTACTTCGACTGTGAGATCCAGGACGGGACCGCCGAGGTGACGATTCAGGCCCTCGGCGCGGCGGTGGTCGACATCTGCGACGAGTTCCTGGACCTGATGCTGCGGCTGCAGGACGACCGGGCCGCCCGGGTGATCCTGATCACCGACGGCAAGCGGTCCTTCGACCTGTGTCCCGACCTGGACCGCATCGCCCAGGGCAAGTGCGACGGCGAGGGTTTCGACTCGCTCACCCCCGACCTGGAGATCGCCCGGAAGATCATCACCATCATCCAGGAGATGAGCAAGCCGGTGGTCGCCGCTTCCCGCGGTGCGGTCCGCGAGAGCGGTTTCGGACTCTTCCTGGCCGCGGACGTCCGCCTGGCCAGCTCGACGGCCACCTTCACGCTGCCGGACCTCAGCCGCGGGCTGCTGCCCGACTGGGGACTCTCCTTCACCCTGCCGCGGCTGGTCGGCCCCAGCCGGGCCCTGGAGATGATCTGGTCGCGGCGGACGATCAGTGGCGAGGAGGCGGGTCGCATCGGGCTGGTGGATCGGGTGATCGAAGACGCGTCCTGGGCCGATGAACTCGCGGCGTTCCTCGACCGGCTGCAAAGCCTGCCCCAGCCCGCGGTTCGCCTGACCAAGCTGGCCCTGCAGCAGGCCGCCCAGTTCGACCTGACCTCCATGCTCGCCTACGAGTACGAGGCGCAGAAGCAGTGCTGGCAATCCAGCGAGACCACCGAGGGGATGGCCGCCTTTTTGGCCAACCGCCAGCCCGAATTCTCCCTTCCCGGACCCGAGGAAGACGAGTAACCCCTACCCCCAGACCGGAGGCAAGGAATCGTGGGGCAGACTCTTCTGGAAAAGATCATCGGCAGCCACTGCGAGGCGCCCGTCGCTCCCGGCGACATCGTGGACGTGAAGATCGACGTGCGGGCCGCCCGTGATTTCGGCGGGGCCAACGTGGTCAAGAACCTGCAGGAAAACGGTCTGGCCGTGGCCGACCCCGCCTGCACCCTGTTCACGTTCGACTGCAACCCGGGCGGCTCGGACCAGGGCTACGCGGCCAACCAGCACATCTGCCGCACCTTCGCCCGCGAGCACACCATCGGCCTGCGGGACATCCCCCACGGCATCGGCACCCACATCGCCATCGAGGAGGGCCTGGTCGGGCCCGGCGCCACCTTCGTCAGCACCGACTCGCATGCGAACATCATGGGCGCCGTCGGGGCCTTCGGCCAGGGCATGGGCGACCAGGACATCGCCG
>CAZAHC010000285.1:0-4230 GCA_964484595.1 uncultured Fibrobacteraceae bacterium | reverse complement strand
CCTGGAACTGCCCCTTCTTGAGATTGACCACCCGGCCGGTGGCGCCGGCCGCCTCCAGCAGGGAAGTCTGGCGACACATGAAGGCCGGGATCTGCAGGACGTCGGCGACCTCGGCCACCTGACCGGCCTCTTCGGGATGGTGGATGTCGGTCAGCACCGGTACGTTGTGCTCGGCGGCGATGCGCCGCAGCAGTTGCAGGCCCTCGTCGAGGCCGGGGCCGCGGAAGGAATCGCCGCTGGTGCGGTTGTCCTTCCGGTAGCTGGACTTGAAGCAGTAAGCGACGCCCTGGTCCCGGCAGGCCGCCGCCAGCTCGCCGGCCAGCTGGAGCATCTCCTCCGGATCCTCCAGGACACAGGGCCCGGCGATCACCAGTAACGGCTGCCCGGGGCCGACGGCCTGCCCGCCCACTTTCACCGGCGCCCCAGGTGCCAAGGGAAACCTCCTTCTAGACCATCCCGGACGACCGCACCTGGTCGAGATGAGCCACGGCCGCGCCGACGAACTCCCGGAACAGCGGGTGCGGCCGGTGCGGGCGCGACTTGAGCTCGGGGTGGAACTGCACGGCGACGAAGAAGGGATGAGACGACAGTTCCAGGATCTCGACCAGGAGCCCGTCGGGTGACAGGCCGGAGAACACCACGCCCGCCTTCTCGAACCGCTCCCGGTAGCTGTTGTTCACCTCGTAGCGGTGGCGGTGCCGCTCGCTGATCTCGGTCGTGCCGTAGCAGCGCTCGGCCACCGTCCCGGATTTGAGGCGGCAGGGGAAGGCGCCGAGGCGCATCGTCCCACCCATCTGGTCGATGTACTTCTGTTCTTCCATCAGGTGGATCACCGGGTGCTTGGTCGCCGGATCGAACTCGCTGCTGTTGGCCATCTCCAGGCCGACCAGGTCGCGACCCACCTCGATCATGGCGCACTGCAGACCGAGACAGATGCCGAGGAAGGGAATCTGCTGCTCCCGCGCCAGCCGGGTGGCGTTGATCTTGCCCTGGATGCCCCGATCGCCGAACCCCCCCGGCACCAGGATACCGTGGCAGTCCTCGAAAACCTCAGCCAGCCGGCGGTCCCCCACTTCCCGGCCCTCCAGCGTCTCCGAATCCACCCAGACCTTCTCCACCCCGACGCGGTTGGGAATCCCGGCGTGGACGAAGGCCTCGATGATGCTCTTGTAGGCGTCCCGCAGCTCGACGTACTTGCCCACGATGGCGATCCGCACCCGGTCCGGAGGCTGGAGGATCATCCGCGTCATTCGCTCCCACTCGGTCAGGTTGGCGGCCGGGGCCTCGATCTGCAGGCGCTCGGCCAGCAGCTCGTCCAGCCGCTGGCGGTGGAAGTTCAGCGGCACCTCGTAGATGGACTGGACGTCCTGGCCGTCGATGACGTGCGTGGCGGGCAGGTTGCAGAAGAGAGCGATCTTGCGGCGGGCGTCCTCGTGCAACGGCTCCTTGGCCCGGCAGATCAGGAAGTCGGGCTGGATGCCGATGCTGCGCAGCTCGCGGACCGAGTGCTGGGTCGGCTTGGTCTTGATCTCACCGGCGGCCTCGATCCAGGGCACCAGGGTCAGATGGACCGACGCGGTATCGGTCGCCGGTTGCTCCAGGCGAAACTGCCGGATTGCCTCCATGAAGGGAAGCGACTCGTAGTCGCCGACGGTGCCGCCGATCTCGGTGATGATCACGTCGGCGTCCGTGACCTCGGCCGGCAGCATGATCCGGCGCTTGATCTCGTCGGTGACGTGGGGAATCACCTGGACGGTCCGGCCCAGGTACTCACCCTTGCGCTCCTTGGCGAGGATGGTCTCGTAGACCATCCCGCTGGTGAGGTTGTTGATCTTGGAGAGGTTGGTGTCGGTGAAGCGCTCGTAGTGTCCCAGGTCGAGATCGGCCTCGGCGCCGTCGTCGGTGACGAAGACTTCGCCGTGCTGGAAGGGACTCATCGTCCCCGGATCGACGTTCAGGTAGGGATCGAACTTCTGGAGGATGACCTTCAGACCGCGCGCCTTCAGGAGGTTGCCCAACGAGGCGCTGGCGATACCCTTGCCGAGCGCCGAGACGACTCCCCCGGTGACGAACACGAACTTGGCCATGGTCTGAACCACCTTCGCTGGCTGGCGAACCCGGCCACGCGCCGGCCGCCGGGTACCTTGCTCTGGATTCGTGGTCACCCCCGCCCGGGCCAAAGGCGACGGACCTCCGCCAGGTCCGCCTCGGTGTCGACGCCGACGGGCCGGTCCTCGATCGTGACGACTCTCACCCGCATCCCGTGCTCGAGGGCCCGCAGCTGCTCCAGTCCTTCGGCCTGCTCGAGCGGCCCGCGGGGCAACCCCAGGAAACGCTGCAGGGCCGGACTGCGGAAGGCGTAAATCCCCACGTGTCGCTGGACGGCGCCATCGAGAGCGGCAGGCGAACGGGCGGCGGCGCCCGGGAAAGAACCCGGCACGGCCGCCCTCGAAAAGTACAGGGCGCAGCCGGTCCGGTCCACCAAGACCTTCACCAGGTGGGGATCTTCAGGGCGATCGGCGGCGGTGAAGGGGTGCGCCAGGGTGACCAGGTCGGCGGCCGGGTCGGCCTGCAGGGC
This sequence comes from uncultured Fibrobacteraceae bacterium, assembly GCA_964484595.1. Taxonomy (GTDB): domain Bacteria; phylum Krumholzibacteriota; class Krumholzibacteriia; order LZORAL124-64-63; family LZORAL124-64-63; genus CAZAHC01. The sequence continues at coordinate 1,652 of CAZAHC010000285.1, read as the reverse complement.
GGCCACGAGGCGGTCGCCGTCGGCAGGTCGCAGGAGCGGCTCGTCTCCCTGCAGATTCACCACGATGTCGGCGGGATGCCGGGCGGCCACCTCCCCGACCCGGTCGGTGCCGGTCGGATGCTCGCCGGTCATCTCACAGCGACAGCCGGCGGCGGTCACGGCGGCGAGGATTCGCTCGTCGTCGGTGGCGACGATGACCTCGTCCACGGTCCGCAGGCGGGACGCCACCTCGGCGACGCGCACCACCAGCGGGGCCCCGGCGAGGTCGGCCAGCGCCTTGCCGGGAAACCGGCTCGAGCCGTAACGGGCGGGGATAACCGCCAGGACCGCTCCCATCAGCCCCCCTCAGGGTCGGCTGGGCCCGCCAAGCCGGAAAAGCCCGGCCAGAAAATGGTGAACCCATCCCCTGCCGGAGATGGGTTCACCGAATAGAAGCTCAACGAGGTTACGCGACGGGCTGGACACACACCCTCTTGCGCCTCTTGCCGAATCCCTCGAAAACGACGGTGCCGTCCACCAGGGCGAACAGCGTATCGTCGCCGCCCTTGCCCACGTTCCGGCCGGGATGAATCCTGGTCCCGCGCTGCCGAACCAGGATGGTGCCTGCGCTGACGAGCTGGCCGCCGTAACGTTTCACACCGAGTCGCTTGGCATTGCTGTCGCGTCCGTTCCGCGAACTGCCGACACCTTTCTTGTGCGCCATGGCCCTTTGCTCCCGTGACGTCCCCCGCTAGCCGGGGAACTGGTCAACTGCTGACGATCTCCTTGACCAGGATTTCGGTGAAGGGCTGCCTATGGCCCTTCTTGCGGCGGTAGTTCTTGCGCCGCTTCTTCTTGAAAACGACGATCTTGCGGCTGCGGCCGTGCCGGAGAACCTCGGCCGAGACCTGGCAACCAGCCACGCAGGGATCGCCAACCGTTATCTCCTTGCCGTCATTATACAGCAAAACCTCGTCGAAGGTCACGGTTTCGCCGACCTCGTTGGGCAGAGACGGCACCTGCAGGCGCAGGTCCGGCTCGGCGCGGTACTGCCGGTTCTTGATCTTCACAACAGCATACATGGTGCGCCTCCGCCAGCGGTGGTTGCTTCCCGGCACTCCGGGTAGCGGGACCGGCCCCGGCCGGCCCCAGGCTGCCTGGGTTCCGCGCGGCCAGATCCGGATAACAAACGGCTATATTTAACACGCATTCTGCCCCGCGTCAAGTTCCCGGGCCCCACCTCCCGTGCCCTGCCCGGTCGGCCGAGTTGACACCGGGGCGGATCGGCATTACCAATTCCCTGTTCGTTCGCCCGGATTCCCGTTTTTTCCCTGGAGGCATCATGAGTACAGCCGCGGGTCAGACGGACCAGAAGGTGATCATAATCGGCTCCGGACCGGGCGGCCTGACCGCCGCGATCTACCTCAGCCGCGCCAACATCCCGACGCTCCTGTTCGAGGGCAACCAGCCCGGGGGCCAGCTAACGATCACCACCGACGTCGAGAACTACCCCGGCTTCCCCGAGGGGGTCCAGGGTCCCGAGCTGATGGACAGGTTCCGCGCCCAGGCGACCCGTTTCGGCGCCCGGATCGTGAGCCAGCAGGTCGAGAGCGTCGATTTCCAGGCGCGGCCCTTCACCGTCACCACCGCCGACGGGCCGCGCCTGGAAATCG
>CAZAHC010000284.1:0-4243 GCA_964484595.1 uncultured Fibrobacteraceae bacterium | reverse complement strand
GCTGGCGCCCGGTCCGGCCGCTCTGCCGGGCCTGGCGAATCTGGCCTCTGGCAATCCGGCAGGCGGCGATCTTCGCCAGCAGGTCCGGCCCGAAGGCCAGCCGTTTCTGTTTGTTCTCGGGCAGAGACGACGTCTTCTGCCAGGCCCGCTCCAGGTTGACCAGCGCCGAGGCCAGACCCGAAACGGGCAGCACCTCGTCGTCCAGCATCACCAGGGTTTCGCACCCGAGCTGATACTCGAAGTACGGCTCGTCGGGATGCAGGGCAATGGCCTTGCGGAGGATGCGCAGGTTGCGGTCCCGCTTTTCGGGGCTCCGCTGCTGGCGGTAGCCCTCGTGCAGGACCATCAACGGCGCGTCCTGGACCACCATCCCCTGCTTCTCCGCCCAGGTGTTGAGCGAGGGAATCACCTGCTCGTGGATCGGGTACCGGTACCGGACCTCCGGGTCGTTGCGGAAGAGCCGCACCAGATGGAAGGACTGGACGCACTTGTCGTTGCGCGGGCTGACCATCTGCACCCGGTAACCGGCCGTGTCGGCAGCGCCGAGCAGGCGCTGGAATTCCACCGGCCGGATCGGCTGGAGCCGTTCATCCGCGTCCAGGACCAGAATCCAGTCGCTGGTGGCCTCGGCCAGGGCGGCGTTGCGCGCCGCGGCGAAGTCGTCGTGCCAGGGCAGATCGATCACCCTGGCCCCGTACCCTTCGGCAATGATGCGGGTGTTGTCCTGGGACCCGGTGTCCACGACGACGATCTCGTCGACGAGGGCCAGGACCGACTTGATGGCCAGGCCGATGGAGGCTTCCTCGTCCCGGGCGATCATGCAAAGACTGACAGTACTTCGTTTCATATTCGCTGGCGGTTCCCCGCTCGATCTCTGGCTACGCCACAGGTTTGACCTCGAGGGCCGGGTTAAGGTCCAGCTCCGACCCCGGTTGTCCCATTTATCGACTGGGCGGCCGGGTAGTTTAGCATCCACTCCAGGTTGCCAAAAATGCTTTCCCGGGGCATCATGGATTACCTGGCCTCACCGGCAACCAGCCTTGAACAAGGTGGGCCTTTTCTATGTCCAGCAAATCCCCCCAGCGGTCGCCGGCCGATCGGCGGGCGACTGATCCGGCGCCCCCCCCTGCGGACCGCCTGCCGGCCTACGCCTTGCTGGACAACATCCGCAGCACCTGGAACGTCGGCTCGATGTTCCGGACCGCCGACGCCGTCCGGCTGGCCGGCCTCTACCTCTGCGGCCTGACCGCCACTCCCCCTCGCCCGGACATGGAGAAGACCGCTCTCGGTGCGACCTTGACGGTACCCTGGGATTACTGGGAAAATCCCCGCGACGCAGTAAGGCTCCTGCAGGGCCGGGGAGTGACAGTGGTGGCCCTGGAACAGGCGGAGGGGGCGATACCCATCTGGGATTTCAGCTTCCGGTTTCCGCACTGCTTCGTCGTCGGCAACGAGGTCGGCGGTGTATCGTCCGAGGTTCTCGACCTGGTCGACGGCGTGGTGGAGATCCCTATGGCCGGGGCCAAGCAATCGCTCAACGTTGCGGTCAGCTTCGGCGTCCTGGCCTTCGAGGTCCGGCGCCAGTGGCTTGCGCGGCCGGAAGCGAGGCGGTCATGAAATTCAGCAGCCCCTGGCGATCGCCCCTCTTCGTGGCCGGCGTCGCCTCGATCCGCTGGTTGCTGCGGCCCCTTGCCCGGGCCGAGGCGTTTTTCATCCAGGCGCTGGTGGCCGCCCACAACCAACGGGTTTCCCGGCACCTCGCCCGCCGGAAGATCGGCTCGGTCCTGCTAATCATGCCCCGCTGCCTGAAACGCCGCGGCTGTCGGGTCGACGTGCGGGAATCGATGGCCCTGTGCCCCGACTGCACGCACACCGAATGCCCGCTCCGCGCCGTGGCCAGATTGACGACCCGGTTCGGGGTGCGGGCCCTGGTCGCCTTCCGCAGTCACATCGCCTACGAGATGGCGCGGCGCGAGCGGCCCGACCTCCTGCTCGCCACCGCCTGCGAGGATCGACTCATCAAGGCCTTGCGCAGCGTGCCGGAGATCCCCGCCTTGCTCACCCCGTTGACCGGCCTGGAGCGGCCGTGCATCAACGCCGGCCTCGACCTGCGCTGGCTCACCGAACGGCTCCAGGCGGCCTGTGCCCCCGACGCCACCTTGCCCACGGCCATAGGCGCCCGCGGCGGTGAGAAGACCGCCCGGTCGGCGGAGAGCCTGTGAACCGCGAGGCGCCGACGCCCCGCTGGGGATCGCGCGCCTGGGGCCGATCCCGGCTGGGCCCCGCCTTCGACTACTGGCTCCTTCTCCGCCCCCGGCAATGGCCGATCCTCTCCTGCCAGCTCGCCGTCGGGGTTCTCGCCTCACCCGCCTGCCTCGCGGCCCTGCGGGCCGGGCCGACCGCCGACCCCGGGCCCTCGCCCTGGCCGGTCCTGGCGACCGCCTGGCTGGCCTGGGTGGTTTGCCTGAACGGTGGCACCCTGGCCTTCAACAGCGCCTACGATCGCGACGTCGAGGACATCGCCTACCTGCGCCGCCCGCCCCCACCGCCACCGCATCTCGTCGCCTTCTCGCTTGGCCTGCTGGTGGCCGGCGCCCTGTTCGCCCTGCTGGTCTGCCCTCTCTTCGGTCTCGTGACCGCAACCTGCGTGGTGCTCTCGGTGCTGTACTCCCATCCCGCCACCCGCTGGAAGGGCATCCCGGGGGTTGACCTGGCGGTGAACATGGTTGGTTACGGCGGCGGCACCACCCTGGCCGGCCTGGCGGTCGGCCAGGCGGCCTGCGGACCGGCCGTGGCCCAGACCGTGACGATCGACGGCGCCGGCTGGTGGCTGATCGCCGCCTTCGCCCTGCTCTTCGGGTCCTTCTATCCGCTGACCCAGATCTACCAGCTCGAGGCGGACCGGCAGCGGGGCGACCGAACCCTCGCCTCGGCCCTCGGCGCCCGGCCCTCCCTGGGCCTGGCCCTGGTGTTCGGCGGCCTGGCCGCCGGCTGCTTCCTGCAAACCGTCAGCTTGTGGCACCGCACCGCCGGCCCGGCCACCCTGTTACCACCGGCGGGGGTGCTGACCGCCTGGCTGGTGTCCCTCGTGATCTGGTGGTGGCGCGCGCCAGCTCTGCAGCCGGCGGACCACGAACGAGGCATGTACCGGGCTCTGGCCTTGTGGGCGTTGATGGACGTGGCGATCCTGGTTAGCCGCTATCAACTGCTGGGCGGTGCGGGGTAGGCAGGCACCTGCCTTCCCCTCACCAACCCACCTGGGTAAACCGCCGGCGCACGCACATCTAACCCCCTCGGGCCCGGGGGCCCGTGGGGGTTATTTGTGCGCGCGCCGGCGGCGGCTGATCTCGCCGGAGAAGCGAGCGCCCAGCGCCTCGAGCTCGTCCAGGGCGCGGTCGATCAGCCGAGCCTTTTCGGCCAGGGGCAGGAAGGAACTCTTGAAGCCGTTCATCACCAGGGTCAGGACGTCGTCGAGAGATAGATCGAAAAATTCGACGGCCAGAGCCAGCTCGTTGGTGACCGTGGTCCCGGAGATGAGCCGGTTGTCGGTGTTGAGGGTGATGCGCAGCCCCTCCCGAAGATAACGCAGGCAGGGATGGCTCCGCAGGTCCGGCACCGCCTTCGTGTGCAGGTTGCTGGCCAGGCAGATCTCCACGGCGATGCGGTGATCGTTCACCCAGTCCATCAGGTCCTGGTCCTCGATAAGGCGGGTTCCATGACCGATGCGATGGGCGCCGCAGTGATGGATGGCCTCCTGGATCGATTTCGGGCCGAACGCCTCGCCAGCGTGGATCGTGACGTTGACGTTGTTGTTGCGCACGAGATAGAAGGCCTGCAGGTGGTGCTTGGCAGGGAAGTCGTTCTCCGCCCCGGCGAGGTCGAACGCCACCACGCCTCGCCCCTTCCAGCGCACCGCTAGATCGGCCAGCTCCAGCGAGGATTCCGGCGAGATCTGTCGGATCCCGCAGATGATCTGTCCGCTCCGGATGCCGTACCGCCGGCGCGCGCGATCCAGACCCTTCTGGACCGCGGCCACGATCTGATCGAAGTCGAGCCCCTGCTCGACGTGCAGCAGGGGCGAGTAGCGAACCTCGATGTAGCGGACGTTTTCCCGGTGAGCGTCCTCGGCGAGCTCGAAGGCGATCCTGGTCAGCTCCTCTTCCTGCTGCATGAGCTTCAAGGTGACCGCGAAGACGCCCAGGTACTCTTCCAGGCTCTCGCAATCATCCGGCACCTGGCAGAC
>CAZAHC010000283.1:0-4251 GCA_964484595.1 uncultured Fibrobacteraceae bacterium | reverse complement strand
AACCGAGGACCTTGGCCATGTAACCCGTCTCCTCGGCCAGGATCTCGTCCTCCGCCGCCACCGTCAGCCGATAGATGTCCCGCCGCCGCTTCAGGTGACCGAAGGCGGCGAAGATCCGGTCCAGGTCCGCCTTGCGCTGCGGGTAAAGTTCGATAAACGGTTCGTGCAGCTCCTGGGTCACCGGCTGGCTCAGGTCGGACTTCGCCATCAGGATCAGCAGCAGCAGCTCGATGTCGCGCAGCCCGCCCCTGGTTTCCTTGACCTCCAGGCGGGAGATGATCCCCTGTTCGACCGCGGCGTGCCGCGACCGGATCTCCCCGGCCACCTGCCGGATGAAGTCCTCCTTGCGGTCCAGGATCAAGGGGCGGACGATCCGCTCCTCCAGCTCGGTCTCGAACTTCTTGCTGCCGACGATCTTGCGGGCGCCCATCAGCTGCGACATCTCGATGAAGGTCTGGTCGTCGGGAAACTCGAAGAGGGAGCCGAGCTCGCTGAAGGTGGTGACATAGTCGCCGATTTGCCCGGCGAAGCGGTACAGCGGCATGGTGCCGCGGCGGACGATCTCGCGGTTCAGGCGGGAGATAATCATGACGCAGTGGCGGCGGATCTCCCGGTCGTCCGAGTTCAGCAGGATGATCAGGTCGTAGTCGTCGTCGAAAGCGAGCTTGCGGCCGTGGCCGCCGGCGGCGTAGAGCGCCAGCAGGTCACGGGTGCGGATCCGCTTTTCGGCCTGCTGGCCCACCTCCTGGCGGCAGACGTCGAACAGGGCCCGCAGGTAGTTGTCGACGAACTCGGTGAACTCGGCGTTGGTCTGCTCGCTGGGCGCGCCCTCGATGCATTCGAGGCCGATGCGCAGGAATTCCAGGTCGTAGTAGCTGCCCAGTTCTTCCTTCTTCTCCTCGAAGGTCGGGCAGCTCTCGATCAGGGCGAAAATGCCCTTGGAGATCATCCGCAGGCGGTCGGTCCGGCTCAGGTAGGGGATGTACTCGGAGTAACGCTCGACGATGCGCTGGAAGAAGCGCTTGAAGTAGTGGCTCGACGAGCAGTGGATCTGGCAGAAGTAGAGCAGGTTCTTGCGCCTGGCCTCGACCTCCTCCGACCAGACCTCGCCCTCGAGGATCTTGCCGAACTTCCTGGCCTCCTCCTCGCGCAGGCCAAGCAGCAGGTCGTTGATCAGCATGGGGAAGTGCTCGAAGACGGCGCTCAGCCGGCGGATGGCGTCTTCACGGCGGCCTAGGCGATCGATGAAGGCGGCGCTCAGCTCGTGGAAAAGCTCCGGCGAGCCCACCGTCCGGCGCTGCCGGTAGAGCTGGGCCAGCAGGCGCAGGATGGCCAGTACGGTGGCCTCGCCCCACTTGGCGTAGCGCTGCACGCCGATCTTCCGCTCTTCCTCGGGCAGCGACATAAAGTCGTCCACGAACTCCTTCAACAGCTCGACGTTCTCCTCGATCGGCCCGAGAACGTCGTCCCAGAACCGGGTGCCGCGGAAGAAGCGGAGGGCGATGACGAACTCGGTGGCCAGGTTCTTCTGCCGCCGCCAGGTCACCTCTTCCTCGGCGCTGCCGCGCAGGAAGCGGGAGAAGACGCTGATCTTCTCGAGGTGCTTCTGCAACCTGGCGAGCAGCGCCGCCGACGCGGTGCGCACCGCCTCGACGTGCTCGTGGTAGTGGATCAGCAGGTGGTCGTAACCGCGCACCACGCCGACGCCCTGGTAGCCCATCAGCTCGGCCACCGCCTCGAGCTGTGCGCGCGAGCCGGCCTCCTGGAGCAGGATCTCCTCTTCCTGGACCTCGACGAGCTGGTAGAGGAAGCGGAAGACCTCGACGAAGGAGAGCGCGTCTTCCAGCTCCTCGTATTCCTCGAGATGCTCCGCGTCCAGGGCCTGCAGCTCGTGCAGGATGTCCCAGGCGTTCACGGCCTTGATGCCGTGCACGGTCTTCTGGGCGCAGATGATGCCCTTGATGATGCGCAGGGCGTCGCGCTTGGGGTTGATCCGGTCCTTGCTCAGGTTCCGTAGCTGCAGGGAGCGGACCTCGCCCATCATCCCGCGCAGGTAACCCTCGTGGAAGCGATTGTCCTGGTCGGGTTGATAGAAGTAGCGGTTGGTCACCTCGCGGGCGAAGCGGGCGAAGAGCTGGCGGCTGCCCAGGATCGGCTGCGCCCCGAGCATCTCGGTGATGATGATGAAGTCCTGGATCTCGCGGTCCAGGAGCCTGGTGAACTCCTCGATCGAGGCGGAGAAGCTCTGCTCGCCGACGTGCTCGGAGATGTAGAGGTGCAAGGGGATTGCCCGGCGCAGCATCTCGCGCTGGAGCTGGCCGATGGCCCGGTTGAAGGTGGCCCGGCGGGCGGAGCCGTCGTCGACGATGCCCAGGTCCAGGTCGTCCTGGTCGGCCCGGGTGCCGACGCTGCAGATCACGAAGTCGGGCCGCTGGTCCGGAGGCAGGAACAGGCGCAGCAGCCGTTCCATGTAGCTGCTGGTCAGGCGGCGCAGGTCGGTGCCGATCTGGAGCATGAAATCGCGGTACACCCGCAGGCGGTTCGACCGCACCGAGAGGTTCAGCCGCAGGACGTCGATCGCCCGGACGTTCAGGTTCAGGATCTGGAAGGCGAAGTAGCAGCCGAGGAAGTCCAGCTTCTCCTTCTGGTCGCGGCCCATCTCGCAGACCAGGTCCATCTCGCCGAGCAGGTCCGGCGCCGCGGACCAGAGGTGGACCTCGTCGATGGCGCCCGATTCCTCCAGCCGCTCGACCAGCAGGTCCTGCTGCGTGGAGATCAGGTGCAGGTACTTGCGATGATGGTTCCCGAACTCCTCGATCCGTTCCTTCAGCTTGGCGAAGTCGTCGAGCATTCTATTCTCCGTGAGTGCAGGGCCCGGCCGGAAGTATAGGGGGTGGCCGGGGGGAATGCTACCGGGCAAGTGGAGGAGGCGCGGCCTGATTGGCGCTCCTCTTGCTGGTGGGCCGGACATGAATCCCCCACTCGATTCCCCGCCTCCCCGGTTGCTCGACCAGGTGCGCCATGCTATCCGGGCCCGCCATTACAGCCGGCGAACCGAGAAGGCGTACGTCGGCTGGGTTCGCCGGTTCGTGCTCTTTCACGGCAAGCGGCATCCGGCCGAGTTGGGAGGGCCAGAGGTCACGGCCTTCCTGTCGCACCTGGCCGTCGAGCGCCGGGTGAGCGCCTCCACCCAGAACCAGGCCCTGAGCGCCTTGCTGTTCCTGTACCGCGAAGTCCTGAGGCAGGACCTGCCCTGGCTGGACGGGGTGGTGAGGGCAAAGCGGCCGGTTCGGCTGCCAGTGGTCCTGACCCGGCAGGAGGTAAGAGCGGTCCTGGGGGAGCTGACCGGCCTGCCGTGGCTTATGAGTTCGCTGCTCTACGGCGCCGGGTTGCGGGTGCTGGAGTGCTGCCGGCTGCGGGTGAAGGACCTGGATGTCACCCGCGGCGAGCTGACCGTGAGGGACGGAAAAGGGCGCAAGGATCGCATCACCATGCTTCCGGGGACGGTCAAAGGTCCCCTGATCGCCCAGCTGGAGCGGGTGCGGGGCCAGCACGGCCGCGACCTCCGGGCCGGGGCCGGCATCGTCGCGTTGCCCTTCGCTCTGGCCCGCAAGTACCCCGGCGCGGGCAGGCAGCTGGCCTGGCAGTGGGTCTTCCCGGCCACCCGGTTGCACCGGGACCGCGAGACCGGTCAGTTGCGGCGCCATCATCTACACGAATCCGTCCCGCAACGCGCGTTCAAGGAGGCTGTACGCAGGGCTGGCCTGGCCAAGCACGCCACCTGTCACAGCTTGAGGCACTCCTTCGCGACTCACCTGCTTGAGGACGGTTACGACATCCGGACGATCCAGGAGCTGCTGGGGCACCGCGACGTCTCAACCACCATGATTTACACCCACGTGCTGAATCGAGGCGGGAGAGGAGTGCGGAGTCCACTGGACTGAGGGTCTGTTTTCGGGCGGCGGGGTTTGGGAGTGAGCCCGTCTGCCGGGGTGAGCGCGACATCGGGGCAGATACCCGCGGCGTTTATCCGTTATCCGGGATTCCCCTTGCAAGTCAACCCAATATCTGGCAAGATACAATCCGTCATAACAGGTTGTCTTTCAGGCGGATACTGACAACCCCCGTCGACACCCTTCCCCGACTATCTCGCCCAGCCTGCGGGGGTATCCCAGTTATTTGTGTGGGAGACATTTCGTTCGATGGAGGAAAAACAATGAAGTCAGTATTGCCAGTTTTAGCTTTAATCGT
>CAZAHC010000282.1:0-4254 GCA_964484595.1 uncultured Fibrobacteraceae bacterium | reverse complement strand
AGACGGCATACGAGATGATCTGGTGACTGGAGTTCAGACGTGTGCTCTCCGATCTCGCATCTCGGCGCTGTTCCTGCTGCTGCTGAGCATCAGCGCGGCGGGGTATTACTACTGGATCAACGCGACCGTCCTCGGCGTGGACTCGGTGCCGGGCGAGGACGAGTGGTACGAGGAGCTAGCCGAGGGTCAGCTCGACAGCCTGGCCCTGGAGCTGTTGCCCCGCCTGGACGACCGTGACACCGCCGATACCCTCCTGGAGCAGTACGGGGCGGGAGTCGGCAAGTTCGACGTCGAGGTCACCTTGCTGGATCAGGGCGGGTTCCTGATCTCCTCCACCCAGCCGGACAGCCTCAGCCGGGTGCTCCTGAACGTCGACCCCGCGCTGCTGGACTCCATGGCCACCGACCAATGGGACTTCGGCAGCTACCCGAACCCCTACAACATCGACGCCTACGAGAACCGAATCTTCGACGTCTCCCCCCTGTGGACCGAGCCCGATTCGGTCGGTCCCCCGGAGGCCTATCTCGTGGCCAGCTTCACGCCCCTGGAGATCACCGTCGATGACTACGCGGGATTCGAGCGCCGCCTCTGGCTGCAGGCCATCGTCGTCATCCTGATCGCGGCCGCGGCCAGCGGCCTGATCCTCATGGCCTGGCTCAGCCGCCGGATCCATTCCCTCAATCTCGGGGTCAACACGTTTAGCGAGGGCGACCTCGACTACCGGATTCCCGTCCGCTCGAACGACGAGATCGGGGCGCTCGGCCGGACCTTCAACGCCATGGCCAGCCGGCTCGCCACGCTGATCGAGAGATTGCGCCAGTCGGAACGATTCCACCGCCGGCTCGTCGCCAACATCTCCCACGACCTGCGCACCCCCATGGCCAGTCTGCGCGGGTACGTGGAAACCCTGATCCTCAAGGGTGACGACCTCTCCCCCGCCGACCAGGAACGGTACCTGGGCATCATCGCGGCCAACCTCGACCATCTCGAGAAGCTGATCCATCACACGCTGAAGCTCTCCCAGCTCGATTCCGGCCAGGCCAAGTTCCGGATGGAATCCTTCCAGCTCGAGGAACTGCTGAACGAGGTGGTCGACCGGATGCGGGGCATGGCCGCGGAGAAGGGCGTCGCCCTGGAAAGCGCCTGCGAGCCGGCCGTCCCCGACGTCTTCGCCGACCCCCTGCAGATCGGGCAGGTACTGCAGAACCTGATCGAGAACGGGGTCAAGTTCAACCGGCCCGGCGGCCTGGTGGAGGTTCGCCTGCGACCCGGCGACCGGGAGGTCGAGGTGGAGGTGTTCGACACCGGCGAGGGCATCCCCGCGGAGGATCTGCCCCACGTCTGCGAGCGCTTCTATACCGGGGACAAGAGCCGCAGTCAGAAAGGTCAGGGCTCCGGGCTCGGCCTGGCCATCACCGAGAGGATCCTCGCCGGTCACGGCCGCAGCCTGGCGGTCCAGAGCAACCCGGGCCAGGGAACCTCCTTCCGGTTCACCCTGCCGGCGGCCGGGGAGCAGGACCCGGACGAGTCCGCTCTCGAGGCCGGCGGAACTCCCTGATCACCAGCACCGCACCCGCCACGGCCACCGCCAGGGGCAACACCGCGCTCCGACCCTCGCCCAGGACCAGCTTCCCCAGACCGAAGATGAGGCCGTAGGTGGCGGCCGACCCCGCCAGCCAGACCAGGATCCGCCGCCAGGACAGACCATCGCTGCGCACCTCCGGGCAGGCCGCCGCCACTGGTCCCCAGCAACCGCCGGGGCGCACCCGGCGGTAGAAATCGACCAGCCGGCCCGTCGGCACCGGCCTGGTCAGCAGGGTCACCGTGATCCAGACCGCCAGGGTCACCGGCACCAGGATCAGCGCCTTGTGGTGGGTCTGCAGGGCCACGCCGGCCACCACGGGCGACGTGGCGAACAGCCGGTAAGCGGGCCCACTCTGCAGCGCCGCCACCAGCTCGAAACCGCCGGCGATCAGCAGCGAGGTCACCAGGGCGCTGATCTCGCTCCAGGCGTTGATCCTCCACCAGAACCAGCGCAGGATCAGCACCGGCCCGATACCCGCCCCCATGGCCCAGACGAACAGCCACGCCCGGCCGATCGAGGTGAGGCTAAAGGCCACCCAGACCGCCAGGGACATCATCAACAGGACACAGACCTTGGCGGCCAGGACCGATTCCTTCTCCGAGGCCTCCGGCCGCAGGAAACGCCGGTAGATGTCGTTGACCAGGTAGCTGGCGCCCCAGTTCAGGTGGGTGTCGATCGTGGACATGAAGGCCGCGAAGAACGAGACCAGCATCACCCCCAGCAGACCCGGGCCCAGGACGGTCAGCATCACCAGCGGGTAAGCGGCTTCCTCCGAGCGGCCAGCCGGGACGGTGGGATAGAGCACCAGGGAGCAGAGAGCCACCAGGATCCAGGGCCAGTAGCGCACGGCGTTGGTCGCCACCACGAACCAGAGGGTGGCCCCGCGCGCGTGCCGCTCGTCCCGGGCCGCGGCCATGCGCTGGATGAGATAGCCACCCCCGTCGGCGTTGTGGGACGCCCACCACATCAGGCCAACGAAGACGAGGAACTTGAAGAAGTCCGACTCTAGCGACAGGCCGCCGGCCGGGATCAGGGCCAGGGTGGAATCGGAAAAGAGCGGCGAGGCGGTGATTTTCTCGCGCAGACCAGACATGCCCCCCACCCGGTCCAGCGCCGTCACGGCCAGCGCGATCGAACCGAACATGGCCAGCCCGAACTGGATCAGGTCCGTGATCACGACGCCCCAGAAACCGGCGAGCAAGGCGTAGGTGAGGGCCAGGGCCGCGCCTCCGAGAACCGCCACCTCAGGTTCGATGCCGAGGACGGTCTCGGCCACGGTCGCCATCCCCTTCAGCACCCAGCCCATCACAATGAAGTTATAGACGATGGCGAAGTAACCGGCCTTGAAGGCCCGCAGGCCGGCGGCGGGCCGGCCGCTGTAGCGCAGCTCGATCAGCTCGTTGTCGGTGACCACCCGCGCCCGGCGCCAGAACCGGCTGAACAGGAAAACAGCCAGCATCTGGCTCAGGACGTAGTGCCAGCCGAACCAGTTGAACCAGATGCCATCGTTGCGAATGAAGCCGGTGACCGCCAGCGGCGTGTCGGCGGCGAAGGTGGTGGCGACCATGCTGGTACCGAGGATCCACCAGGGCAGCGTCCGGCCCGATAGGAAGTACTGCTCGGTCGAGGAGGAGGCGCGCTTGCGGAAAGCCAGGCCCAGGCCCACGGTCAGCACGCCGTAGGCGGCAACAACGATCCAGTCGGCCAGGTGCAGGTTTGCCAACCGCCGGTTCCTTGACAGGGGTCAACGGGGTTTCCGGTGCAGGTTAGCGGGCGACCGGCCACCGGCAAACCACAAAATTGCCGGCCGAGCCCGCCAAAAAAGACGAAAGAGGGGAGGCAGCAGATGGCTGCCCCCCCGGGCAACGGGTGGCGGTGACCACCGGGCGAGCCATGACCACCAGCCAGGGGAATACCCGCTACCGACCTGGTGGCGACGGATCCCTGGCATGGCGAGAACCGGGGGAAAAGTGGGGGATTGACAGGGATACTCCTCCACCCGGGAGCCAGGCCCAACCCGCCGCCGTCAGAACCACACGCCTCCTCTCACCAGGCACACAACCAAAAACCCCGTGGGGAGAACCCACACCGGTGCAACCAAGGATCGCCTGGTAATGGAAAAATTTGCCTCGTATCTGCGAGCTGATTGTGCCAACCCTACAAAAGACACCGGACGGGAAGCTCGGCACCACCCCCAGGTGGGTCGACTGGAGCTTTCTGGTACCATCGTATCTTCCCCGGGTGCCGGCGGTCAACACCTTAACCCGGATTATTCATGAATAATCCGGGCTAGTGGCGGCGGGCAGAATGTCCCTGGCCAAATGGCGGCCAGATGCTAGAATTGCCCGGCCCTGGAATGCCTACGCGGGAGGTTGGCGATGAACGCCAGTATTCGAACCGTGGACTACTTCTACGCCACCGTCGAGGATCGGCCCGGTGAGGCGTGCAAGCTGCTGGCCCAGCTGGCCAGCGCCGAGGTCAGCCTGCTCGCCTTCAGCGCGGTTCCCACCGGACCGGAGCACACCCAGCTGGTCCTATTCCCCGAGAGCGTGTCCGGCCTGGCTCGGGCTGCCGAGGAAGGTGGTTTTCTGATCACCGGCCCGCAGCGCGCCTTCCTGATCCAGGGAGACGACCGCCTGGGAGCGCTGGTTGAGATCCACCAGAAGCTC
>CAZAHC010000281.1:0-4270 GCA_964484595.1 uncultured Fibrobacteraceae bacterium | reverse complement strand
GGCGCGGCACCCGAGCGACGTGTTGAACCTGGTCGTCGCCCCGTTTGTAGTTTTCTATTATTTGCAGGGCGACGTCTTCATCTACACCTTCCTGCTCTCGGACGACCGGCGCCTGAGCGATCTCTACCTCGAGCGCACCCGGGCCTACCTCGACCTGTACGAGGAGCTGATCGGGCCGTACCCGTACGGCAAGTTCGCCACCGTGGAGAACTGGTTTCCCACCGGCTACGGGATGCCCTCGTACACCCTGCTCGGCGGGATGGTGATGCGGCTGCCCTTCATCCCCTACACCAGCTTCGGGCACGAGATCTGCCACAACTGGTGGGGCAACTCGGTCTTCGTGGGCGAGGGCGGCAACTGGTGCGAGGGGTTGACCGTCTACTGCGCTGATTACCTCTACAAGCAGCAGGAGTCGGCGGCCGCCGCCCGGGAGTATCGCCGAAATCTTTTGAAGGACTACGCGGCGTACGTCGCCACCGAGGGCCCTGCGGGCGAGGGCTCCCCGGGCGAGACCGGCCGGGATTTCCCGCTGACCGAGTTCAAGAGCCGCCACAGCGGCGCCACCCGCGCCGTCGGCTACGGCAAGAGCATGATGGTCTTCCACATGGTCGACCGGGAGATCGGGCGCGAGTCCTTCCTCGCCGGGCTGCGCAGCGTCTACCGGGAGAAGCGGTTCCGGCAGGCCACCTGGGGCGATTTCTTCGCCGCCTTCGCCCTGGCCTCGGGGCGGGACCTGACCGGTTTCCAGCAGCAGTGGCTGACTCGCACGGGCGTGCCGACCTTGACCCTGGCCGGGGTCGAGCTGGTGGGCGACGCCGTCGCGCTGAGACTCGAACAGGGCACGCCGACCTACGAGCTGCAGATCCCGGTGGTGGTGGTAACCCCTGCGGGACCGGTCGAGCACACGGTTCGCCTCGCGGAGAAGAGCCGGACGTTCACGCTCGAGGCGCCGGGCGCCACCGCGGTGGCCGTCGATCCGGACCATCACCTCTTCCGCCGCCTGCACCGGCAGGAGATCGAGCCCACGATCAGCCAGGTCCTCGCGGAGGAGGTGCCCCTCTTTGTCCTGCCGGCCGGCCAAGAGGCCGAGGTCGAGGCCGCCCGCGAGTTCGCCCTGAGCTTCGGCCACTCCGACGACCCGATTTTCTTCGAGAACGGACAGCCGCCGACTGACGTCACCCCGGGCACCGCTCTCTGCGGGGTCCTGCTGAACCCACCGCCGGGGGTCCTGCAGGAGTGGCGGCCGGCGGAGCTGACGATCGCCGGCGATACCGTGCTGCTGGCCGGCAAGCGTTACAGCCTGCGGGAATACAACCTCGTCTTCGCCGTCTACAATCCTCACGACCCGACTGCCACCGACCTGGTCCTCGTCTGTCGCCAGTTTGCCACCCTGCCTTCCCTCGCGCGCCGGATCGGGCACTACGGCAAGTACTCCTGGCTGCTTCTGCCGGTGGGGGGCGGGGAGAGTTTCAAGGGCAACTGGCAACCGGCGGGCAACCCGCTGCAGGTTCAGATTCCTTTCCCCGGGAATTGATCAATTGGCCGATGTGGTGTAAGACTCCTGCAGGCAGGCTCGACTGGTTCCGTGCAAGGGGAGGGTTCATGCGCCGCCGCATCGTGTTTACCACGGCCGCCGCCGGCCCGGGCCTGGTGGCGCTGGTTGCCCTGCTGCTGCTGGCGGTCGTCGGTTGCGAGGACAGGTGCCTCGATCCCATCTCCGGGTTCAGCCGGGACTGGTCGTGGTCTCTCCGGCCGGAATTCACCCTGCGGGCGATCTGGGACAGCGGCACCGGAGACGTCTTCGCCGTCGGCGACTTCGGGTCCATCCTCCACTTCGACGGGCAGTCCTGGACCAGCCAGGAGAGCACCACCGAGTTCTGGTTGAAGGACGTCTGGGGCGCCGCTGCCGACGACGTCTACGCGGCCGGCTCCTGGGGCAAGATCCGCCACTTCGACGGCTCCTCCTGGTCCGGTGTGTTCAGCGGCGTCCAGGTGTCCCTGAACGGGATCTGGGGCGCCTCCGGCGAGGATATCTTCGTCGTCGGCGATGATGGGACCGTCCTGCGCGAGGACGGGACCATCTGGTCCCCGCTGGAGGTCGACACCGAGAGCGACCTGAACGGCCTGGATGGTCTGGCCGCCAACGACCTCTACGTCGTCGGCAGCGGCGGCACCATCCTCCACTTCGATGGGACCGACTGGCTGGCCGAACCGAGCGGCGTGACCACCTCCCTCCACCGGGTCTGGTGCGCTCCGGGCGGCGCCGTCTTCGCGGTGGGCGAGGATGGGGTGATCCTCCGGCGCGACGGCGGCGTCTGGCAAACCCAGGATAGCGGCACCATCGAGGACCTGTGGGATGTCGGCGGCACCGATGCCAGCGATGTCTACGCCGTCGGCGAGGACGGCGTCCTGATTCACAACGACGGCAACGGCTGGTCCGTCGTGGACACCGCCACCCGAAGATCTCTCTTCGGCTTCTGGAGCGACGGCAGCGGCCTTTGCTACGCAGTGGGGTACAACGGCTACATCCTGAGAAACTCGGGGACCGGCTGGAACATAGTCCGCAGCGGGGTCACCGACTTCCTGCAGGACGTTTGGTGCGCGGCGAGCTGGGACGTGTTCGCGGTCGGTCACGACGGGGTGATCCTCCACTACGACGGCGACGACTGGGCGACCCAGGCGAGCGGCACCAACGCCAATCTCAACAGCGTCTGGGGCAGCGCCCGGGACGACATCTTCGCGGTAGGCGACTTCGGGACGGTTCGCCACTACGACGGTTCGACCTGGTCCTTCCAGGACAGCCGCGTGCGCGAATCCCTGCGGGGGGTCTGGGGCAGCTCCGGGAGCGACGTCTTCGCCGTGGGCCTGCGCGGGCAGATCATCCACTACGACGGCACCGCCTGGTCCATCCAGGACAGCGGGACAGATAACAACCTCTACGCCGTCTGGGGAAACGCCCCGGACGACATCTTCGCCGTCGGCCTCGAGGGCACCATCCTCCATTACGACGGGACCGCCTGGTCGCTGCAGGCCAACGGCGGTTCCAGCGTGCTGCTCGGGGTCTGGAGTTCCGGCCCGGACGACGCGTACGCCGTGGGGCAGAACGGCCTGGTCCTGCATTTCGACGGGGCCGGGTGGGCCGAGAAGGATATCGCCACCTCCTTCATGCTCTTCGGGATCTGGGGCAGCGGCCCGGGCGACATCTTCGTGGTGGGCCACGCCGGCACCGTGCCTCACTTCAACGGTCGCGACTGGCACTTCCTCGACAGCGGCACCCGGGACGGCCTCTACGGCGTCCACGGAGCCACCCGCCACGAGGTCTTCATCGTGACCGTCTGGGGCGGCATCCTGCGCTTCGGCGACTAATCCGGGTTATTCCGGGAGTGGCCGCTCCGGTCCCGGCGGCGCCGGTTGACTTCCCCCCCGCCGGCTGATTACCTTCGGCTTTCCGGCACACCGGGATAACCTCTCACCGCGCAAGGAGTGACGATGAGCAAGTACGAGGCGCTACAGCCAAAAGCCGTCTGGCAGCTGTTCGACCGGATGAGCAAGATTCCCCGCGGCTCGGGCAACGAGGCCGCCGTGCAGGAGATGTTCAAAGCCTGGGCGGAAGAGCGGGGACTGGGGGTCAAGCAGGACGAGACCGGCAACCTGCTCATCTCGATTCCGGCGACCAGGGGCCACGAGAAGGCGGCGCCCGTGCTGATCCAGGGCCACGTCGACATGGTTTGCGAGAAGAACGCGGCCACGAAGCACGATTTTGCCAACGACCCGATCAAGATCCTCGTCGAGGGAGACTGGGTCACCGCCGACGGAACGACCCTCGGGGCGGATAACGGCATCGGCCTGGCGATGGGCCTCGCGCTGGCCGAGGACCAGAGAGTCGTGCACGGACCGGTCGAGGTGCTGTTGACCGTGGACGAGGAGCGCGGTCTGACCGGCGCGGCCGGTGTCCAGGCCGGTTTCTTCAGTGCCCGGCGAATGATCAACCTGGATTCCGAGGAGGATGACGCGGTGTTCATCGGCTGCGCCGGCGGCCGGGACAGCGAGTTGACTCTGCTCAACAACCAGGCCCGGGCACCCAAGGAAAGCGGCGCCCGCAAGGTCGCGGTCACCGGTCTGCTGGGGGGTCATTCGGGACTGGACATCGGCAAGAACCGCGGCAACGCCATCAAGCTTCTCACGCGTTGCCTGCTGGCGGCTCATGAGCAGGTGCCGTTCCGCCTGGTGTCGATCGACGGCGGCAGCATGCGCAACGCCATTCCCCGCG
>CAZAHC010000280.1:0-4277 GCA_964484595.1 uncultured Fibrobacteraceae bacterium | reverse complement strand
GTTCTCGGGCTCCTGGGCGGTCAGGGTCGAACCGGCGGTCTGGGTGTGAAAGCGCAGCCGGGCCGAGGCCGGGTTCCGGGCGCCGAACCGCTCCAGGCAGATCTTGCTCCAGATGCGGCGGGCGGCGCGGAACTTGGCGATCTCCTCCAGGAAATGGTTGTGGCAGTTGAAGAAGAAGGAGAGCCGGCCGGCGAAGCGGTCGAAGTCGAGCCCCACGGCGAGGGCCGCCTCGCAATAGGCGATCGCGTCGGCGAAGGTGAAGGCCAGCTCCTGCACCGCCGTCGCCCCGGCCTCGCGGATGTGGTAGCCGCTGATCGAGATGGTGTTCCAGCGCGGCAGCTCCTGCTGGCACCAGGCGAATATGTCGGTGATCAGGCGCATCGAGGGCTGCGGGGGGAAGATGTAGGTGCCGCGGGCGATGTACTCCTTCAGCACGTCGTTCTGGATTGTGCCGGTGAGCGAGGCGGGAGCCACGCCCTGCTTCTCGGCCACGGCGACGAGCATCGTCAGCAGGATGGCGGCGGGGGAGTTGATCGTCATCGACACGCTGACCTCGTCCAGCGGGATCTCGCGGAGCAGGTTCTCCAGGTCCTGGACCGTGTCGATGGCGACGCCGGTGCGGCCCACCTCGCCGGCGGCCACCGGGTCGTCCGAGTCGTAACCCATCTGGGTGGGCAGGTCGAAGGCCACCGACAGGCCGGTCTGTCCCTGGCTCAGCAGGTAACGAAACCGCTCGTTGGTCTCGTGGCAGGAGCCGAAGCCGGCGTACTGCCGCATGGTCCAGAAGCGGCCGCGGTACATGTTGGGCTGGACGCCCCGGGTGAAAGGAGGCTGGCCGGGCAGGCCGAGGTCGGCGGCATAGTCGGCAGCCGGCCGGTCGACCGGCGTGTAGAGGCGACTGACCTCGAGGCCGCTGGAAGTGGTGAACCGCTGCTGCCGTTCCGGCCGTTTGGCGAGCAATGGCTGGACGGTCTGCTCCTCCCAGGCGGCGAGGTCGGCGGCCAAGTCCTGCTTCTTCTTCGGCATCGTGAAAACCTTTCGTCGGCGCGGCAGCAAACCCGGGCCGCGAAGGGCCGCCCGCCGGAGGCTGCCGGCTGGCCTCATGATAGTCAGATCGCCGAGACCGCGAAAACCTTTTCTGGCCGGGAAAGAGGGGTTCCCCGCCCGGCGGTTTGCGGGTATCTTGACCTGATCCTTCAACCCAAGGAGGCAGCGATGTTCGATCCGCGCATCACCAACCTCGCCGAACAGCTGATCACCTACAGCGTGGAGCTGCAGGAGGGCGAGATCATCTACCTGGAAATCAAGGGCCTCGATGCTCTCGACCTGGGCCGCGAGCTGGTCCGCGTGGCCACCGCGAAGGGCGGGGTGCCGTTCTGGTACTACAACGACGAGACCGTCAGCCGCGGCTTCATCATGAACGCCGGGCAGGCCCAGTTCGAGAAGTGGGGCCAGTTCCACCGGCCGATCATGGAGGCGGTGGACGCCTACATCGCCGTGCGGGGCAGCACCAATCCGTTCGACCTCGCCGACGTCGACGCCGATCACATGAAGTGGCACGACAAGGCGTACTGGGACCAGGTGCACATCCCGGTGCGGCTGAAGAAGAAGTGGTGCGTGCTGCGCTATCCCAACCCCGCCATGGCGCAGCTCGCCGAGCGGGCCACCGAGGAGTTCGCCGATTTCTACTTCCAGGTTTGCACCCTGGACTACGCTCGCCTGAGCAAGGCCATGGACCCGCTGTGCGAGCTGCTCGAGGCGACCGACGAGGTCAAGATCACCGGGCCCGGCACCGAGCTCGTCTTCAGCATCAAGGGGCTGCCCGCGGTCAAGTGCGACGGTCACCGGAACATCCCCGACGGGGAGATCTACACCGCCCCGGTGCGGGACTCGGTGAATGGCGTGATCACCTACAACGCCGCGACCATGCGGGCCGGTTCGCTGTTCAAGAACGTGCGCTTCGAGGTCAAGGACGGGCGCATCGAGAAGGCGACCGCCGAGGGCGACGAGAAGAAGCTGAACGAGACGCTCGACGTGGACGAGGGGGGCCGCTACTTCGGGGAGTTCGCCCTGGGCGTCAATCCCCACATCACCAAGCCGATGCTCGACACCCTGTTCGACGAGAAGATCCGGGGCTCGTTCCATCTCACCCCCGGCAACGCCTACGAGCAGGCCGACAACGGCAACAAGTCGGCCCTGCACTGGGACATCGTCAACATCCAGACCGCCGACTGGGGCGGCGGCGAGATCCACTTCGACGGCAAGCTGGTGCGCAAGGACGGCCTGTTCGTCCTGCCGGAGCTGGAGGGGCTCAACCCCGACGCGCTGAAGTAGGTTAGAGACGCCGGCGCCCGCGGCCGGGGGATTTCGCGAGGGGAGCCGGCTTGAGCGGACAACGATCTGGCAAGGAGGGAGGGCGGGGTCTCCGGGCCTCGGTCCTGCTGACGGCGGTGATGGCGGCGCTGGTCTGTATGCCGGCGCCGCCGGCCCGCGGCGAGGAGGAGTTCGTCCCGCGCTGGGGCATCGGCTGGTACGAGGGGATCTGCCTGCGCAAGCTGCTGGGCGGCGGCTGGGAGGTCGGTCTGGCGGGGGGGCCGAACGACCGCCTGTTTCGGTCCGAACGACAGGAGTGGGACACCGAGTACGAACCGGAGAACCAGGGTGTTCTCCAGGCGCCTAACGACGATCGCCGGGAATCGGGCTGGGTCAGGTTGGATGTTGGCCGGAGTATCTGGTCGGTGAAGCGCCTCACCCTCTGCCTCTTCACCGCCGTTAATTACACCTGGGAGGTCGAGCAGGACAACAGCCGGACCTTCAGCCAGCACAGCGAGCGGTGGCAAGACCGCGTGCAGGAAGAAAAGGGCAGGACCTGGCGGCTCTGGCTTGGCTTGCGTCCCTCGATTCTGCTCCACGAGAGGGTAACCGCCGGTTTCCACTTCGGCCTGGAGTACAGCTGGGACCGGGAGTGGTCCCATCGCAGATCGAGTTACTCCGGTGGGGAAGAAGAACCCCGGGAAAGCGGTGAGGATTCGAGCTATCAGTCCGATAGCTTCGATCTTTTTGGCGGCTGGTACGGGTTCGGTTCCCTTCACTTCATCTTCTGGTTATGAGAAGAACGGCCCTGATCCTTCTATGCGCCGGGCTCCCGGCCTCGGTAGCGCTGGCAGCAGATGGGCAAGAGTCTCAGCGCACCTGGGGCTTCGGCTGGGAAAACGGCCTGGCCGTTCGGCGACAGCTTTCCGCTAAGTGGGAGTTCGGGGTTTCCGTCAATCCGTGGGATTCCTGGTGGTCCAGGACCCGCCGAGTTGAGACGAGCGAGGCGGGGGATGATCCTCAGGTTATCGAAAACACGTACCGGTACGACGGCGGATCGAAATGGGTACGTTCGTTCCTTGGCTACCAGCTGGTGCGGGCGGGTCGCTTCGCCTTCAGCGTGAACCTCGGGGCCGTGTACGAGTGGGGCCACTTCCGGGAAGATATCCCCTTGTCAACATATTCCGAATCGTTCGAGAGGGACAGGGATGCCTGGTATCTTGTCCTAGGCCTGCGGCCGGCCTTCGATCCCGTCCCCCGGCTGACCGTCGAGTTTGATTTCGGCCTTGTGTTCGGGTGGCGAAGATGGACTGCAGGTTACCGGTTTGTCATGCCGGATCAGGGACGCGAGGCGATCCAGGAGGAAAGATCCGAGGTGTTCGAGGTGGATTACTTCGGCTGGGATCGATTCGCCCCTTTTCATTACACAGGGCTGTATGGCCTCCACGTGATCCTCTGGCTCTGACCCCACCCCGGCCCGGCCCGCCAGCGAGCCGAACCAAGAAGGAGACCAACCTTGACCTTCCCCGTCTCCGGCGTCGAGATTCCGCTCTACGTGCCGCCGGTGGTGGCATTCCTGCTCGGGACGATCTGCGCGACGGCGGGGGTGAGCGGCGCCTTCCTGCTCCTGCCGTTCCAGGTGAGCGTGCTTGGTTTCACGGCGCCGGCCGTCTCGCCGACCAATCTCCTTTTCAACGTGTTCGGCATTCCCGGGGGGGTCTACCGCTTCTTCCGCGAAGGCAGGCTGGACTGGTGGCTGGCCGGGGCCCTGATCGCCGGCTACCTGCCGGGGATGTTCCTCGGCATGCTGGTGCGCATCCTGCTGCTGCCGGATCCGCGCCACTTCAAACTCTTCATCGCGGTGGTGCTGCTGTACCTGGCGTGGCGGATGTTCTCCACTATGCGCCGCCGGGGGGGTGGCGCCGAGGACGGTTCCCTGCCGGTGGACGCCAGGCTCGTCACTT
>CAZAHC010000279.1:0-4278 GCA_964484595.1 uncultured Fibrobacteraceae bacterium | reverse complement strand
ACCGATACGGCATTCCCGCCAGGCCAGGCGGACCAGGATCTCCGATTCGGTGTCGTAGCGGCTGGTCTTCAACCGCAGGTCCTTCAGGCAGGCGGTCCGGAAGAGGCGAAAACCGCTCTGCGAGTCGACAATTCTACAACCTGCCAGCCGACTAATCACCCACGAAGTGAAGCGGTTGGTGGCCCGGCGGACCCAGGGCATGCCGGCGGTGTCGGCCATCCGGGTGCCCACCACCACATCGAAACCCCAGGCCCTGGCCTCGCGCAGGAAACCGCCCATCTCCCGGGGAAGATGCTGGCCGTCGGCGTCGATGGTGAACACCCAGCGGCAACCCTCCGCCAGCGCCCAGGCGAAACCGGTGGCGAGGGCGGCCCCCTTGCCCCGGTTGACCTGGTGCTGCCAGACCTCGACCCCGGTGGCCCGGGCCACACCCGCGGTGTCGTCGGTGCTGCCGTCGTCCACGACGAGGATTCGCCACTGGGGATGCAGGCCGCGAATGTCCGCCAGCAAGGCGGGTAGATGGCTGGCCGCGTTCAGGGCGGGGATTATCACGCCGACCTTCATGGCCCGCTCGGCTTCCCAACCAAAAACGGGTTGCCTGGCCGCAACCCGTTCCGACTGGATATCCATGCCCGGGCCAGATCACCGGTCGACCCGGGAAACCGGAAAAAATTGGTCGGGGCGGCCGGATTTGAACCGGCGACCACTTGCCCCCCATGCAAGTGCGCTACCGGACTGCGCCACGCCCCGACCATCAGGAGCTCTCGTACGGAGGCGAGATCTCGCGCTGCCACAATCTAATAATTTCCCCCCCGTTGAACAAGGTGGATCACGGTCTTCCGGTCGCAGGGATCAACCCTTCGCCTCGGCCTCCAGGTGCCGGAGCAGGTTGTGGATCTCGTTCAACTCGCTGCGGATGTGGTCCAGCTGCTTGGCCGGTTCCAGGTCTCCGAACCTGATTTTCAGCTGGGCCTCGGCCGTTTCTTCGGCTTGCTTGGCCGCGGTGATCTCCTGCCGCCGCACCTTCCGGGCGCCCGCGATCTTGTAGCCCTCGTCGTACAGAAGACGCTTGATGGCGAGGATCTCGTCGATGTCCCGCTGCCGGTAGCGACGACTCCCGCTTCGCGTTTTCCGGGGACGCAGGGTGGGGAACTCACTTTCCCAGTAGCGCAGGACGTGGGCCTTAACCCGGGTGAGCGCAGCCACCTCGCTGATGGAATAGTAGAGCTTGCTGGGCTTTTCGGTCATGGCGCGAATCTCTCCTCGGTGCGCCCGCGGGATCAATCAACCTCCGAACGTTGTTTCCTTCGCATGAGGTCCCGCATGGCCTGTCTTGGTGATTGGCCGGAGAATAGTACCTTATAAACTTCTTTTGTGATAGGAAGTTCTATCGCGAACTTCTCGCCCAACTTTAAGGCCGCCTTGGTCATGACCACCCCTTCGACCACCTGGAGCTGTCCGGCCAGGATTTCCTGCGGGTTCTTGACCCCGCGGCCGATCGCTTCCCCGAAGTTCCGGTTCCGGGAATGGCGGCTGGTGCAGGTGGTGATCATGTCCCCGATGCCGGCCAGGCCGAAGAAGGTTTCCGGACGCCCGCCCAGGGCCTTGCCGACCCGGGCCATCTCGTTGAGCCCCCTGGTCATCAGGGCTCCTCGCGAATTGTCGCCCAGGCGGAGGCCGTCACAGATGCCCACCGCCAGGGCGATCACGTTCTTGAAGGCGGAAGAGCTTTCCACGCCGGTCAGATCATCGTTGGTGTAGACGCGGAAATGGGGCCCCGAGAGCAACTTTTGCCACGGCGCCCAATCGGTGTCCGGTTGGCCGGAAAGAACCACGGCAGTGGGCATGTCGCGGGCGACCTCCTCGGCGTGGCTGGGGCCGAGCAGGACCGCCACCGGATGGCTGCCCCCCGCCCTGTCCAGGTTTAGTTCCTCGCCGAGGACCTGGCTCAGTCGTTTCAGGCTGTCGAGCTCGATGCCCTTGGCCAGGCTGAAGACGGGGACCCCGGCGGGTGGTTCCGCGCCGGCAACCAGGGCTGCCACGCTGCGGACTGCCTGGCTGGGCACGGCCACGAAGATGGCCTCGGTGCCGGCAACCGCCTCGGCCAGATCGCGGGTAGCCCGCAGGTGAGTGGGGAACCGGACGTCGCCGAGGAAATCGGGGTTGGCGTGCAGGGTGTTGATGTTCGTCACCTGCGGTTCTTCTATCCCCCAGAGGACGACCTCGGACCAGGTCTGCGCGAGGAGCCGGCCGAAGGAACAACCCCAGCTGCCGGTGCCGAGAATCGTCGCTTTCATGAACCGCCTCGTCTTCCGGGCCTGGCGCGGGCCCTGGTTCATTCGGGTTCGTCTTCCCCGGCCGGCTTGAGAGGTACTTCGGTCCCGGCCTGCAGGCGCTTCAGGTTGGCACGGTGACGGAAGAAGACCCAGGTGCAGATGATCAGGGTGAACACGAAGATCGTCTTGGAGAACTGGGCGCTGTGCCACTCGAAGTAGAAAACTGCCACCGGCAGGACCGCGGCGGCGCAGAGGCTGCCGAAGGAGACGATCCGGGTGGCAGCGAAGGCGACCAGGAACACTGCGGTCGCCGCCAGGGTCGGGAAAGGCGCCAGGATGAAAAAGGCTCCCGCGGTGGTGGCCACTCCCTTGCCCCCGTGGAATTCGACAAAAGGACTGAAGGTGTGGCCGAAGGCGGCCAGGAAACCGGCCGCGATCCGCCAGAGGTCGGGCGGGAGGTGCAAGGGAGTGGGCTCTCCCTCCGGCCAGTTGGCCGCCAGCCACGACATGAGCAGCACCGCCACCGCCCCCTTCGCCATGTCGAGAAACAGCACCCAGACTCCCCAGCCGGGGCCCAGGGTGCGCACGATGTTGGTGGCGCCGAGATTACCGCTGCCGTGCTGGCGCAGGTCGATCTTCTTGACCCCGCGGGCGACGATGAAGCTGAACGGGATCGAACCGAGCAGGTAGCAGGCGAGCAGGCAAAGAATCAACAACATGAATTAATTCCTCGCGGGCCGGAAAAACTGTCAGTGCTTCTTCAGCTTGATGAAGATCCGGTTGCCGAAAAAGCCGTACTCCGCGCGCAGCTGGTTGTTCAGGAATCGCAGGTAGTTCCGCGCGAAGAAGGCGGGGTTGTTCACCGAGATCACGAACGTGGGGGGTGTCTTTTCCGTCTGCATGCCGAAATAAACTTTCCCCACTCCCCCGCCGTGGCTCCGGGGATTCTGGCGCTTGACCACCGCGGCCAGGAACTGATTCAGCGCTGCAGTTGCCACGCGCTGCTGCCGCGCCTCGTGAACCTCCCACACCGTTTCCAAAATCCTCCCCAGTCGCTGCCGGCTCAGGGCGGAAAAGGTGAACCAAGGCGCGTAGGAGAGGAAGGGCACCTGCTGCAGAAATTTATCCCATACCTCGCGGTATGTGGAGTGGTCTTTTTCCACCAGGTCCCATTTGTTGAAGGCGACCACGACCCCCTTGCCGGAGTCATGGATGTGGCCCGCGATGCGTGCGTCCTGGGTCACGGTCCCCGCCGCGGCGTCCACCATCAGGACGGCGACGTCACAGGTGGCCAGGGTGCGCAGGGTTCGCATGGCGCAGAAGGCCTCGACCGCCTCCTTGACACGGGATTTCCGCCGCAGGCCTGCGGTGTCGATCAGGCGAATCACCTTTCCGTGCCAGCGCAGGTCGGTGTGAATAGCGTCCCGGGTGGTGCCGGGGACCTCGCTCACGAGCGCCTCGTCCCGACCGACGAGCTGGTTCAAGAGGCTGGACTTGCCGACGTTGGGCCGGCCGACGATCGCCACCCGACAGTCGCAGGGTGAGTCCGCCTCCTGTTTCGGAAAGTCAGCGACCACCCTGTCCATCAGGTCCCCCACGCCCTGACCGTGCAAAGCGCTGATGCCCAGCGGTTCGCCCAGGCCGAGCTTGAAGAACTCCCCGATCGCGAGCTGGTTGGCCTCCTTCTCCAGCTTGTTCACGGCCAGGACGACCGGCTTGCCGCACTGGCGCAGGTGGTGGGCGATGGAGTCGTCCCAGCTGGTGGGCCCCGTCTGACCGTCCGCCAGCAAGAGCACGACATCCGCCTCTGCGATGGCGGCCAATGACACCTCGGTGACCAGCCGATCGAAACCCGAATCGGCCTTGCCGAAGGGGATGATGCCGCCGGTGTCGACGAGCAGGAAGCTGTGGCCCGCCCAGTCGGTTTGCTCCACAAGACGGTCGCGAGTCGCCCCCGGCGTCTCGTGTACAACGGATCGACGACTGCCGATTACGCGGTTGA